>JBAXMQ010000010.1:0-48930 GCA_037134215.1 Betaproteobacteria bacterium
AAACGCCTGAGTTTTCGGCTGCACCAGCAAATTGGCGACTTGGAGGGCGGCGGCGACTGGCTGATCATCATGCGCGAGGTGTCGGACGAGTCTGTGATCGACGCCATGTCGCTGAGTTTCAAGCTCACGCCGCGCGAGGCCGAGGTCCTGTACTGGGTGGTCAAGGGCAAGACCAACCGCGACATCGGCGAGATTCTGGGCGCCAGCCCGATGACGGTCAAAAAACACCTGGAACGGGTCTACGTCAAGCTCGGCGTGGAGACCCGCACCGCCGCCGCCGGCATGGCCATGAGCCGGATCCGTCAGCTGCATCCGCAGTTTGAAGGCTGAGACGCTCTGCCAGAATGGCGATATGCCCGACCCCCACCAGCCCCGGAATCCCCTGCACGGCCTGACGCTGGAGGCCATCGTCACCACACTGTCAGCGCATTACGGCTGGGCCGGTCTGGCCGAGCGCATCCCGGTGCGCTGTTTCAGCCACGATCCCAGCGTCGCCTCCAGCCTCAAATTCCTGCGCAAAACGCCTTGGGCGCGCGAGAAGGTCGAGGGCTTGTACCTGTTCATGTTGCGCGAGCGCCGGCCGCGCGACGAGCTGCCGCCGCATGACTGAGGTCTGAGCCCACCATGCCAAGCACCGTTTTGCGCGCGCAAAACCTGGCCTTTGCTTACCCGCAGCGCCGGCTGTTCCAAGGCTTGTCGTTTGAGCTGCCGCCGGGCGTGAGCCTGCTGCGCGGTGGCGACGGCAGCGGTAAGACCACGCTGCTGCGGCTGATGGCAGGCGACCTGCCGAGTGATGGTGGCGCCCTGTGTCTTGGCGGAAGCAGCCTGGGCGAACAGCCGGCGGCCTACCGGGCGCAGGTGTTTCGGGTGGACCATCAGACCAGTGATCTGGAGCAGGTGACGGCCGAAGCCCAGATGGACGCGTTGTCTGCACGCTACCCTGGCTTTGACCCTGCGCAGCTGCCCGCGCTGATTGACGGTCTCGGGCTGGCACCCCACTGGCACAAACCCATGTACATGCTGTCGACTGGCTCGCGGCGCAAGGTGGGCTTGGCCGCGGCCTTTGCCGCTGGCGCCGCCCTCACGCTGCTGGATGAGCCCTTCGCCGCGCTGGACCAGCCCTCCATCCGATTCGTCTTGAGCCTGCTGCAAGCGGCCACCACCGACCCGTTGCGGGCCTGGGTGCTGGCCGATTACCAGGCGCCGCCAGGCTTGGCTTTGGCCTGTGTGCTTGAACTGCCCGACTGACGACGTCAGCGACTTTGGACAAGTCTCAGATCGGCAGCCGGTCGCGCAGCCGGTAATAGCCAATGGAGGGCGCCAGAAACCAGGGGTTGCCGCTGTACAGCGGCCGTGTTTCAAAGGCCAGTCCGTCCAGCGCGGTCTGGCCTTCTTTGAGCCCCAGCACCTGTTGGCCGATGCGCATGCCAAAGTAGCTCGAGGTACCGACACCGGCGCCGCAGTAGCCCATGGCGTAGTGCATGCCCTCGTGTTTGCCCAGGTGCATGAGCTCATCAAAGGTGTAAGCCACAAAACCGCACCATGAGTGGCTGATGGGCACCTCGGCCAATTCGGGGAAGATGCCGGCCATGTCGGCGTGCAGTTTGGGGCCGCTCACGCGCGGGTCGGTTTCCTGGTGCGAGACGCGGCCCCCAAACAGGATGCGCTGGCGATCTGGCGAGGCGCGGTAATAGAACACCACCTTGCGGGTGTCGCTGACGATGCGGTTCTTGGGGATCAACCGGTCCATCATGCCTGCGGGCAGGGGGTCTGTGGCGATCATGTAGCTGCCGATCGGGATCACCCGGCGCTGCAGCCAGGGCGTGAGATTGCCGGTGTAGCCGTTGGTGGCGATCACCACATCACGCGCCAGCACCACGCCGCGCGCCGTGGTCACCCTGAACTGCGTGCCCTGCTTGTCAATGGCGCTGGCCGGGCAGCGGGGTGCCACCTGCACACCGGCGGCCAGCGCCCGCTCCAGCAGGCCCTGGTGGTAGCGCGCCGGGTGCACCGAGCAATGCTGCTCATAGACCACACCGCCCCAGTAAACGTCAGAGCCCAGTTCGCGTCGCTGTTCAGCGCGCGGCACCACATGGGCCTTCACCTCCAGGCCCTTGGGCTGCTTGGCCACTTTACCGGCCAGGGCCTCGTACTGGGCCGCGTTGTGTGCCGCATGAAAGCGCCCGACCTGGCCAAAGTTGCAGTCAATCCCTTCGCTGCGCACAAAATCGGCGATCCAGGCCAGCGACTGCTGGCCTTCGCGCAGGATGCCAAAGGCCCGCTCCGGCCCATGCCGCTTGGCCAACTGATCAAAGCCGGGTTTGATGCTGGTCGAAATCTGTCCGCCATTGCGCGTGCTGCAGCCCCAGCCGGCTTCCTCGGCGTCCACCACCAGGGTGGAGCGGCCGCCGCGCGCGGTTTGCAGGGCCGCGTGCAGACCGGTGTAGCCGGCACCGATCACCAGCACATCCACCGTCGAGGGCAGCACGGCATCGGGCAGGCTGGGCCGCTGGGCGTCGTCCCACCAGTAGGGCGTGGTTTTGCAGTGGGCCATCAAGTTATCTTGTGTCATGGGGCGTGTGTCCGTGTTGCGGCCAGCACCAGGTCGGCGCCTTTTTCGGCCAGCATGAGGGTGGGGGCGTTGGTATTGCCCGAGGTAAGGGTGGGAAAAACCGAGGCGTCAATCACGCGCAGCCCCTGCAGACCGTGCACCCGAAGTTGGGCGTCCACCACCGCCTGGCGCGGGTCTGGCCCCATGCGGCAGGTGCTGACCGGGTGGAACACGGTGGAGGCGCGTTGGGCGATGTCGGCCATGATGTCTTCGGGCGACTGCACCGCCGGTCCTGGCGTGATTTCCTGTTCGATCACGGCCTGGAAGGCTGGCGTGGCGGCCAGCCGGCGCACCAGTTGGGCCGCCGCCAGCATGGCGTCCAGATCGTGCTGGGTGGCGAGTGAATTGGGCACGATGCGCGGCGCCTGCGAAGGGTCGGTGCTGCGTAGCGCCAGGTGGCCACGGCTGTCGGGCCGACAGGGTTGGGCGCTGAGGGCAAAGCCGGGAAACGCATCCGGCGCGGTGAGTTCGCGCTTGCCTGGCACCGCCCGCAGATAACTCAGTGGCGAGAAATAAAGCTGCATGTCGGGGTGCGCCAGCCCCTCGCGCGAGCGGCAAAAACCGCCGCCCTGGTTGACGCTGAGCGCCAGTGGCCCGGTGCGGGTGGTCAGGTACTTCAGACCGGCCCACAGCTTGGCCGGCCAGGGCCCGAGCTCGTTGTTGAGGGTGGGCACGCGCGAGCGGTACACATAGTCAATGCACAAGTGGTCTTGCAGGTGCTGGCCAACGGCCGGGCTGTCCAGCACCACGGGCAGCTGCAGCGCCGCTAGCTCGGCTGCTGGGCCGACCCCGGACAACTGCAGCAACTGCGGCGTGTTGATGGCGCCAGCCGCCAGAATGACCTCGCAGCGGGCGCGGCTGGTGCGGCGCTGCCCGTGCTGCAGGTACTCAACGCCAGTGGCCCGAAGCCCGTCAAAGGTGATGCGAGTGGTCATGGCACCGGTTTCCACGCGCAAATTGGCGCGTCGGCTTGCCGGCCGCAGGTAGGCACTGCTGGCCGATGCACGCACGCCTTTGCGGGTGGTGATCTGGTTGATGGCCACACCTTCGTTGGAGGCCCCGTTGATGTCGGGGTTGCGCGCCAGGCCCATTTGCTCTCCGGCGCGCAGGTAGACCTCGCACAAGGGGTGCACCTGGCTTGAGACATCGCTCACCTGCAGGGGGCCACCCGTGCCGCGGGTCTCGCTGGGCCCGTGCACACTGTCTTCCAGCTTCTTGAAGTAGGGCAGCACGTCGGACCAGCCCCAGCCGGTATTGCCCAGCGCCGCCCAGTCGTCAAAGTCGCGGCGCTGGCCCCGGATGAACACCATGGCATTGATGCTGCTGGAGCCGCCCAGCACTTTGCCGCGCGGCCAGTAACCGGTGCGCCCGGCCAATGCTGGGTCCGGCTCGGTGCGGTACATCCAGTTGACCTGGGGGTTGTAAAAGGACATGCCATAGCCGATGGGGGCCTTCAGCCAGAAGCGCTGGTCGCTGCCGCCGGCCTCCAGCAGCAGCACACTGTGCCGCCCCGACGCGGTCAGGCGGTTGGCCAGCACACAGCCCGCCGAGCCGGCGCCCACCACAATGAAGTCAAATTCGCTCACACGCGTGCCAAGAAATAGGACAGGCTAAGCATCCCACAGGAATTGGATGGGTGCACAGGTCCGCTTTGACCAAAATTACAAACCACGCAGGCAAGCACGCGCGCGGGCCTGACGTGCCGTGGCCGGGCTCAGGCGGGCCTCCAGCACTTGGGCCAGCACCTCGACCCCGGCGGTGATGAGCTTGGGCGATACGCCGCCAAAGCCCAGTACCAGCCCGTTCACGGCCACTGGCGCCAGCGCAAAGCGACCGATGGGCGAGGCCGTGACCTGGCGCTGGTCGGCATCGCGTGAGACCGCCATTTCGGACACAGTGGCCGGCAGCAGCGCAACGGCGTGCAAGCCGCTGTGCGAGGGCTGCACCTTGAGCAGACCGTCCAGCCGCTGGTGCGAGGCGGTCAGCAGCGCGTCATGACGCTCCTGGTAGATAAGCCGCATGCGCCGCACATGTGACGCAAAGTGCCCCTCGTTGATGAATTCAGCCACCATGGCCTGGGTGTGCGAGGGCACGCCCGGCAAAAACTTGCGCATGATGGTGCCGAAGGTGTCGACCAGCGCCGGCGGCACCAGCATATAGCCCAGGCGCAGCGCCGGAAAAAGCGATTTGCTGAAGGTGCCGACGTAGATTACCTGGCCATTGGTGTCCACGCTTTTGAGGGTTGGTGGTGGCCGTCCGCTGAAGAAGAACTCGCCGTCGTAGTCGTCCTCGATCACCCAGGCGCCGGCACGCTCGGCCGCATGCAGCAAGGCAAAGCGGCGCTCCAGGCTCATCACACAGCCCATCGGTTGCTGATGGGACGGTGTCACAAAGGCCAGTCGGAACTGAGGGCTCAGGCGCAAGGCCTCGTCCACCCGCAGCCCTTCGTTGTCCACCGGCACTGGCACCAGGTTGGCGCCGCAGGCGATCAGGCTGTTGCGCGCACCGATGGCACCCGGGTTCTCGAACCACACGTTCTCGCCGGGGTTGAGCAAGGTCGATCCAATCAGGTGAAAGGCCTGCTGCGCGCCACCCACAATGAAAATCTGCTCCGCATCGCAGGTGATGCCGCGGTTGACGCGCAAATGCGAGGCCAGCGCGCGACGCAGCTGGGGCGCGCCATCCGGGTCGCCGTAGCCCATGATGTCGTCGCGTGCGCCGCGCAGGTACTTGGCCGACAGGCGTGCCCATTGCGCCATCGGAAACACGTCAAACGCCGGCAGGGCGGTGGTGAAGGCACGGGGCATGTGCGGCAGTCGCTTGCGGTCGCCAAACCGGCTCACAGCCTGGGCCATCATGCCGGACAGGCGTGGCGCGGTGTGCACCAGCGACGGCGCGTCGGGCTGTGGCGGTCTGGGCCTACTCACATTGAGCACGGCGCTGACAAAGGTGCCGGCGCCGGTGCGTGATTCCAGCAGGCCCTCGGCCACCAGGCGGTCGAACACTTCGATCACTGTGGTGCGCGACAGACCCAGGTCGCGCGCCAGGGTGCGGCTGGCGGGCAAGCGTTCACCGGCCAAAAACCCGCCGGCCAGGATCATGTCGCGCAGCGCAATGCACAACTGGGTGCTGACGGGCTGTTGGGCGTCCCGGTTGATCTGGATCGACAGCAGCAGCGAGCCGCCCGCGCGTTTGACCATCAGTGGCTCTGTGTAAGTGGCATGCCAAAATGGTATCACCCATTGTTCAAAATGGACCTGTGACCCCAGCCAATTGCCGCCCATCATTGCCTTATGAAAATCAAGCGCATCGAGACTTTTTGTGATCCCTTTGTCGGCTTTGTCCGCGTGACAGCGCAGGACGGCAGCCAGGGCTGGGGCCAGGTGTCCACCTACCACGCTGACTTGACGGCCCAAATTGTTCACCGCCAGGTGGCGCCCTGGGCACTGGGTCAGGATGCCTCGGACATCGCCGGCCTCAGCGCCCTGGTGCCCGAGCGCGAGCACAAGTTCCCGGGCTCGCACCTTTACCGGGCCCTTTGTGGGGTCGAGACGGCCCTGTGGGACCGGCTGGGCAAGGCCGAGGGCAAACCGGTTTGCGAACTGCTGGGCGGCGCGCCTCGGCGCCTGCGGGCTTACGCCTCGTCCATGAAGCGCGACATCACGCCCAAGGATGAGGTGCGGCGGTTGCAGGGCCTGCGCGACCAGTTCGGCTTTGATGCCTTCAAGTTCCGGGTGGGCGCCGAATACGGCCACGACAAAGACGAGTGGCCGGGCCGCACCGAAGAGATCGTGCCGGCCATGCGCCAGGGACTGGGTGATGCGGTTGAATTGCTGGTGGACGCCAACAGCTGCTACTCGCCGGCGCGCGCCATCGAGGTCGGCCGGCTGCTGGAAGCCAACGGCATCTGCCATTTTGAGGAGCCCTGCCCCTACTGGGAACTGGAGCAGACGCGCACCGTGCGCGAGGCCCTGGCGCTCGACGTCACCGGCGGCGAGCAGGACTGCTACCTGCCGATGTGGAAGCACATGATTGCCATGCACGCGGTGGACATCGTGCAGCCCGACGTGTGCTACATGGGCGGCATGGTGCGCAGCATGCAGGTGGCGCACATGGCCCACGCTGCAGGCCTGCCTTGCACCCCGCACAGCGCCAATCTGTCGCTGGTGACGCTGTTCACCATGCACCTGCTGTGTGCCATTCCCAACCCCGGTAAATACCTGGAGTTTTCCATCGAAGGACCGGACTACTACCCCTGGCAAGAGGGCCTGTACGTGGAGTCGCCCTACAAGATCAAGGACGGTCACATCGAACTACCGGCCGGCCCGGGCTGGGGCGTGGAGATTCACCCCGACTGGCTGCAACGTGCCACCTACCAGATGAGCGAGGTAGCCTGAGTGACCTCTGATCTGCAACGCTGGGTCCAAGAGGCCCAAGCCACCGGCACACTGTCGGGCCTGCCCGAACATCACTTTATTGGCGGCGCAGCCATCGCTTCGGTGGACGGCGCCGCCATGGACACGCTGGACCCCGGCACCGGCCGGGTGTTTGCCCGGTTTGCGGCTGGGCAGGCGGCGGATGTGGATGCCGCTGTGCAAGCCGCCAACCGCGCCCTGAAAGGCCCCTGGCGCGACATGGCGCCCGCACAACGCGGCCGTGTGCTGCACCGGGTGGCCGAGCTGATCCGCGCCAACGCGGCACGCCTGGCCGTGGTGGAGACATTGGACTCTGGTAAGCGCTTGGTGGAGGCCCTGGGCGACGTGGCCGGCGCTGCCAATTGCTTTGATTACTACGCCGGTGCTTGCGACAAACACCAGGGCGACAGCCTGCCGCTGGGCCCCGACTACCTGGCCTACACGCTCAACGAACCGGTGGGCGTGACGGCCCACATCATCCCCTGGAACTACCCCCTGTCCACCGCCGCACGCGGTCTGGCGCCCGCCCTGGCCGCTGGCTGCACGGTGGTGGCCAAGCCCGCCGAGCAAACGCCGCTGACGGCGCTGATGCTGGCCGAGCTGTGCCATCAGGCCGGGGTGCCGGCCGGGGTGTGCAATGTGGTGACCGGCACCGGGCGCGAGGCGGGTGCGGCGCTGGTGCGCCACCCCGGCGTGCACCACATCACGTTCACCGGCTCGGTCAGTACCGGCATCGATGTGATGCGCGCTGCGGCGCCCAACATCACCCGGCTGGTGCTGGAGTTGGGCGGCAAGTCACCTTTGCTGGTGCTGGCCGATGCCGATCTGGCCCTGGCCGCTGACAACGTGATGGGCGCCATATTTGAAAACGCGGGGCAGATCTGCTCCGCCGGGTCGCGTTTGCTGGTGGCGCGGTCGGTGCATGAACAGTTGGTGGCTCAGGTGGCAGCGCGGGCGGCGGCCCTGAGCCTGGGTCATGGCCTGCGCGATCCCGGCATGGGCCCGCTCAGTTCCGAGGCACATTTGCACAAGGTGGCAGGCTATGTGGACCGGGCGCGGGCGCGCGGCGTGTCGGTGATCGCCGGCGGCCATATCCGGCCAGACCCACAGACGGGTCTGGGCTGGTTCTACGAGCCCACGGTATTGGACGACCTGTCGCCCACCGACGAGGCGGTGCAGCAGGAGATTTTTGGCCCGGTGCTGTGCGTTCAGGTGTTTGACGACCTGGACGAGGCGCTGGCGCTGGCCAATGGCACGCCCTTTGGGCTGGTGGCCGGCGTCTTCACCCGGAACCTGAGTGCTGCGCACCGGTTGGCGCGCGACATCGACGCGGGCCAGGTCTATCTCAACGAGTACTTTGCCGGAGGTATTTCGGTGCCGTTTGGGGGCAACAAGCATTCCGGTTTTGGCCGGGAAAAAGGGCTGGAGGCCTTGCGCAGCTACAGCAAAACCAAAAGCGTGGTGGCGCGTCTTTGAGAGGTCATTCGGCTGTCATATTGGTATGCTGATGTTTCGAGAATGGCCCTAGTGCGAAGACCACCCGGTTTCTACAGTGGTGCACTCGGAGACAGGCCGGGCCCGGGCCGGCGTAGACAAGAACATGTGTTTTTAACAGGAGTATTGCAATGATGATCAAGCGTTTCAAGAGCCGTTTTGCGGCACTGGCCACTGCGGCAGTGGCGGCCAGTTTCACTGGCCATGCCGCGGCCCAGCTGACTGTGGTGTCCTTTGGCGGCTCGTACCAGGAAGCTCAAAGCAAGTCTTTGTTTGTGCCCGCGGCCAAGACCCTGGGCATCACGATCAAGGAAGAAACCTACACCGGCATCGCAGCGGTGGCCTTGCAAGTCAAGGCCGGTGCGGTGACTTGGGATGTGGTCACCAGCGGATCCGGCGGCGCGGCCCGGTCTGGCGCCGAGGGCATGTTGGAGCCCTTGGATTACAAGATGATTGATGTGACCAACTTTGTACCCGGCGCCGCCCAGCAGTACTATGTGTGTGGCGACGTCTTCTCAACCGTGCTGGCCTGGAACACCAAGACCTACGGCGACAAGGGCCCGCAGAGCTGGGCAGATTTCTGGGACGTGAAGAAATTCCCAGGCAAGCGCGCTTACCGCAAGGGCGGCGAGGGCGTGCTGGAGCCGGCGCTGATGGCCGATGGCGTACCTGCCAATAAGGTCTATGAGGTGCTGTCCGCTCCCGGCGGCATCGAGCGCGCCATCAAGAAGATCAAGGAGCTCAAGCCCCATGTGGCAGTGTGGTGGTCGTCGGGCGCACAGCATGCGCAGCTGATGAAAGACGGCGAGGTCGACATGGTCACCGGCTGGAACGGCCGCTTTGACGTGGTGGCCAAAGACGGTGCCAAGGTGGCCTACACCTTCAACCAGGGCCTGGCTGATTACGATTGCTACGCCATTCCCAAAGGCGCGCCCAACAAGGCCGCTGCCATGAAGTTCCTCAGCGAGATCAGCAAAGCGCCTTACCAGGCCGAGTTCACCAAGTACATCACTTACGGCCCGACCAACAAAAAGGCCTATGAGGGCAACGCCATTCCGGCCGCCTATGCCAAGCAACTGCCGTCGCACCCTGACAACCAGGCCAAGCAATTGCCCATTGACCAAAGCTGGTACATCAAAAATGGCGCCCGGGCTTCTGCCCTGTTCCAGGACATGCTGACCGAGTGACGTTTTGACCGACAGGCCCTATCCCGGGCCTGCGCAACTGCCGACGGCCTGCCCCTCAAGGCGGCCGTCTTTTAATTGGAAAGAGCCCGCCATGGCGCGCAATTCGTCGCTACCGATCACCATCGCGCAAGTGACCAAAACCTATGGCAAGGTATTTGCCCTGGACCATGTGGACCTGCACATCCAGAGTGGCGAATTCCTGACGCTGTTGGGCCCCTCGGGCTCGGGCAAGACCACGCTGTTGACCGTGCTGGCCGGCTTCACCCGGCCCGATGGTGGTAGCCTGAAATTTGGCGATACCGAGATGATCACGGTGCCGCCGCACAAGCGCGATGTTGGCATGGTGTTCCAGAACTACGCGCTGTTTCCCCACATGACGGTGGCTGGCAACGTGGCGTTTCCGCTCAAGCTGCGCGGTATCGTGGGCGCTGAATCGGCCCGCCGCGTTGAGCGAGCTTTGGAGATGGTGCGCCTTGGCGGCTATGGTGCCCGAGGCGTGGACCAGCTCTCAGGCGGCCAGCGCCAGCGCGTGGCCCTGGCGCGCGCCATGGTGTTTGAGCCGCGCATCATGCTGATGGACGAGCCGCTGTCGGCCCTGGACAAGCAGCTGCGCGAGCACATGCAGATTGAGCTGCGCCAGCTGCACGAGCAACTGGGCATGACCACGGTTTATGTCACGCACGATCAGCGTGAGGCGCTGACCATGTCCGACCGCATTGCCGTCATCAATGGCGGGCGCATCATGCAGCTGGACACGCCACGCGCCATCTATGAGCGCCCAGCCAACCGTTTTGTGGCCGAGTTCATTGGCGAATCCACCTTTTTGCCGGTCACGGTGGCGCAGGGTCGCTTGTCGCTGGCGGGTCAGAACTTGCTGACGGCAGACCCCCTGCCCGCCAGTGGCCAACACCTGCTGATGCTGCGGCCAGAGCGCCTGCGCGTGCTGGCAGACGGCGAAGACCCGGGGGCCGGCTTCAACCTGCTTCAAGGCACCCTGGCGGCCACGGTTTACCAGGGCGACAGCTCGCTGCTTCAGGTGGCGCTGGCAGACGGTGCCAAGGTACAGGTGCGCAGTGCCTCTATCGGCACGGGCCTGGCCGCCCCGACCGAGCCCGGCCACGCCCTGCGCTTGGCGCTGGCAGTGCACGACACGGTGCTGTTGCCGCCTGACGGAGCCCCGGCGTGACCCACCTGCCCAATGCCTTGGCCCTGCAGCGCAACGCGCTGTGGGAGCGGCTTGGGCTGGCCAGCCTGGTCATGCCGGCCCTGCTGCTGATCGTGGTCACCATGCTGCTGCCGGTGTGCTGGCTGTTTTACCTGTCGGTGTTGTCGGATGCCGGCAGCTTCAGCCTGGAGCACTACCAGCGCATGTGGGAGCAGCCCTCTTATGGCCGCACCTTTCTCACCACCTTCAGGGTCAGCCTGCTGACCACCGGCATCTGCATCTTGCTGGGCTACCCACTGGCCTATTTCTTGTCTGAGCTGCCCAAACGCGCGGCCAACCTGTGCATGGTGGCCGTGCTGCTGCCCTTATGGACCTCGCTCTTGGTGCGAACCTACGCCTGGCTGGTGCTGCTGCAGCGGCGCGGGCTGATCAACAACTGGGGCATCGAGTTGGGCCTGTGGGACGAGCCGCTGGCGCTGGTGCACAACATGGCCGGTACGCTGATTGGCATGGTTCATGTGATGCTGCCGTTCTTGGTGTTGCCACTGTATTCCGCCATGCGCGCGATCGACCGCAACTACTTGCGCGCGGCCGCCAATCTGGGTGCCAGCCCGCTGCGCAGCTTCTGGCTGGTGTTTTTTCCGCTGGCCCTGCCCGGCCTGAGCGCGGGCGTACTGATCGTGTTTATCTTGTGCCTGGGTTTTTATGTCACGCCGGCGGTGTTGGGTGGCGGCAAGGTGATCATGGTGTCGAGCCGCATTGCCAATGACATCGAGATCTTTTTCAACTGGGGTGCGGCCAGCGCCTTGGGCGTGGTGCTGCTGGTGCTGACCGCCCTGCTGATCCTCGGCACGGCGCGCCTGACCCGGCTGGGCAACATCGTGCCATCGGGGGAGCGGCTATGAGCTGGCTGCAAAGCCCCGCCACCGACACCCAGATCACCCATGGCGCGAGGCTGTGGCTGTATGGGGTGGCGGTGCTGGTCATGGTGCTGCTGGTGATCCCCACCCTGCTGGTCATCCCCATGTCGTTCTCGGCCTCGCAGTACCTGGAGTTTCCGCCGCGCGAATGGTCGCTGCGCTGGTACGCCAGCTACTTCAACTCCACGGCGTGGATGCAGGCCACCGCCACCTCGCTCAAGGCCGGTCTGCTCACGGCCCTGCTGGCCACCCCTTTGGCCACCATGGCAGCCTATGGCCTGCACGTGTCTCGCCTGCGGCATGCCAACCTGCTCTTGATGCTGCTGCTCACCCCCATGGTGGTGCCGGTGATCCTGATCGGCATTGGTGTGTTTTATGCCTACGTCAAGCTCAAGCTGGTCAACAGCATGCTGGGGCTGGTGCTGGCGCACAGCATGCTGGCCATCCCGGTGGTGATGCTGGTGGTGGCCTCGGCCCTGAAAACCTTTGACCTGGACCAGGAACTGGTGGCCCGCAGCCTGGGGGCCTCGCGCATCAAGGCCTTCTGGATGGTGACGCTGCCGCAAATCAAGTTTTCGGTGGTCACCGGCGCGGTGCTCGCGTTTTTGACATCGTTTGATGAAATCATCGTCTCGCTGTTTGTCTCGGGCGGCCCCAACTCCACCCTGACGCGCAACATGTTCAACGCCCTGCGCGACCAGGTGGACCCGACCATAGCTGCCATCTCCACCCTGATCGTGTTGGCCACCACCGTGCTGCTGGTCATCACGCAGTACGCGGGCCGCAGCAAGTAGCATCGTCCCCGGGGCGACTGGCGTCCCACCCATTCACCTCACCCTACCTACCATCATGAACATCCAACGCATTGAAATCGGTCCTCGCCTGTCCGAGGCCGTCATCCACCAAAACACTGTTTACCTGACCGGCCAGGTGGCCAACGAGGGCTGCGGCCCGGACATCTACACCCAAACCCAGCAGGTGCTGGCCAGCATTGACCGCCTGCTGGCGCTCAGCGGCAGCGACAAAAGCCGCGTGCTGTCGGCCACCATCTGGCTCACCAACATGGACACCTTTGGCGACATGAACCGCGCCTGGCAAGAGTGGGTGGTGCCCGGCCACACCCCCGCCCGCGCCACCGTGCACACCGGCCGCTTGGCAGGCCCCGAGTACGGCGTAGAGATCAAGGTGATTGCCGCCCAAGCCTGAGCGGCCCTGGGGTCTGGCCAGCCTCCGATCCTGAGGCTGGCCCTCAACTTGCCGCTACTGATCTGCAAGACAGTGCATGTGATAAGAGCGCTGGAGCGAGAAAAACGTGCTGCGCGACGGCGGCATCAGCATAGCGAGCACGTGAAGCAATTCAATGACCTGTTTTTTCTCAAGATGGCCGATGCGCTGCATCAGCCGCCAGGGGAGTGATCAAGCACAATCAAGTCATGAAAGTTTCGCGCACCGTGTGCGTCTTGGTCGCCCTGATCGCCGCCGGTGGCGCTGCTTGGTTGGCGATGACTGGCCGTGGCAAACCGGTGGAGGTGGTGGTGGTCACCCAGGGGCCGATGGTGCAGTCTGTGGTGACCAGCGGGCGCATTGCCAGCGTGGGCCGGACCGAGCTGGCCAGCCAGAACATTGCACGCATTGAGGCCATTTTGGTGCGTGAGGGCGATGCGGTGCAGGCGCGGCAGGTGCTGGTGCGCTTGCGCGACGACGAGGCGGTGGCCAACCTGGCCCAGGCCAAGGCGGCGGTGACAGAAGCGCGCGGGCGCATTCGCCAGCTCAATTCTGTGCAATTGCCGGTGAGTGTGCAGCAGCTGGCCCAGGCGCGAGCCGCCGACACCCAGGCTCAGAACGAGCTGGTTCGTGTGCGCCAGCTGGTGCAGCAGGGCTTTGTGTCTCCATCGCGGCTTGATGATGCGCAGCGTGCCGCCACGGCCAGTGCGGCTGCCGTGCTGGCCGCCAGCGCGCAGGCGGCTGGCACTGGCGCTGGCGGGGCCGAAGCTGAACTGGCACAGAGCCGGCTGGCGCAGGCGCTGGCCGCCGAACGGGCAGCCTTGGGGCGGCTCGACCAGCTCAGCCTGCGCGCGCCGGTGGCGGGTACCGTCATCAGCCGCGCCGCCGATCCGGGCGACACGGCGCAGCCCGGCCGCACCCTGCTGACCCTGGTCAGTGGTGACGAGACTCGCATCCAGGCCAGCGTGGATGAGAAAAACCTGAGCTACCTCAAGCTGGGCCAAACCGCACGGGCCACTGCCGATGCCTACCCGGAGCGGCCTTTCAATGCCACGCTGACCTTCATTGCCCCGGCGGTCGACCCGCAGCGCGGCACGGTTGACTTGAAGCTGCGAGTGGACGCCGGCGTCGATTACCTGCGCCCTGACATGACGGTGAGCGTTGAAATCATCACTGCGCAGGCCGCCAACGCCCTGAAGTTGCCCACCGACGCGGTGCGGCGCGATGCCAATGGCGGCGCCTATGCGCTGGTCAACCGGGGCGGCCATGCAGAAAAAGTCAAGTTGGTGTTGGGCTTGCGGGGTGTCGGTACCACCCAGGTGCTGGAGGGTTTGGCTGCCGGGGACCGGGTCATCACACCCAGCACCTCGGCCGAAGACGGCGACCGCGTGCGCGAACAAGCCGAGCGCGTTCCCAAAGGCAACGCGCAGCCTATTCCCGGGCTAACGCAGTAAGCAGCCACTGTTAACCGCCATGCCCGTGCGTTTGCCGTTTGCCTGGATGGTCTGCCTTCGCTACCTGCGCGAGGGGCGCATGCAAACGGTGCTGATCCTGGCAGGCGTCACGGGCGGCGTGGCGGGGATCATTTTTTTGACGACCTTGATCAGCCAGTTGCAGGTGTCCATCATCGACAAGACCTTGGGCAGCCAGGCCCATGTCGTGATCCGCCCGCCCCAGGCGGCTAACCACACCACGCTGTCGCCCGACAGCACGGCCGCCATCATCCAGCCCCGTGCCCAACGCTTGCGCAGTGTGGACCAGTGGACCTCGGTCGCGCAGTTGGCGGCACAGACTCCGGGCGTGCTGGCGGTGTCGCCCATGGTGTCAGGCGCTGGCTTTGCGGTGCGGGCTGATGCCAGCCAGTCCATCGCCTTGATGGGTGTCGAGCCACAGGCCTACCAGCGAATTGTGCGCATGGCCAAATACCTGCGCCAGGGCCTGTTTGACGTGAGCGGGACCAACGTGGTCATTGGCAGTGAACTGGCCAAAGACCTGGGCATCACGGTGGGCGACAAATTACGCTTGGTGACTGTGGATGGGCGCAATGACCTGGTCAGCGTGGCCGGCATTTTTGACATTGGCAACCGCGACCTCAACCGTCGCTGGGTGTTCACCAGCATCAAGCTGGCGCAGTCTCTGCTGGACCTGCCCGGGGGCATCACGCAGTTGGACCTGCGGGTGGAGAACCTGTTTGCGGCAGAGGCCACAGCACGCCTGCTGCAGGCGCAAACCGGTTTAACCGTGGACAGCTGGATGCAAACCAACGCGCAGCTGTTGTCGGCCCTGAACAGCCAAAGCATGTCCAACAACCTGATTCGCTTCTTTGTGACTGTGATTGTGGCGGTGGGCATTGCCAGCGTGCTGGTGGTGTCGGTGGTGCAAAAACAAAAGGAAATCGGCATTTTGCGGGCCATGGGTGCCAGCCCATGGCGCATCATGTCGGTCTTTTTGCTGCAGGGTGGCCTGTATGGCCTGGTGGGGTCGGCCTTGGGGTCTGCACTGTCGCTGGGCTTGCTCAATTTTTTTGCCCGCATCACCCGCAATGCGGACGGCACGGCATTGCTCAGCCCAGGGCTTGACCCCGGGGTGGTGCTGTCAGCCTGCGCGTTGGCACTGGTGGTGGGGCTGATGGCAGCCGCGCTGCCTGCCCGCCGCGCTGCGCAGCTGGACCCGGTGCAGGCCATCCGGGTTTGATGGCAGGCCCCCACCATGAGCGCCATCATCGAGCTGCACCAGATCCGCAAGAGCTACGGCCTGGGTACGCCCGTGGTCACAGAGGTGCTGCACGGCATAGACCTGAGCATCCAGGAGGGTGATTTTGCGGCGCTGACCGGGCCCTCGGGTTCGGGTAAGAGTACGCTGCTCAACCTGATCGGCCTGCTGGAGAAACCGACCAGCGGCCAGCTGCTGGTGGGTGGCCAGGACACGGCGGGGCTTGACGATGTCGCCATCACCGCGCTGCGGGGGCGGAGCATCGGGTTTATTTTTCAGTTTCACCACCTGTTGCCCGGCTTTACCGCCCTGGAAAACGTGATGATGCCAGCCATCATTGACTCTGGTTGGCCCACGCCGCAAGCCCGGGCCACCGCCTTGCGCTTGCTCGATCAGGTGGGCTTGAAAGATGCCTCGCACAAGCGGCCCTCACAACTGTCGGGCGGCATGCAGCAGCGGGTGGCGGTGGCGCGCGCGTTGGCCCTGTCGCCGCGCCTGATCCTGGCCGACGAGCCCACAGGCAATCTGGACACCCACAGTGCCAACGACATTTTTGAGCTTTTGCACAGCGTTAACCAGACGCAACGGTCGGCCTGCCTCATCGTCACCCATGACCCGGCCCTGGCCAGCCGTTGCGCGCGGCAGATTCAGATGGTGGACGGGCAGCTGCTGGCTCAGCCGGCGCGGCCGTAAAAGCCGATGCGTTCTTCCGGGCTGAACATGACGCCTGGCGTCTCGTAGTAGCACAGCACGGCAATCATGCGCTCCACCGCGCCCTGCACCGTGGTGACCCGGTGCGCCGTGTTTTTGCCACGAAACACGTTCAAGGTGCCGGCCTCCAGGTGGATGCGGCGGGCTTCGGGGTCGCGACCCTCCAGCAGGCGGGCCACGCCCTCGTAGTTGGGGTCTTGCTCGGTGCGCAGGTCGGTGCGGTACTCAAAGTCGCCGCCCTGTTCCGGCGCTTGCAGCAGCAGCGTGGTGGTGAACTCTGAACGGTCAAAGTGCCAGTTCAGCGCCTCGCCGGCGCGGTAGGCCATCACGTTGGCACAGGCCAGCGGGTCGGGCATCACGTACAACGCCGGCTTGCCCATGGCTGCGGCGAGAAAGCGCGCCAACGGCGGGTAGGCGTACACCGCCATCACCAGGCTGTCGGGCATCTGGTCGGCGCAGACCGTGTGATTGGTGGTGTCGACCTGGCGCAGTGCGGGGTGGTCGGTTGCCAGCCCGGGGATCTCGGGCTTGAAGTAAATATTGTGCCGGCGCTGGTGCAGGTAAGAGTCGGTGGCCATCACCGGGGCAATTTGTGCCGCCGCTTGCGCCGCCACGCCGGGGCGCAGAAAGCCGGGCAGGCTGAACATGCCGTCGGCCGCCAGCGCCGCTTGGGCTGAAGCCACCATTTGCTGCCAGCCGCTGCTGCCCTCGCGGTCCAGGGGGTAGCGGTCAAGGTCGATGGTGTCTTGCATGGGTGGCTCCGGGCAGTGGTGGGCTTGAGCTTACACAAAAAAGTACCTTGGGTGGCACTGCCTGTGTCCGGGGTCCTCAGCCCGGGAAGGGTGGTGGCCCCAGGTCTATTCCCTCGTGTTGGGCCACCATCTCCAGCGCGCGCTCGAACAGGGCGCGGGCCGAGCCCGAGACCGAGGCCAGGTGGGCGTGCAGATGGGCGTCTTCTGAACTCTTGTTCAGGCACTCCTGGCTGTATTGTTCAAAGCTGGCCAGTTGCGAAATGATCTCGGCCACATGGCGCGGGCATTCGCACAGCACCGAGGTGGCGATGCCGGCCACCCGTGCCAAGGTGTCCTCGGAGTACTTGCGCGGCGGGATCAAGGCGCTCAATGGGGCCTCACTCACCGATTGGGTGGCGTCCACCAGCAGCACTGAGCTGATCAGGTCGGCCAGTTCGTAGTCTGAAATCGGCTCGCGCCGCACGATCATGCCGGCCTGCCGCATGGCTTGGGCCACGGGCTCGCTGCCGTAGTTGTAAATGACGATGGCCTGCGCAATGTGGTTGCGCGCAGTGATCTGCTGGATGTCGGCCATCACGATGTCGTGCAGCGTGCTGGCCTTGACCAACAGAATGTGCGGCGACGGCGTCATCAACCCCTGGCGGGCGGCCGCCAGGTCGGTGTAGAGGTGGGTGACCTTGATGTGGCTGTTGAGAAAGCTCAGGGTGAACTTTTTTGACTCGATGCGGCCGGCCAAGCCCAAACCGACCACAGCCATCGTCACCGTGTGGGCCTGCAGCTGTTGCTGTGCCTTGAGCATGCCAGCAGCATGGTGCTTTTGCCGCAGCTGATTCAACGCATGGGCATCCAGATTGGCGATGGTGCTGATGGCGTGGCCGTCTTGGCAGAGTTGCTTGAGCAGTGTGGCGCGCAGGAGATCCTCGTCGCTGTACAGACGGTGCTGGCCGCTGGTTTTGTCAGGTTTGAAGGCCTGGTAGCGTGACTCCCAGACCCGAAGCGTGGGTACCGGAATGTCGGCCAGCCGGGCGATGGTGCCAATGCGGTGCAATGCCTGTGGTTTGCTCATGTGTGTGCCTGTTTGAATAGATATTGCATTGGATTCTAGATATTTTTCTCATAAATTGAAAGAATTAAAAGAATAATTCTCTGATGATGGATACATTAAAGCTTTTTAACCTATTCACAATCTTTCAGGAGGTGAACCATGGTGAGTAAAAGCGCGGTGCATGCACTCAATGTGCTGGTGTCATTGGCCGGTCTGCCGGCGGGTGCGACGGCCAGTACCCTGTCCTTGGCCAGGTCCATGGGGGTCTCTGTGTCCTGTCTGGAGGTCATCATCAAGCGGCTGCGTGACCAGGGCCTGATCCGTTCCTTTCGCGGTCCGGGTGGGGGTTACCAGATCAACCAGGACCCGCAAGCCCTGTCGGTCTGGGACGTGGTGTCGGGCTTCATGGCGCCGACGGATGGGTCTGAAGCGCCAAGGCAGAGCCTGACGGCCGGTCTGGAAGCTCAGTTGGAGCAGACCCGCAATGACTTTCTTAAATCACAGACCCTGGCGCAGCTGATATCGCCGCAGGCCGCCACCGATGGGTTTGCCAGCCCGAGCGGCAGCCCGCCCCGGTTTGAACCTTTGCCTGTACCATGGCGGCCACACGCGCCGAACTCGGTGTTTGCCTTGCCCGCCTTTTACCAACTCGCTGCCGCGTAAGCGGTGACCGTGCCGGAGACAGCATGAAACGCATCATCACCATCCTGACCTTGGCCCTTGTACACGCCGCAGGCGCCCAGGCCGCAGACATGCCGCCTGCCGCAACGATGGACCCGTTGTTGGCGCAGGGCAGGGGCCAGATCGCGAAGAAGGATTGGTCGGCGGCCGTCACCACTTTGGAGGCTTTTGTCAAAAGCAACCCGAAGAATGCCGACGGCTTCAATCTGCTTGGCTACAGCTACCGCAACCTGAAGAAATACGACGAGTCCTTCGTGGCCTACCGCCAGGCCCTGACGCTGGACCCCAAGCACCGCGGCGCCCATGAATACATCGGCATCGCCTATGTGCAGACCGGGCAGTTGGACAAGGCTCGGGAGCATTTGGCCAGCCTAGACAAGCTGTGCCCCTTCTCATGCGAAGAGTACCGTGACCTGAAAAAAGCGGTGGAGCAGGCGGCCAAGCCCTAGGCATCACCAGCGGGGAATGGCCGGTCCGCCCGCTCAGATCAAACCCAGATCGCGGGATTCGGCGCCAGGGAAAACGCTGGCCAGTTGCGTCGGGCTCAGGCCAAACTGGCGTGCCAACAGGCCGCCCAGCAGGGCACGGTACTCGTTGAGGACGGGGTAGTCGCGGTTCTGGAACAGGGTAGCGGCTGTGACCGCCACCTGTTCGCCAGCCACCTGGCCGCCGCGCAGGCCGCCGCCCAGCACCCAGTACACGCTGCCGTGGCCGTGATCGGTGCCGTTGTTGCCGTTTTGCCGGAAGGTGCGACCAAACTCGCTGACCACCACCACCGTGGTCTCGCGCCAGCGGCTGCCCATTTCCTGCGCGTAAGCGGCCAGGCCACGGCCCAGTTCCTCAAAGCGGTTGGCCAACTGGCCGGTGGCGCCACCCTGGGCCACATGGGTGTCCCAGCCGCCGACATCGACAAAGCCCAGGTTGTAACGACCTTTCATCAGTTTGGCGATGCGCCGCGCCTCCAGCTCGAAGCCCTTTGCGCTCATGGCATTGCGGCTGGCCGCGTCCATTTCGGCGGCCATTTCGCGCGCCACTTCGTCCCGCACGGTGAAGCCCTGGTTGACCGAGCCGGACAGCTGGGTGCCTTGGTACATGGCGCTGATGATGCTGCTTTGGCGCGCGTCCACCGCCGGCTTGGCCACGGCGCGCAGGGCCGTGTTCGCGATCTGCATGTCACCCTGCATGGCCAGCGGCAACCTGTCGGTGAAGGCCATGGCGCCAGCGCCATTCAGCGTGACGGCAAGCCGGTTGAGGAAGCCGGATCGGTAATTGCGGCTGCCCTCGAGCGATTGGCCGAGTTCGATGCCATCCTGGGTCTCAAAGTGACTGCGTGTCGTGTCGTGGGTACCTGCAAAGGGAACGAAAACCGCTTGCCCCTGCTGGACCAGCGGGTACACGCTGTCGCGCAGTGCTGGGTGCAAGCCCCAGTCGGCAGTGAGCGGCAGGGCCGTGTTGGCCTCCTTGCCCGGTCGCGCCACGGCAATCGTGGGCCGGGACTCGTAATAGAAGCTGCTGCTCACCGGCACCAGCAGGTTGGCTGCGTCGTAACCGCCCCGTAAAAACACCACCAGAAAACAGGGCTGCGCCGCGCCGGCCGCCCAAAGCTGGCCCCCGCTCAGGCTCAGGCCGGCACCGGCCAAGGATTGCAGCAGATGTCGTCGTTGCATGGCAGCTCCTTCTGGCGCTTCAGCGCCGCATCAGTTCGGGTGAGGAAAGCAGGAAGGTGTTCCAGTCCTGCGGCGATCCGGCTTGGGCCAGGGCGGTGCGTGTGCTGCTGCCCAGCCCATATTGCAGCGTCTGGTAGTACAGCGCGTTGGCCAGCTGCGGAAAGGCCGGCACCTCCTGGGGCGACGGTCCTTCGCTGCGAAACAGGCCGGCGCTGCCCGAGCCGATGTTGCGCGCGACTTCAAAGCGCACTGTCATCTGGCCCGGACCGGCCCAGGCGCCTTCGTCCAGCGGCCAGCCGTCGGGCGTTTGGCGTCCGTACAGCGGCTGGCCCAAACGGTTGAGCCAGTTCAGCACCGGACCGGTGTTGAGGATCACCCGGTCGTCATAGGCCAGGCGCAGCGCCGAGATCACATAGCGCATCGGGTCTTTGAACTTGAGTCCGGCGCCCTGCGCGAATTCGGGAGTGCTCAACAGGGTGCGCAGCGTCACGGCGATGTCGCCGTCCGAGGCGCTGAAGGCCTGCGCCAAGCGCTCCACCAAAGCCGGTGGCGGATTGTCGGCCAGCCAATACTGCGCCAGCTTGCGGCTGACAAACCGGGCGGTGGCAGGGTGGCGGGCCAGCCGGTCCAGCGCCTCGTCCAACTCGGCCAGACCACGCTGTTGCAGCGGCTGCCCAAGCAGAGTCTTGGGGTTGAAATCGTGTCGGCCAGGGTGGAATTCCATGACGCCGCGTCGCACATAGAAGGCCTGCAGCTCGCGCCGGCCCACCGGGGTGTCGGTGTTGGTCAGGTTGATACCGACCCCGGTCAGCACGCGGGCCAGTTCTTGAACGTCTTTTTGGCTGTAGGGTCCGTCCACGCCCAGGGTGTGCAGCTCCATCAGTTCGCGGGCCAGGTTCTCGTTGATGCGGTTCACCGCGTTTTGTTCGTTGTCCAGGTAACGCAGCATGGCCGGGTGCAGGGTGGCCGCGCCCAGCAGATCGCGAAAGCGCCCCAGCGCATGCGGGCGAATGGCGCTGTCCTCGTAGTCGCCCACCATGGCGCGAATGTTGGCTTTGCCTTGGGACACGCTGAAATGGTTCAGCCAGAACCAGGTCATTTGCTCCTGCAACTGGCGCGACGAGTACAGCGCACGCAGGATGTGGCGTGAGGCCGCCTCGCGCGCCAGCCGGTTGAGTTCCTGCTGGTAGGCCTGCTGAGCGGCTTTTTTCTCGTCGTCGTTTTTCAGGGCGTCAGCATCCCGGCGGCGTTGCTCCAGCTCAATCATCAGGGGTGCGAAAGGCTTTTGGCTCAGTGTCATCGCGTCTACCTGGCTTTGCGCTGCAACCGGTAACGTGGCTTGGCCCTTGGACAGTTGCCGGGCGAGCAGGACAGAAGTGTCCTGGCCGGCGGCTTGCGCCAGCGCCGACGTGCTCGCGCCCCAGGTCAGGCGGTTGAGCCAGTGGTAGCGGGTCAGATCAGCGCCCTGGGCAGTTGGCGCAGCGACCGGTGCTGGTGGCCGTGTTGGCGCTGGCGCAGGTACGGGCGGGGCCGCGCAAGCCGCCAGCAGCAGCGCCAGGACCCCCGTGGCGGCCGTGCTTGCAGAAAACGAGCGCGGTGCGGACATGGCCGGATTATGACGAGGCCCGTTGGTCTTGACCAGACCCGGCGATACGCCGTGGCCCGGCGGGATAATCACCCCCTCTACTCCCGTTACTGACTGCTCGCTCCGCCATGACTTCAATTCCCCATGCCAACCGCCCCGCCACCGAACCGCGCCTGACCAGCCTGTCGCATGGGGGTGGCTGCGGCTGCAAGATCGCGCCGGGCGTGCTCTCGGAGATCCTCAAGGGCATGAGCGCCATGCCCATCCCGCCAGAGCTTTTGGTGGGCATCGAGACTGCGGACGATGCGGCGGTCTACCAGCTCAATGACGAGCAGGCCCTGATCGCCACCACCGATTTCTTCATGCCCATCGTCGACGACCCGTTTGACTTTGGCCGCATCGCCGCCACCAACGCCATCTCTGATGTGTACGCCATGGGCGGGCGGCCTATCCTGGCGCTGGCCTTGGTGGGGATGCCGATCAACGTGCTGTCCACCGCCACCATTGGCCGCATCCTGGAGGGCGGCGCCTCGGTCTGCCGCGCCGCTGGCATTCCGATCGCGGGCGGCCACACCATCGACTCGGTGGAGCCGATCTATGGCCTGGTGGCGCTGGGCCTTGTGCATCCGAAACGCGTCAAGCGCAATGCCGACGCCCGCGTGGGCGACCGGCTGGTGCTGGGCAAGCCGCTGGGCGTGGGCATTCTGTCGGCAGCACTGAAGAAAGAACAACTTGACGCCGCCGGCTATGCGCAGATGTTGGCGGTGACCACCCGGCTCAACACGCCGGGGCCGGACCTGGCCGCGTTGGACGGTGTGCACGCCATGACCGATGTGACCGGCTTTGGCCTGGCCGGCCACGCCCTGGAGATGGCGCGCGGCGCCGGCTGCACGGTGGCCATTGACTGGGCCCGCGTGCCGCTGCTGGCGGGGGTGCGGCATCTGGCGGCGCAGGGTATGGTCACCGGCGCCTCGGGCCGCAACTGGGCAGCTTACGGCCAGCAGGTTGAACTACCAGCCGGTTTTGACCCGGTGGACCAGGCCCTGCTGAGCGACCCGCAAACCAGCGGCGGCCTGTTGGTGGCCTGCGCGCCCGAGGCGGTGGCGCAGGTGCTGGCGCTGTTCCATCAGCATGGCTTTGACGCGGCGGCCGAGATCGGCGAGATCCTGCCGGCCGCCACTGACGGTGGGCAGCGTCTGGTGGTACGCTAAGTCCAGCGGCCACCGGGCGGCCGATCGCAAGGAGACTGGCCATGGCCTTGGAACTGATCGAAGAGCGTAATCTGCTCGCGCCCATGCGCGACGGGGTATCTCTGGCAGTGGATGTGCTGCGCCCGGCAGGCGCCGTCCGCGTGCCCGCCCTGCTCAATTTCGGCCCGTACCACAAGGATGGCCGGGGCGGACGCTTGGCGGTGGACAGCGTGCACCGGCACTTTGCCGCGCTGGGCTATGCCGGTGTCAGTGCCGACCTGCGCGGCCTGGGTAACTCTGGCGGCGTCAGCCCGGGTGCCTTCCACGCTGACGAGGCTCTGGATGGGCATGACCTGGTGGAATGGATTGCGGCGCAGCCCTGGTGCGACGGCAACGTGGGCATGTGGGGCGTGTCCTACCCTGGCATCACCGCGCTGGCCACCGCGGCCACCCGGCCGCCGCACCTCAAGGCCATCGTCCCGATCCACGCCAGCGCCGACCTGTACCGTGGCGTGGTGGGTCTGGGCGGTACTGCCAGCGGGTTCTGGATGCGCGCCGACTGGGGCCCGCGCATGGCGGCCTACAACCTGATGCCGCCGCAGTGGCAGGACCCGCAGGGCCGCTGGGCCCAGGTCTGGGCCGAGCACCTCGCCGGCAACGCGCCGTGGCTGGAGGCCTTCACCGCCCACCCCGATGACGATGACTTCTGGCGCGCGCGCCGGGTTGATGTGACCCGCATCGAGTGCCCCACATTCAACATCTGCGGCTGGCGTGACCTGTATGCCGACTGCACTCCGCTGGACCATGCGCTGATCCGTGCGCCCAAACAGCTGCTGATGGGCCCCTGGAAGCACGAGTTCCCCGACACCGCCAAAGAGGCACCGGCGGCCGGTCTGTGGGCCATGCAGCGCTGGTTTGACCGCTGGCTCAAACGCGCCGACAGCAGTGGCCCCGACGGCCCAGCGCCGACGCCCGCCGTCCGCCTGTACGTGCAGGGCCAGCGCGGCCACTGGCGCAGCGAGGCGGCTTGGCCACCGGCCGATACCGCCCTGCAGACCTGGTATCTGGGCAATGCCGGCGCCCTGAGCCCGCAGGTGCCGGCGTCAGCGCAGGCCGAGTACGCCTACGACCCGACCGTGGGCCTGCACTCGCTGGCCTGGGACCCCTGGACGACGGCGCTGGACCCGACCCTGCCACGTGACCACGCGGCCGATGACGCGCGCTCGCTGTGCTTCACCACCGCGCCGCTGACCGGGCCGCTGCAGATCATGGGTGCGCCGGCGGCCCGGCTGAGCCTGCTGGCCAGTGCGCTGCCCTTGAACCTGGTGCTCAAGCTGTCGGCGGTAGCAGCCAACGGCGCCTCGACCCTGATCACCACCGGCTGGCTCAAACTTGACGGGGTGCTTGTGGCGGATGAGCAGACCACCGTGCCGCTGCTGCTGCGCTCCACGGCCTACCGGCTCGAAGCCGGCGAGCGCTTGCGGCTGTCGGTGGCCTGTGCCGACTTTCCGCGGGTCTGGCCCACGCCGGTGCCGGCCAGCTTGCGCCTGTGTCTTGGCGCCGGCACGGCCCTGAGCCTGCCGGTGCAGGCGGTGGATGTGGCCAGCGGCGATGCCGCCTCCGACTGGGGTCCGCTGCAAGCGGCTGCGCTGGCCTCGGCCAACGACCTGGGCGGCGGCCAGAGCTGGAACACCAGCCGCGAGCTGATGACCGATACGGTGCGGCTGCAGGCCACCCGCCATGAGCGCATTCGGCTTGACGGCGCCAGCGAGCTGGTGATTGACCACGCCTATGGCGCCGCAGTCAGCGCGGCGCGTCCGGACCTGGCGGCCATGCAATCCACCACCACAGTGCGGCTGGTGCAGGCGGCCGGCTGCACCGAACTGGTGGCGCGCACGGTGTCCACGGCCGAGCAAAGCCGGCTGCAGGTCACGGTCACACGGGATGGTCAGCCCTGGTGGGCGCGCAGTTGGTAGCGCCGGATGAAGCCGCGGTCGATGCGGTCCTTGAGCCACCACACCCAGCGTCCCTGAGCCGACCAAGCGCCCCAGCTGGCAATGGCCTGATGGTTGCCGCAGGACAGCAGGTTGAGCGTGCGCTGGGGCGGCTGGTGGGCCTGCAGCGGTTGGCCCGATAGGGCCGCGCCCAGGTTGGTCGCCAGCGCAGCGCCAGCGCGCACGGCGTACACGCCGCTGTGCGCAATCGGGCGGTCGACCCGGCTGCTGACATCACCGGCGGCGAACACGTGCGGATGGCTGGTCGAGCGCAGGCAGGCGTCTACAGCAATGAAGCCATCGGCATCCAAGGCCAGGCCGCTGTTTTGCAGCCAGGCCGGCGCCTGCGCGCCGGTGGCAATCAGCGGCACATCGCAGGCCAGGCGGGCGCCGCTGGCCAGCCGCACCTCACCCGCAGCAAAGCCGCAGGCGGCATCGGTCAGCACGGTGATCTGGCGGCTTTTGAGAGCGCGCAGCAGCCGTGCCTGTACACCCGGTGGGTAGTTGGCGGCCAGCGCTGTGCCGCCAGTCAGCAGGGTCACGGCGGCACCGGGCAACCGTTGACGGCAGGCCATGGCCAGTTCAATGCCCGCCGCGCCGCCGCCGACCACCGCCAGCCGCAGTGCCCGGGTTTGCGCCATGGCCACAACGCGGGGCCACAGGGCGCCAAACGCTTCAATCGGGCGCACAAACAAACCATGCTCGCGCACACCGGGCATGAGTGCCTCTAGGCGCTGCCGGTCTTGCACAGCGCCGGTGTTGACCGAGAGCCAGTCAAAGTCCAGCACCGTGCCGTCGTCCAGCGTGACCCGGTTGCTCGCGGCGTCCAGTGCGGCCACGCTGTGCGCCAGCCAGCGGATGGGTGTGCCGGCCAGCAGGGGCTCCAGCGCGATCACGCACTGCTCCAGCGCGTAGTGGCCGGCCACATAGCCGGGCACCATGCCAGAGTACAGCTGGCGCGGGTGCGGCGTCACCAGGGTGATCCTGGGCGGCAGCGCGCCATGGCGGGCCAGCGCGGCCTGGCGCTTGAGCACCTGCACATGGGCATGGCCGGCGCCGAGCAGGACCAGGTGTTTCATGGCTCGGGGTTCCAGCGCAGTTGGGTCAGGTAGGCCAGGCTTTGGCCGCCGGTATTGTCGCTGTCAGCGCCCACCGCCACAGCCAGTACCGGCGGGGTGCTGCGGCTCTCCTGGCCGAACAGCCGGGCAAAGTCTTCGCCCACATGGCGGCGCTGCGTCACCCACTGGCCGGTCGGGCTGGCCGGGCCGTCCAGCACCAGGTAGCGCACCCGGGCCGAGTAGGGGTTGGCGCCGCTGCTGCCAGCCGGGTAGCGGCTGTCCCACAGGTAGCACAGGGTGGCGGCGGGCAGCGCCTGCCCGGTCACGGCACGCGCCAGCTGCAGGGTGGCCCGCTGGCTGAAAGGGATGTCGGCCAGTGGCTGGTCAAAGAACACGCACACCTTGAGCGCGGCGTCGTCCCCCGCCTTGGTGGCGATGTCGGCCTGTGGCAGGCCGCGCTCCAGCCGCCAGCGCCAGCTCAGCTGCTGGGGTGCCGGCCCAGCCCAGGCGTGGCTGAGCACGCCATAGGACGCGTTGCTGGCCAGTTCCAGCACGGTCTCGCCGCCCAACGGCAACAGGCCGAAGCGACTGCGTGGCACGCCTTTGTCGGCGGGCAGGCCGCTGGCCACCCAGGCCGGGTGCAGCGTGCCCACGCCGGGTGCTGCGAAAGGCGCCAGATTTTGAGAAAAAACAGCTGAAGACCCCGTGGTTATTGAGGTTATAGCTATTAAAAAAATAGCAAATTGGTGGCGTGGCTTGGCGACCATGCTCAACCCCGGCGCCAGTCGTGGTAGCGGCGCACCCAGGCCAGCAGCCGTTCCGGGGCGTGGGCGCGCTTCCAGGCGCCGGCGGCGTACTTGTTGGCTTCGGCGAGCGTGGGGTAGGGGTGGATGGTGCCCAGGATTTTGTTCAGGCCCAGCCCCTGTTGCATGGCCAACACGTACTCGGCCAGCAATTCCCCGGCCTGGCTGCCGACGATGGTCACACCCAGAATGCGGTCCCGTCCTGGCTCGGTCAGCACCTTGACGAAGCCCGCGGTCTCGCCCTCGGCAATGGCGCGGTCCAGGTCGTCGAGCGGGTAGCGGGTGAGCTCGTAGGCCATGCCTTGGGCGCGGGCCTCCTGCTCATTCAGGCCGACGCGGGCCACCTCGGGGTCGGTGAAGGTGACGGCAGGCAGGACCCGGTAGTCGGCCTTGAAGCGCCGCAACTGGCCAAACAACGCATTGACCGTGGCGTACCAGGCCTGGTGCGCTGCGGCGTGGGTGAGCTGGTAGGGTCCGGCCACATCGCCCACAGCATAGATGTTGGGGTACAGCGTCTCAAGGTAGGCGTTAGTCTCGATGGTTCGACCGGTGGGGATGCCCAAGCCCTCCAAGCCGTAGCCGTCCAGCCGGGCCACCCGGCCCACGGCGCACAGCAGCTCATCAAAAGGCAGGGCGGTCTCTTGCCCCTGCTGAGTCACCACCAGGGTCTTCACCAGGGTCTTGACCGGTCCGTCGGCCCCGGCTGCAGTTTCACAGCGCAAGGCCGTGTGGCCGGTCAGCACCTGCACGCCCTCGGCCCGCAGCGCGGCTGTCACCAGCGCAGACACCTCCTCGTCCTCGCGCAGCAGCAGGCGCGGCGCCTGCTCCACCAGCGTTACCTGCGAGCCCAGCCGGGCAAAACTTTGCGCCAACTCGCAGCCGATCGGCCCGCCGCCCAGCACCAAGAGCCGCTTCGGGGCCGTTGGCAGCGTGGCAAAACGCGCCCACAGGGTGTCACTGGTCACATAGCCGGCCTCGGCCAGCCCCGGCAGGGGCGGCACCACCGGCCGGGCGCCGGCGGCAATCACGATGCTGCGGGCGCTCAGCCGCTGCGTGCTGCCGTCGGTATGCTTGACCTCGACCGTCCAGGGGTTGCACAGGGTGGCGTGGCCCTGCACCACCTCCACGCCCAGGCTGGTGTAGCGGGCCACGCTGTCGTGCGGGGCAATGGCGGCGATCACGCCCTGGATGCGCTGCATCACGGCCGGGAAGTTGACCACGGGTTCAAGGTCTTGCAGGCCAAAGCGGCCGGCATCGCGCATTTGCTGCGCCACCCGGGCGCTTTTGATCAGCGCCTTGCTGGGCACACAGCCGTAGTTCAGGCAGTCGCCGCCCATCACCTTGGCCTCCACCAGCGTCACCCGGGCTTTAACGGCCGCTGCGATGTAAGCCGAGACCAGCCCGCCCGCGCCGGCACCGATGACGATCAAATTGCGGTCAAAGCGCCGGGGCCGCTGGCCACGCCAACGTGCGTACACGCGACGCCGCTGCAGCGCCAGCATTACCGCCTTGGCCAGCAGGGGAAACAGGCCCAGCAGGGCCAGTGCGCCGAGCAAGCCCGGGCTGGCGACGTCGCGCAGCGCGCTGATGCTGGCGAGTTCGGTGCCGGCATTCACGTAGACCGCGGTGCCGGCCAGCATACCGAGCTGGCTGACCCAGTAAAAGGTCCAGGGGCGCAGGGCGGTCAGGCCAATGGCCAGGTTGATGACAAAAAAGGGCACCACCGGAATCAGGCGCAGGCTAAACAAATACAGGGCGCCGTCACGCGCCAGCCCCTGGTTGATGCCGGCCAGTCGCTCGCCAAAGCGCGCCTGCACCGCGTCACGCAACACAAAACGCGCTGCCAGAAAGGACACGGTGGCGCCCAGCGTGGAGGCAAATGACACCAGCAGCAGGCCCCAGCCTAAACCGAAGATGCCGCCGCCCGCCAGCGTCAGGATGGCAGCGCCGGGCAGCGACAGCGAGGCCACGGCCACGTACAGGGCAAAAAAGACGCCGCGCACCGTCCAGGGTGCCTCGGCGTACAACGCGCTGAGTCCAGCTTGGCTAGTCTGCAGGTAGGCCAGGCTGAAAAAACGGCCCAAATCCAGCGCCACAAAGCTGGTCACCCCCAGCAGCACTGCGCCCAAAACCAGCAGCCGGCTGCGCGTCATGACAAGGCCCTCCAGCCCCACCAGAGGCGGGTGGCGATGGTGATGGCGCACAGGCTGGCAAAGCCATAAGCCAGCGCGGCAAAGTGCTGTGGCCACAGGCACATAGCGGCAAAACAGGCCAGTGTTTCGGTGGCCTCGGTCAGACCGCCCAGAAAATAAATGGATTTGTCGGGATAGGCGGTGCTGTTCAGGCCGCGCTTGGCCGCCAGCGCAGCAAAGGCCAGGAAGCTGGAGCTGGTGCCCATAAAGGCGGCCAGCAGAACCGCCGCTGGCAGCGCGTTGCGGGTCGGATCGGCCAGTGCAAAGGCCAGAGGGATGCTGGCGTAAAACAGGAAATCGAGCGCAATGTCCAGAAAGCCGCCAGCATCCGTGGGCTGGCCCTGGCGGGCGACCGCGCCATCCAGGGCATCCAACAGCCTTGAAGAGAATATGGCTAAAACTCCCGCCAAGTATCGCTCTTTAGCTATCAAAAACGCAGCAAACATGCCCAGTGCGAAGCCGGCCAGCGTGACGCTGTTGGCCGATATGCCCCAGCGCGCCAGCTGCCGGGCAGCGGCGGTGACCGGGCGGCGGATCAGGGCAGTGGCGTAAACGTCAAGCATGGGGCGGTGGACAGGGCAGCCCATGGTAGCGCAGGGCGTCCGGGCCAACGCCCTCATGGCGCGGGCAGCAGATGCGTGAGGTGCGCCGGGTCGGCCACATCGGCCAAGTCATGGGTCACCAGCAGCGCCGGAATCTGCCGTGCCCGCACCAGACCGAACACCAGGGCCCGCATGCGGGTGCGCAGTGCCGCGTCCAGTCGAGAAAAAGGCTCGTCCAGCAGCAGGGCCAGCGGCTGGGCCAGCAGCGCGCGCGCCAGCGCCACCCGGGCCCGCTGGCCGCCCGACAGCGTTGCCGGGTCAGCCTGCACAAAGGCCTCCATTTCAACGTCGGCCAGGGCCTGCCTGACCTCAGCTTCACGCCGGGCGGCTGGCCCCGCCGGCACGGCAAACAGCAGGTTTTCACGCACCGTCATGTGGGGAAAGAGCAAGTCGTCCTGAAACAGGATGCCGACCCGGCGTGCCTGCGTTGGCAGCAGGTCAATGCGTCGGCCATTGAGCTGCACCACACCCTCAAAGCTCAGCCCCACAGGCAGCGTGCCGCACAGGGCGGCCAGCAGGCTGGATTTCCCCGAGCCACTCGGCCCCATCAGGGTGTGGACACAGCCGGGCGCCACGCTGAGCTGCAATTGACGCAACAGCACCGTGTCCGGTGTGCGCAGGGTGTGCAGGTGGAGGCTCAGCGTCATAGTGGGTCATTGTTGGCAGACTGCGCCGCAGTAACCCGACGGCGCCAGTGTCGGGCCCGGCCCAGGCGGGCGGCCAGACCGAACATCAACACCGGCAACAGCGACTGAAGCCCGGCGTAAGCAGAGGTGAGTGAGCGCTGACCGCCCGAGGCCAGCGTCACTGCTTCGGTGCTGACCGTGTTGAAACGGCCCGCGCCCACATAGAGGGTGGGCAGGTACTGCGCCACGCTGACCGCGAAACCCACCGCCAAACTGGCGGCCAGCGCCGCCCGCAGCAGCGGCCACTTCACCTGCCACAGAAAGGCCCAATGGCTTCGGCCCAAGGTGGCGGCCACCTGCGCCAGCCGCCCATCAAAGCCGGCGTAGGGCCCCTGTAAAGCCAGCAGCACATAGGGCAGGCAAGCCAGTGTGTGCGCCAGCCACAGGCCGCTGGCTTGGCCGTCCAGCCCCCAGGCCAGGGCCAGCTGGTGCAGGCCCAGCACCCAGAGCACGCCGGGCAGGGCCAGCGGCATGTACAGCAGGGCCTGAGCCCGCCGCTGCCAGGCGGCTGGCGCCAGTTCGAACCAGGCCACCGCCCACAGCAGCGCCGCCAGGCTGCTGGCCAGCGCCAGCCCGGTGGTGATCCAGAGCGTGCTGCTGCTGGCCAACACCGACTGCCAAGCGGCCCAACTCCTGTCGGGCAGGAGCTGCGGAAAGGGCCAAGTGCCGCTGAGACTGCCCACCGCCAGGGCCAGCGCCACGGCCAGGTAGAGGCCGTGCAAGAGCTTGAGAGGCCGGGGCAAGGGCGTGAGGCGGGGTTGTTCGGGGCCCGCCCCGTGTGTCCAACGCCTGCGCCACAGGCCGCTTCGTGTGAGACACCAGGTCAGCGCTGCGGCCAAGGCCAGCGCCAGTGCCAGCAGCCAGGCCGCCGCCGCACCCTGCGCATTGGTGGCCGGGTCGGCGTCTTGCAGCCACTGCCAGGCCAGCGCCGCCAGTGTGGGGGGCGTGCCAGGGCCGATCACCAGCGCCACATCCACCACGGTCAGGTTGTAGGCCAGCACCGCCAGCAGCGGCCCCATCAGCCGGGGCCAGAGCTGTGGCCAAGCTACGCGCCACCAGGCGCTGCGTGGCCCGTGACCCAGCGTGTGGGCCAGCCGCAGTTGCTGTTGCAACTGTCGGCCCACCTCGGGCCGTTGCAACTGAGCCAGGGCGGCCCACAGCAGAAACGGCGTCTCTTTGAGCACCAGCACCGCCACCAGGCCCAGCCCCCAGGGGTCTTGCGTGGTCGGCCAGGGCGGGGGTGCGCTGAAGCCCGTGGCCCAGGGCGACAACAGGCGCAGCAGCCAGCCGCTGGGCGCCAGCAGCGCCACCAGCCCGATCGCCAAGGCCGCATGCGGCAGCGCCAAAAGCGGCGCCAGACTGCGCGCCAGCCGTGTGCCCACCCCAGCACCTGGCAGCGTACTGAATGCGCGGCACAGCAGCCAGGCCGCTGCCGCCGTGCTCAGGGCACTGGCCAGCAAGCCGGTCCACAGGCTCATGGCCAGGGCGTGCAGAGTCTGTGGCTCCAGCCACAGCGCGGCCCACGCCGGCGCATCCAGCCCCGCCTGCACGGCAGCCCACAGGCTCCAGCCCAGGGGCAGGGCGGCGAGGGTGAGCAGCAGGGTGGGGGTGAGGGTCGGGGTGGGCATGGCGTCACAAAGTATGGCACTGACGGTGGCTGACTGGGTGGGCAAGCGCCTGGTGCGACCTGCTACATTGCCGGGACTCTTTGGGTTCGATTGGACTCAGGGGATCGCACCATGACCTTGACGCCCTCCCATCCCACCTCGTCCCGACTCGATGGTCTTCGGCTTGGTGTGCTGTATTTTGTGGCGCTGTCAGCGAGCCTGGGTACAGCTGTGTCCGCCATCGGCCGCCTTCTGCTTTATCTGGCTGCCCTGGTTTTTCTGCTGTTGCAGGCCAGCGGTCGCGCCCGGGCCTCAGGTTCGGGTTTGCCGTCTGCCTTGAGCTGGGCGGTTTTGCTGGCCGTTGCCTACATGGCGCTCTCAGTGCTGTGGTCGGCGGTCGGGCCGGTTGAGGCCCTGTGGTCCTGGAGCCGGCATGCACGGATCTTGACCATCCTGGTCCTTCTGTGCCTCATTGCCAACCCGGCGGAAGCCCGCGCCGTGCTGCGGGTGTATGTCTGGGGCCAGTTGTTTGTGGTGCTCAGCGCCTGGATGCTGGTGTTCAAGCTGCCAGTACCCTGGGCCACCGGCGCCGGGCAGGGCAGCTTCGCGGTGTACAGCAGTTATTTGGAGCAGGGCATTTCTCAGGCGGTGCTGGTGGCGCTGCTCTGGTTCCAGCGTGACCACGTGTTTGGACCGCGCGGGCGCTGGCTGGCCTTGGGCCTTGCGGTGGCCACAGCGGTGCTGACCATCGGTTTGATGCCGGGGCGCAGCGGACACATGGTCTTGTTGGGCGTGCTGACCTTTGCCCTGTTTCACCAACTACCGCGGCGTTTTCGCTGGGCAGTGCTGCTGGCGCCCCTGCTGGCCGTGGTGTTGGTGTTCCATTTGTCCACGGCATTCCGCGAGCGTACGACCCAGGTGGTGTCGGAAGTGGCCATGCACCGGCAGGGCAGTGCGCAGGAAACGTCCTCCGGTACCCGACTTGAATACTGGCGTGCCTCGCTGCAGGCAATCGCCGAACAGCCGCTGTTCGGTCACGGCGCCGGCAGCTGGAACCAGGCCTATCGCAGGCTCAAGGGGCCGCAGGCCTCAAAGCTGAACGACACCGTGTCCGATCCGCACCAGCTGTTTTTGCTGTGGGCGGTCGAGGGCGGGTTGCTTGGGCTGGCCCTGCTCTGCGCGATGTTGGCGGCCCTGTGGCGTTATGGCAGTCGCCTGGCCGCTGCTGATGGCCATGCCCTTCAGGCCGTGGTGTTGGCGCTGGTGATCTCGGGCCTGTTCAACTCCATGATTTATGGCATCGGCATGGGCGACTTCTTTTGCATCGGCCTGGGCCTTCTGGCCGCACTGGGGCGCCGTTCAAGCCTGGCGCCCGGCAGCCAGCAGCCCCAACGCTGACGTCACAAACGCCTCTGGCCCGGGCAAGACCAGCGCCGACACCCCGGGCTGCGGGTGGTAGGACGGCGGCGTGTCGAAGTTGAACCAACACAGGGTGGGCAAGCCCAGCGCCACGGCCATGTGGTAGGGACCGGAGTCGCTGGAGACCACCAGGTCGGCCTGCCCCAGCAGGCCGGTCAGCTCGTCCAGGGTCAGTTGGCCGGCCCAGTCCACCACCTCGGCCTGCCAGCCCTGTTGGGCCATGGCGGTGCTGAACAGGCCCATAAAGGCAAGGTTGACCTCACGCTCAAAATCAGCGCCGGAGAGGTGCAACGCAAAGGGCTGTTGGGCATACAGCGCCACCAGGCAGGCCACCAGCGCGGGAAGTGCCGGACGTTTTGGGATGGCGTCTTCAGTGCCGCAGCCGATGTTGAGCACCACGATGCGTTGACCCGCACCGGCAAGCAGCGGGTGGTCCTGGCGCCAGGCCTGGCCGGCGGCAGCGCTCTTGAGCGTGATGCGGGTGCCGTCGCGGGCGATGCCCAGCGCGGCCAGGGCCACAAAATCACGCTCGGTGTAGTCCAAAGGCCGGGTCAGGCCCAGGCGCACTGCATAGCGCGGCACGCTGGGCGCGGCCAGGTCGTAACACAGGCGGCGCAGCGGGAATTGTGCGATACCCACCCGCGGCGCCCCTTTGAGCCGGCCCAGCCACCAGGTCAGCAGGGCGGTTTTCATGCCGCCAGATTCGCAGTCGATGATCAGGTCGATGGGCTGGTCTTTTAACCGTTGCGCGACCTCGGCCCAGACCTGGGCACGTGGCAGGCTGTGTTGCCTGCCACGGTTCGGATCTCCCGTTTTGACCGTGACAAAGTGGGCGCTGGCGAGCAGGTGGTGGCTGCGGATAAAGGCCTCTGTCGCGTAGCCGCTCTGCTTGCTCAGCATCAGCAGGTGCAGCCGGGCATCGGGCCAGCGGGTTTTCAGAGCGCTCCACGCGGCAGAGCTGCGCAACAGGTCACCAATGCCCATGCTGTGGCTTTTGATCAGCAAAATATCGGTCGGGGCGATGCCGCCGGGCGTCATGCTCATCCCCCCACGGCCGCTCCGGCATGGGCCAGCCCGGCCGCCACCCCGCCAAAGCGGTTGCCTTCCACCAGTTGCGCCTGCGGCATCGCGGTGCGCAAGGCATCGACCAGCGGTCGCAGGGCAGACGAGCCGCCCGTCAGGTAGACCACATCCACGCTGGTGCGGCCAGCCGTGTTGATGCAAGCTTGGGCGCACTGCACCACCTGTGACACCGAGGCTTGCAGCGCCTCATGCAGGCGCCCGGCATCGATGCCGGCGTCCAGACCCGTGGCCAAAAATTCCAGATCAATCGCTGCCAACTGGCCCGTCTCGGAGCAAGCAATCTTGGCCGCTTCCACCGCAGACAGCAGGCGGTGGCCATGTTGCTCGTCCAGCACCTGCATCAGGCGCTGGTGCAGCACCGGGTCGGCGTAGCTGGGACGCAGCTCGCGTGCAAAGTGCAGGGCGCGCCGGGTGTAGGCCTGGTGGATCAGGTGCCAGGTGGCCAGGTCAAAAAATACGCTGTTGGGCACCGGCCGGCCGCCCGTGCCCTGGTGCCGGTAGCCCAACAGCGGCATCACGGCGGCCAGGTCGAGCAGGCGGTCAAAGTCGGTGCCGCCCAGGTGGATGCCGGTGGTCGCCAGAATATCGGCGCGCCGGTCGCGCAAGTGGCTGCGCGCCGGGTTGAGGCGGATGACGGTGAAGTCCGAGGTGCCGCCGCCAATGTCCACCACCAGCGCCGTGGTTTCCCCCAGAACGCGTTGCTCGTAGTCGAGAGCGGCGGCAATGGGTTCGAGCTGGCAGCTCAGGTGGGTAAACCCGGCATCGCGCGCCGCGCGCTCCAGCGTGGCCTGCGCCTGCGCGTCGCGCTCGGCTTCGTCGTCAACAAAATGCACCGGGCGACCCAACATGGCGTGCGTCAGCGGCTGTCCGGCGTGGGCCTCGCATCGGCGTTTGAGTTCCTTGAAAAACATCACCAGGATGTCATAGAAGCGCAGGCTCTGGCCGTTCACGGCGGTGTACTCGTCCATCAGACGGCTGCCCAGCAGGCTTTTGAGCGAGCGCAGCAGGCGGCCTTCGGTGCCAGCCAGGTAGGCCTGCATCGCCTCGGCGCCGTACAACACAGTCTGCGTCTCGCTGGCAAAAAACAGGGCCGTTGGCATCTCAGCGCGGCCATTGGCCAGCGGCACCACCTGCAAGCCGCCCTGGGCGTCGACCCAGGCTGCGGCCGAGTTGGACGTGCCAAAGTCGATGCCCAGCACCAAGGGTCGCTCGGTGGCTGTGGCGCTGCGCGCAGACCGTTCAAGGACCTGGCTCAAGGGGCAGTCCCCAGCACCTGGGCCAGGAAGGCCGAGATGTCGCTAATCTCGTTCGGGTGCACACTGTGCGGCATCGGGTAGCTGCGCCAGTCCACCGGCTGCCCCAGCGCGACCAGCGCATCGCGCGAGGCCTCTCCGCGCGCGATCACCACCACCGGGTCCTGGGTGCCGTGCGCCATGAAGACCGGTGTTTGGGCGTTAGCCGGTTGGCGCTCGGCGCCCAACCGGTCGGCCAAGGGCAGATAACCCGAGAGCGCCATGATGCCTGCCAGCCGCTGTGGCAGGCGCAGGCCCGTGTGCAGGGCCATGGCGCAGCCCTGGCTGAAGCCAGCCAGCACGATGCGATCGGCCGGTATGCCCAGCGCCACCTCATGCTCGATCAAGGCCACGATGGCGCGCGCAGAGTTCTGGATGCCTGCTGCATCCTGTTGACTGACCAGGTTAGGCCCCAGGATGTCGTACCAGGCCGGCATCACGTAACCGCCATTGACCGTGACCGGCATGCTGGGCGCATGCGGGAATACGAAACGGATTGGCGGGCAGTTGGAGAGGTCAAGCTCGGGCACCAGGCCGGCAAAATCGTGGCCGTCGGCGCCCAGGCCGTGCAGCCAGATCACGGCGGCGGTGGGGTTAGGGGCCGATTCGAGTTCGACCCGGGGCAACAGGGTGGTCATCAGGGATGGCTTCAGTTATTGGCCGTAGCGCTTGAGCCACTCGCGCTCCAGCGGCTCGACCCAACTGCCGTGCGGCTCGGACAGGGCCGGGGCGCTGCGTGCCACCTGGCCCGGCAGCGGCTGAGCGGCAAAGCGAGCGCGATCGGCCGGGCTCAGGCGCTCTAAGGCCAGCACGGTGGGGTCGCCCCACACCGCGATGTCGGCTTTGCGCGCCTGCGCCTCGGGGCTCAGCAAGAAGTTGGCCACCACCTGCGCTGCGTCGCTGGCACTGGCGTTGACGGGTATGGCAACAAAGTGGGTGTTGCCAATGGTGCCGCTCTCAAACTGATAGCTGACAACGCTGACTGGTAGCCGCTTGGCGGCAATTTCATTGGCTGCGTCATTGGGGTTGAAGGTCAGCGCCAGCAGCAGTTCGCCATCGGCCAGCATCTGGCGCATGGCCTCGGCGTTGAGCGGAAACTGGCGCCCGGCGCGCCACAGCTGTGGGTGCAGCGCGTCCAGGGTACGCCACAGCGGCGCCGTGGCCTGCGCAAAGGCCGCTGGCGTGACCGGCCGGTACAGCGCGCTTCGCTCGGTGTTCAGGTCCAGCAGCAACTGCTTGAGGAAGGTGGTGCCGTGAAAGTTGGGCGGGCGCGGGTAAGTGACACGACCGGGGTTGGCCTTGGCAAAGGCCAGCAGGGCGTCCAGGCTGCGTGGCGGCTCGGGCGTGCGCCGGCTGTCCGCCATAAAGGTCAGCTGCGCCATGCCCCAGGGCGCCTCCAGTCCGTCCACCGGCTCGGAGAAATCCAGGCGAGTGGTGGGCTTGCCCTGCACGTCCACCAGGCCGTAGCCGGGCAGGCTTTCCGCAAAGGGGCCAAACAGCAGGCCCTCGCGCTTCATGGTCAGGAAGTTTTCGCCGTTGATCCACACCAGGTCCACGCTGCCCCGGGTCTTGCCGGCGGCCTTTTCGGCCCGGACCCGTTTGACCATGTCGGCGGTATCGCTGATCTTGACGTGCTCCAGCCGTACCCCATGGCGCTGCTGCACCTCGCTCGCCGCCCACTGGATGTAGCGGTTGATCGCCTCCGAGCCGCCCCAGGCGTTGAAGTACACGGTCTGGCCGCGCGCCCGGGCTTCAATGGCCGCCCATGCGGCACCGGTTTGGGCCCAGGCCGGGGCAGCCAGGCCCGCCGCCATGGCAGCCAACAGGGCCAGCGCGCCGCGTCGCGTTGGCAGGCATGGATCCCCGCTTTCGCGGGGATGACGGATGGCTTGTTGCCCGTCATCCGCGCGCAGGCATGAACCGTCATTCCCGCGCAGGCGGGAATCCAGGTTACTTTGTATCTGACCGAGGTGAGGGATGCTCATGACAAAAGGGCCTGCGCAAATTCTCGGGCGTTGAAGGTTTCCAGATCGGCCAGCTGTTCACCCACACCAATGAAGTAGACGGGAATAGGCCGCTCGCGCGCAATGGCCGCCAGCACGCCGCCTTTGGCGGTGCCATCCAGCTTGGTCACGATCAGGCCGGTCAGTTGCAATGCGTCGTCAAAGGCGCGCACCTGCGCCAGTGCGTTTTGCCCGGTGTTGCCATCGATCACCAGCAGCGCCTCGTGCGGTGCGGTGGCATCGGCTTTTTGGATCACGCGTTTGATTTTTTTCAGCTCCTCCATCAGGTGCAACTGGGTGGGCAGGCGCCCGGCGGTGTCTACCAGCACCACGTCGCGGCCCCGCGCCCGGCCGGCGCTGACCGCATCAAAGCTTACCGCTGCCGGGTCGCCTCCCTCCTGGCTGATGATTTCCACCGTGTTGCGCTCGGCCCAGGCGCCCAGCTGCTCGCGTGCGGCAGCGCGGAAGGTGTCGGCAGCAGCCAGCAGCACGCTGGCACCGCCGTCTGCGAGGTGGTGCGTCAGTTTGCCAATCGAGGTGGTTTTGCCGGCGCCATTGACGCCGGTGACCATGATCACGGTAGGCTTGTGCTGCCCAATCGAGAGCGGCTTTTCCAGCGGCGTCAACAGCACCGTGAGCGACTCCACCAACAGCGCCTTCACGGCGGCCGGCTCCGTGGCGCGGGCATCTTTCACCCGGCGTTTGAGGTCGGCCAGCAAAAATTCGGTGGCTTTGACGCCGGTGTCGGCCATCAACAGCGCTGACTCCAGGTCTTCATACAGCGCCTCATCGATGCGTGTGCCGGTGAAGACAGTGGTCAGGCTGCTGCCGGTCTTGCGCAGGCCCAGGCTGAGTTTGCGCAGCCAGGAGCTGCGCTCCGGCGCTGGTGCCAAAGCCTGTGGCGCGGCGGAGGGGCTGGCCGATGGGACTGGCGAAGGGGATTTCTTTTTGAAAAAACTGAACATTTGCGGCTGCTTAGAATCAGAGCATTCTATGAAACCACTCTTGTTGCGCCTGCTCGGCGCCCGCACCCTGCCGGTCTGGCTGTGGTGCTTTCAGTTGCTGGCAGGTCAGGCTCATGCCCAGTCCGGGCCGCCCGTCACGCAATTCACCCTGGCCAACGGCCTCACCGTCATCGTCAAAGCCGACCGCCGTGCGCCCACCGCGGTGCACATGCTGTGGCTGCGCGTGGGCGCCATGGACGAGGTTGACGGCACTTCTGGCGTGGCTCACGTGCTGGAGCACATGCTGTTCAAGGGCACGGCCGAGCTCAAGGCCGGCGAATTCTCGCGCCGGGTGGCGGCGCTGGGCGGACGGGAGAACGCCTTCACCAGCAAGGACTACACCGGCTATTACCAACAAATTCCTTCTGCCCGCTTGGAAGACGTGATGCGGCTGGAGGCCGACCGTTTTGCCAATAACCAGTGGGCTGACGGCGAGTTCGCCAAGGAAATCGAGGTGGTCAAGGAGGAGCGGCGCCTGCGCACCGAGGACAACCCACGCGCCATGATGAGCGAGGCGCTGACCGCAGCGGTGTTTGTGGCCTCGCCTTACCGCCGGCCGGTGGTGGGCTGGATGAGTGACCTGGACGCCATGACCGCCGACGATGTGCGGGAGTTTTACCGGCGCTGGTACGTGCCGGCCAATGCGGCGGTGGTGGTGGCCGGCGACGTGGATGTGGACCAGGTGCGTCGGTTGGCCGAAAAATACTACGGGCCCATCTTGGCCCGCCCGGTGCCCTCGCGCAAACCCCGCATCGAACCCCTGCAGGCCGGCCAGCGCCGCCTGGAGTTCAAGGCCCCAGCCGAGCAAGCGCAGGTCACGCTGGCCTTCAAGGTGCCGGGCCTCAATGAACCGGCTGACGCTGTGGCCCCCGGTGCCTCGCCCGAGGACGCGCTGGCGCTCACAGTGCTGGCAGCGGTGTTGGACGGTTACAGCGGTGCCCGGCTGGACCGCACCCTGTCGCAGGGCGCCGGGCGTTTGGCCGACAACGTCTGGGCCTACAACGGCCTGTGGGGGCGGGGCCCCCAGCTCTTCGTACTGGGCGGCATACCGGCGCCAGGCAAGACCGCCGCCGAGTTGGAAGCGGCGCTGCGCGCCCAGGTGGCGCGTATCGCCAGTGAGGGCGTCACCGAGGCCGAACTGACCCGCGTCAAGACCCAATGGGTGGCGGGTGAGGTCTACAAGCTCGATTCCGTGTTCAATCAGGCGCGCGAGCTCGGCAGCCATTGGGTGCAGGGTTTGCCCTTGGATGCTGGCGAGCGCTTGATTGAGCGGCTGCGCCGCGTCAGTGCGCAGCAGGTGCAGGCTGTGGCGACGCGTTATTTTGGTGACGACCAGTCGACGGTGGCCGTCCTGCTGCCGCAGCCGCTGGACCCGAACCGCAAGGCTCGGGTGCCGGCGGCAGCCATGCGGCACTGACCCAAACCCTCGGCACTGCGTATGAATACTCCTAAAAATATAGCTATAAAACCAATACTGGCTTGGGTTGGACTGGTTTTTTGCATGGGATCGGCGCTGGCCGGAATTCCCATTGAACGCTGGGTGCAGGCCTCGGGCGCCGAGGTCTATCTGGTGGCGAGCCCGGCCATCCCCATGCTCGATGTGCAAATCGACTTTGACGCCGGCAGTCGGCGTGACCCGCCGGCGCTGGCCGGCGTGTCCGGCGTCATGGCCGCCATGAGTGCCAAAGGCGTGCTGGCAGGAGGGCCAGCCGAGCCCGCGCTCGATGAAAACGCCCTGAGCGAGGCCTGGGCCGATCTGGGCGCCTCGTTTGGCGCCAGCGCCGGTGGGGACCGGCTGAGTTTTTCGCTGCGAACCTTGAGCTACCCCGACCTGCTGGCGCGCGCGGCCCAGCTCGCCGCCCGCCAAATGGGTCAGCCCGCTTTTCCCGAAACCGTTTGGCAAAGTGAGCGCGAGCGCCTGAAAGCCTCGCTGCGGGAGGCCAATACCCGACCCGCTACGCTGGCGGCACGCGCCTTCAGCCGTGCCGTCTATGGCAGCCACCCCTATGGCCAGGAGCTGACCGAAGCCACCCTGGCGGCGATGGGCGTGGCCGATATGCAGGCGGTGCAGCGCACCCTTTTGCCCTGCCGTGCCCGTGTCACGCTGGTGGGGGCCATTGACCGGCCCCAGGCCGACGCGCTGGTGCGCACCCTGCTTGCGCGGCTGCCCGCTGGTGCCGACAAGGCCTGTCCGGCACTGCCCCCGGTGCCGGAGGTGGTAGCGCTGGCCCAAGCGTCCGAGCAGCGCATTGCCTTTGATTCGGCCCAGGCCCAGGTGCTGTTTGGCCAACCCGGTTTCGCCCGGAATGACCCCGACTTCTTCGCCCTGACCGTGGGCAATTACGTCCTGGGTGGCGGTGGTTTTGTGTCACGCCTGACGGCCGAGGTCCGCGAGAAGCGGGGCCTGACCTATGGCGTGTACAGCTATTTTTCGCCGGGCCTGCATGCCGGGGCCTTCACCGTGGGGCTGCAAACCCGGCCCGACCAGGCGGGCGCCGCCTTGCAGCTCGCACGTGACGTGGTGGCGCGCTTTGTGGCCGAGGGCCCGAGCGATGCCGAGCTGCGCGCGGCCAAAGACAATCTGGTGGGCGGCTTTGCGCTGCGCATCGACACCAACCGCAAGTTGCTTGACAACGTGGCCAACATTGCCGCGCACCGGCTGCCTCTGGATTACCTCGACACCTGGACCCAGCAAGTGGAACAGGTCACGGTGGCCCAGGTGCGGGCGGCCTTTGCGCGCAAGCTGCAGCCGGCCCGCATGGCGACCGTGGTGCTGGGTGCGGCCGGGCCGGCGGCGACGCCGTGATGCTGCGTGCCGGTGTCTGAGCGTCCGCACCGGCCGCCGTCCGAGGTCCGCATCATTGGCGGGCTGTGGAAACGCACTCGGCTGCCGGTGGCTGATCTGCCGGGGCTGCGCCCCACCCCAGACCGCGTGCGCGAAACCCTGTTCAACTGGCTGGGGCAAGACCTGAGTGGCTGGCGCTGCATCGACGCCTTCGCCGGCTCCGGCGCCCTGGGGCTGGAGGCGGCCTCACGCGGCGCCAGCGAGGTGAGGCTGGTGGAGCAGCACACCGGCCTGGTGGCCCAGTTGGGGCGCCTCAAAACCCGGCTGCAGGCCGATGCGGTGCGGGTTGAGCGTGGTGACGGCGTGGCCGCACTGCAGCGGCTGGCACCGGCCAGCATGGACCTGGTGCTGCTGGACCCACCCTTTGATTCCAGCCACTTCGAGTCAGCGCTGGCCGCAGCGGCGCAGGCTGTGGCGCCTGACGGGTTTGTTTACCTGGAAGCGCCCCGGCCCTGGCCGGATGAGAGCCTGGCAGCCGCCGGCCTGCAGCGCCACCGTTACCTGAAGGCGGGCGCCGTGCACGCGCATCTGCTGCGGCCCCTGTCAGGCCCGGCGCAGACTGCATAATCCGGCGCATTGGTGCCCCACCCGAGGACGAACCCCCATGACCAGCCCAGCATCTGACCCGCACCCTGGCGCCGCCCAGGATGTGATCGCCGTCTACCCCGGCACCTTTGATCCGATCACGCTGGGCCATGAGGACGTGGTGCGTCGTGCCACCCAGTTGTTCTCAAGGGTCATCGTGGCGGTGGCGGCAGGGCACCACAAAAAGGCGCTGTTTTCGCTGGAAGACCGCATCGCCATGGCACAGGAGGCTGTCAAGGGCTACCCGCAGGTGGAAGTGGCCAGTTTCTCCGGCCTGATGCGCGACTTTGTGGTCTCGCGCGGTGCCAAGGCCATGGTGCGCGGCCTGCGCGCTGTGACCGACTTTGATTACGAATTTCAGCTCGCCGGCATGAACCGCAGCCTGATGCCTCAGGTTGAAACCGTGTTTCTGACGCCCAGCGACAAATACCAGTTCATCTCCAGCACCTTTGTGCGCGAGATCGCCCAGCTCGGCGGCGAGGTGGACAAGTTTGTGTCGCCGGCGGTCAATGCGCGCTTGATGGCCAAGGTGCGCAGCTTGCCGACCGGCTGAGTCACAAGCCCCGAGCTGAACCACCGCCCGGACTCGGCAGGGGTCACCGCCAGATTCAGGCGGCTGGTGCGATCCGCCCCAGCCAGTCCAGCAGCCGTGCGTTGACCGCTGCGGGCCGCTCCAGGGTCAGCATGTGGCCGCATTGCGGCAGCAGCGCCAGTTCTGCTCCCGCGATCGCCGAGGCGATTTCCCGTGCACGATCGGGTGGCGTGAGCGCATCGCCCTCGCCGCACAGCACCAGCACGGGGCAGCGCAGGCCCCCGATGTGGGCCAGCGCGTCGGGCCTGTTGATGACTGCGCGGTTCTGCGCCACCAACTGGGCCGCACCTGCCCGGCCAATCATGGCGAGATAGGCTTGGTGCAGTGCGGTATCGGCGGAGCGCGTAGGGTCAAAGGCCAGCGGCAGATTGGCCTGTAGCACTTCGTCCATGCGGCCCTGCTCAAACAGCACGATCGCCGCCTCGCGCAGGGCGCGTGTCGCCGCGTCCTCGGGCCGCGCGTTGGTGCCCAGCAAGGCGAGGCCCCGGACGCGCTGCGGTGCCTGCCGCGCCACCTCCATCGCCAGCATGCCGCCCATCGAGGCGCCGCACAGGATCAGCTCGCCCGCATGTTCCGCCAGCAAGCCGGCTGCCATGGCTTGGAGCGTGGCGTGGCGGGCGTGCACATCGGTGACGCTTGCAGCCAGGTGTGCGGGCGCCGCGTCAAGCTGTGCCTGCCACATGCCCGCGTCGCAGGCCAGGCCGGGCAGGAAGATCAGGTGGAGCAAATTACGACGAGAAACGGCTGAGACACCAGAGTTTTGGGTCCCCATTGGTACATGGAGCCGTTTTTGATACCGCCGGCGCTCACGGTGCCAGAGGGCAACACGATCGTGACCGTACCAAGAGAATCGGTTGGTGCCGTGTAAACAAATCGGTAGACGTCGTTGGCACCTGGCATTGATCTCTTCTCGAAGCTGCCGATCGTTCCTTCCGAAACCTGCAACTGGTCCGCTGTCAACGCAGTGTCGAGAACAGAGTCGAACGTCAGCGTGACAGTCGTTTGGCTGCCGATCAGCAAACACGAGCCGGCAATCGGGGTAAACGTGGCCACCGGTCCCAAGGTATTAATGTACTGCGGGAATTCATAGGCGATCGAATTCGACACCCTGCCGGTGGCATCCTTGAACGCTCCAGCGGGAATCTTGATTGTGGCCACGCCATTTTTTTGGGCACTCGGCGCCACATCTATGGTGTAGGTGTTGGCCACGCCATCCACTGCCTTCGGCGTTAGCGACTTGACGCTGCACAGGTTGGAAACGCAGTAGGCAAAGGTGCCACCCGAGAACGTCACCGGTGCGCTGAAGGCCAGCCTCAGTTTGAAGGCCTCGCTGGCAACCTCCCCAGCATCGCTGGTGATGGTGAGCGTGGGCAGCTCAGGCAAGGGCGCGTCGGCCCCACCGCCACCGCTGCCCCCGCCACAGGCGCTGAGCAGCGCCATGGCGCCAAGGCCCAGCCAAAGCGCTGCCCGTCGCAGGCCATGGGAGAGTGAGGTCAGACTGGGGAATGCAAAGAGCGTTGCGAATGACACCATGGTTTTCCTCGTGAAAAGTCCGAAATAATCGGGCGATAGCATAGCACTTGACAGGCGTCAAATGGCTGCCAATCTTCCTGCTGGCAGCCCCAGTCGACAGAGCAGGTCGCCCGCCTGCCGCGCCAGCCGCCGCGACTCGGGTTGGGTGTTGGCGCGCTGCTGCAGCAGGTTCTGCGCGCCCACCCATTGCCCGCTGCGTACCAGCGCGTCCAGGTAGATTTGCTCAAACAAATCACGCTGGGCATGGCTGCCGCCCACCTCCAGCATGCGGGGCAGGGCGCTGCCCAATTCGCTGACGGCGTTGGCGTGGTCGCCCCGGGCGTGGGCCAGCAGGCCGCGCGCTGCGGGCAGCGCCACATCGCGCCAGACGGTGCCTGTCTGCGGCTGTAAGGCGTGCGTTTCGATGGCGGCCAGCAAAGTGTCGGCCTGTGGCCGGCTGGCGCGGGCCAGGCCATACAGGTACTGCAGATCCAGAAAAGGCAGCACCAGATCCACACCGCGCCGGGCCAGGTGGTCGGCTACGTCCTGCCAGCGCGGGCCAACGTCCACGCCGGTCAGTTCCAGCCGCGCCAGCAGCGAGACGGCGCCGATCTGGTCTTGCGAGTAGTCGCGTGCCACGCCCCAGACCTGTTGGTCGTACAGCGCCAGCACCTCGTCGGCTCGGTCGAATTCCAGCGCGAACAGCGCGGTGTGCCACCAGTTGTGGGTGAGCATGAAAGAGTTGAGCCCGGTCCAGGTCGGGCTGACCGCGCGCATGAACTCCAGCCCCTCTTGCAGCCGGCCTTGGGTCAGCAGCACATGGGCCAGCGCATGGTGGGCCCAGGGTTCCTTGTGGCGCAGCGCGATGGCGTGCCGGGCTGCGGCCTCTGCTTGCGGTAGCAGGTGGCACTGCTCCCAGGCAAAGGCCGCCATGCCGTACGCGTAGGGCACATCGGCACTGGCGCCCAAGGCCTGCAGCGCCAGACGCAGCATGCCGGGCGAGTTGCCCGCGTTGAACAGGTGGTAATGGCCGAGCTTGAGCGAGGCCAGGTCGCGCGGGTATTCCCGCGCCTGCTCTTCATGCAGCACCATGGCGCGGGTCAGGTCGCCCGCGACCCAGGCCGCCACCGCAGCCACCCAGCGCCGCTCCCGCTGGCTGATGGCGGCGTCCGCGAGGCCAGCCTGGGCACGCGCAATGAACGGTGCAGCATTGGACGTGGCCTGGCCGGATTCGGCAAACATGTGCAGCGCCGCACAGCAGGCTTGCACCAGCGGGCTGCCGTCGGTCTCTGCCACCTCCAGAATATTCACCACCCGCGCTTCACAGGCGATGAAGCCTTCGACGAAGTCGTTGACGGCACCCAAGCTGCCGGCCTCGCGCAGCGTGACCGGGTTGCCCAGGCTGTCCGTGGTCATGGGCGCGCTCGGTGCGGACTCAGGCCGCCGGCGGCACCGGCCAGGGACGCTGCGGCCCGCGCAGTTGCTCAAACGCGTGTGAGAGCTGCAGCACGCCCAGGTCATCAAAACGCTGGCCGGCAATCTGCAGCCCGATCGGCAGGCCGCTGGCGGTGTAGCCACAGTTGACCGACGACGCTGGCTGCTCAGACATGTTGAAGGGCACGGTAAAGGCGATGTGCTCCAGCGGGCGCAGCGGGTCGTTGGTGGGCGAGGGTAACTCGGCCGCAAAAGCCGGCACGGGCGAAGTGGGCGACAGCACGTAGTCGTAAGCGGCGCAGGCCTTGACCGTGGCCACGCGGGTCACATGGAATTGGCTGAAGGCGGCAAAGGCCTGGGCACCGCTCAGGCTGGCGCCGCTGTCGGCCCAATCGCGGATGTAGGGCAGCACTGTGGCTTTTTTGGTGGGCGACAAAGCGGCCAGGTCCAGGTGCGAACGCAGGCGCCAGGCGTGGTCCATGCCGCTGAGCATGGCTGGGGTCAGAAACGGCGTCATGGGCTCGACGATGGCGCCGGCCTGCTCAAACAGCCGCGCGGCGGCCTCGATGGCGGCGCGCACCTCGGGCTCGACCGGCAGGCCGCAACCGGCGTCCAGTAGCAGCCCAATGCGCAGGCCGCGCAGGCGCTCGCCGCCCCGGTCAAACTGGTCCCAGGCGATGGCCTGGTAAGGCAGGCCCATGCTGTCGCGGGCGTCGGGCAGGCTCAGCACCTGCATCATCAGCGCGGCGTCGGCCACGGTGCGGGTCATGGGGCCAGCGGCGCGGCCGGTGTAGGGCGGGTCGATCGGGATGCGGCCCAGGCTGGGCTTGAGGCTGAAAATGCCGCACCAGCCCGCCGGCAGGCGCAGTGAGCCGCCGATGTCGGTGCCCACATGCAGCGGGCCGTAGCCGGCTGCGGCCGCGGCACCGGCGCCGGCACTGCTGCCGCCTGGGGTCTTGCTCAGATCCCAGGGGTTGCGCGCCAGCGCATGGAAGGTGGACAGGCCGGAGGACAGCATGCCGTAGTCGGGCATGGTGGTCTTGCACACCAGCACCGCGCCCGTCTCCTTGAGCCGGGCCGCCGGCGGTGCGTCCGCAGCGGCCGCCGTCAGGTCGGTGGCGGCGGTGCCCAGGGGCACTGGGTCGCCCAGGGTGGCGATGTTGTCCTTGATGGTGACTGGCACGCCGTCCAGCGGGCCCAAGGGCTCCCCACGCTGCCAGCGGGCCTCACTGGCCCGGGCTTGCGCCAGCGCCAGTTCGGGCCGCAGCAGGTAAGTGGCGTGCAACTGCGGCTCCCAGCGCGCCATGTGCGCCAGGACCGACTGCGTCACCTCCACGGGGGACAGCGTGCGTTCGCGGTAAGCGGCCAGCAGCGCATGGCCGCCCAGGTCGTGCAGGGCAGGGCTGGTCATGGCAGCGGGCTCAGGCCGAGCGCATCAGGACCACGACAGGGTCGACACGTCGTTCACAAACACCGGCATGTCCTTCCACAGGCCCTTCAGGCCCTTGTTCGCTACCGTGATCCACTGGGGCTGGTACAGGAAGCCGTGCACTGCCTCATTGGCCAGCATGCGCTGGGCGTCACCCAGCAGCTTGGCCCGGTCGGCCGCGCGCGGTGCGTTCTGGATCTTGTCGAACAACTCGGTGAATTTCGGCGACTCATAGCCCCAGTAGTAGCCGGGTTTGGCGTAATTGCCCAGGTCAAAGGGCTCCACGTGGGAGATGATGGTCAGGTCGTAGTTCTTGTTGGTGTAGGTGCCGCTCAGCCACTGTGCCCATTCCACGTTCTCGATCTTGGCCACGATGCCAATCTTGGCCAGCTGGGCCGCAATCACTTCGCCGCCTTGCCGTGCATAGGGGACGGGTGGCAGCACCAGGCTCAGTGTCAATGGCGCCTTGACGCCGGCCTCGGCCAGCAGCGCCTTGGCTTTGTCGATGTTGAACGGGTTGACGCCCGTGGTGTCCACATAACCGAAGGCGCCCGGCACATAGTGGCTGCCAATGGGCGCGCCATAGCCGTCGGCGGCGCCCTCGATCACGGCCTTGCGGTCAATGGCGGCGCAGATGGCGCGGCGTACCCGGACGTCGTCCAGCGGTTTCTTTTTGTTGTTGATGGCCAGGATGGTTTTGGCCCGCGAGCCGCTCACCACGACCTGGAACTTGGCGTTGTCCTTGAACTGCGGCACGCTGCGCGGTGTCACGCGCGGGAAGGCGTCCACGTCGCCGGCCAGCAAGGCTGCCACCTGGGCGGCCGGGTCGCTGATAAAGCGGAAGGTCACCTTCTTCATCTTGATCGCGGCGGCACTACGGTAGCCGTCCCACTTGCTCAAGGTCACCGACGAGCCCTTGGCCCAGGCCGAGAGCTGGTAGGGGCCGGTGCCAACCGGCTTGGTGGCATTGCTGTCGGCGCTCTTGGGCTCGACGATGATGGCCGTGGCCTGACCCATCAAAAACAGGAAATCCGGGTCCAGCTGTTTGTTCAGGATCACCACCGTGTAGTCGTCGATCACGGCCACGCGGTCCATCATCGCAAAGGTGCGCTTGTCCTTGTTGGTGCTTTTTTCGCCGCCGGCCCGCTCAAAAGAAAACTTGACCGCGTTGGCGTTGAAGGGCTCACCATTCTGGAACTTGACGCCCTTACGCAGGGTGAAGGTGTAGGTTTTGAGGTCTGGGGATACCTCCCACTTTTCTGCCAGCATCGGCGACACGGTGCCGTCGCTGTTGATCTTGGTCAGCGTCTCGAACACGTTGTACTGCACGATCTCGGCAATGGCCGAAGCCGCGCCTGCAGTCGGGTCCAGCCCCGGTGGCTCCAGCGTCATCGCCAGTACGACGGCGTCTTTTTTGGCTTGGGCCGTGGC
>JBAXMQ010000011.1:0-48361 GCA_037134215.1 Betaproteobacteria bacterium
TCCAGGATGCGCTTGCCTTCCACGTGCTTGTACTCGCCCTTGTTGAAGTCGCTGGCCGAGCCGTAGTACTCTTTGTACAGCTTGCCGTCCACTTCCACTGTCTGGCCCGGGCTTTCCTCGTGGCCGGCCAGCATGGAGCCGATCATGACCATGGTGGCGCCAAAGCGGACCGACTTGGCAATGTCGCCGTGTTCGCGGATGCCGCCGTCGGCAATGATGGGCTTGGTGGCCACCCGGGCGCACCATTTCAGCGCTGACAGCTGCCAGCCGCCGGTGCCAAAGCCGGTTTTGGACTTGGTGATGCAGACCTTGCCCGGGCCGATGCCCACCTTGGTGGCGTCCGCACCCCAGTTTTCCAGGTCGATCACCGCCTCGGGCGTGGCCACATTGCCGGCGATCACAAAGCTGGTTGGCATTTTTTCTTTGAGGTGGCCGATCATGGCCCTGACGCTCTCAGCGTGGCCGTGCGCGATGTCGATGGTGATGTAGTCGGGCGCCAAGCCCAAAGCCAACAACTGGGCTACGGTGGCGTAGTCCGGCGGTTTGACGCCCAGCGAGATCGAGGTGTACAGGCCGCGCGCCGCCATGCTCTGCACAAACTTGATGTTGTCAAAGTCAAAGCGGTGCATCACGTAAAAATAACCGGCCTGCGCCAGCCAGACGCAGATGTCCTCGTTGACCACGGTTTTCATGTTGGCTGGCACCACCGGCAGCCGGAAGTGACGCGGACCGAACGCCACGCTGGCATCGCACTCCGAGCGGCTATCCACCCGGCATTTGCGGGGCAGCAGCAGGATGTTGTCGTAGTCAAAGATGTCCATGGGGCAGACCGCCTGTCAAAAAAATGAGCCAAAAAAAACCGGGCCTCAATGGTTTGAGCCCGGTGATTGATTCTATCGGAGTCAGGGTGGGGCGCTGCCGGCAGCGTCAGGCAGGCAGGCCGACTGGGCTGCCGCCAGCACCCGGCCGCGCCCGTCCTGCAGCCAGCCCACCACGCGCAGGCGCTGCGGGTTGGTGCCTTCGGGGATGCTCAGGGGCCGGCGCTCCAGCAGGCCTGGCTGCTCTTTATTTGATAGTGAAGAAGCGCCATTCCACGCGACTTGGAGCATGTTTCTAACCAAATTCCGCTCGATGGGCGTGCCGTCGCTGCCTGCGGCAATGGTCTCGACCAGCAGCAGCACCGCGGTCAATGGTGCTGCCGCTGGTGGGCCAGTTGAGGCAATCCGCGCCTCAATCGAGGCGCCGATGTAACCGCCCAGCGCCACGCCATGGGCCACCCGCACCGTGGCTCCGTCGCGCCCTGCCACTGCGGTGCTGACCGGCAACTGCTCACGGGGCGCGGCCCGGTGCAGGGCCTGCAGCCGCGCCAGTGCGTCGCGGCTGGCGGCAGCCGACAGCGGTGCGTCGTCGCCCCGACGGCCCGGCACAATCCAATCCAGCGCCAGCGTGGTGCCCGCTGCGCTGGGCACCAGCGCTGTGGCCGTGCCCCAGCAGCGCTCGCAGTCGGCGCTCAGAAAGCGCTCCAGCAGGCGTACTGGTTGGGGCTGGCCGTCGCTGCTGCAGACCCCCTGCGCACCAACGCCTGGCGCCAAGGCGGCCCATAGCCCCAGGCTGGCGGCGAGTTGTTTCAAAGTGGGGGTGGGCATCCGGGTGGGCTTTCTACAATGGGCCATGTTTGCCCCAATTACACAACAGGACGACGCCAACGCCCCGCTGTTGGCCCACCTGAACCCCGAGCAGCGCGCTGCTGTGACGCTACCGGCTGAGCATGCGCTGATCCTGGCCGGGGCCGGCTCGGGCAAGACCCGGGTGCTGACCACGCGCATTGCTTGGCTGCTGCAAACCGGCCAGGTGTCGCCCGGCGGCGTGCTGGCGGTGACCTTCACCAACAAGGCGGCGCGCGAGATGATGACTCGGCTGTCGGCCATGCTGCCGCTCAATGTGCGCGGCATGTGGATTGGCACCTTCCACGGCCTGTGCAACCGGTTTCTGCGCGCCCACGCCAAGACCGCCAACCTGCCGCAGAGTTTTCAGATTTTGGACACGCAAGACCAGCTCTCGGCCATCAAGCGCCTGTACAAGCAGTTTGCGCTGGACGACGAGCGCTTTCCGCACAAGCAGATGCAGTGGTTCATTGGCGGCTGCAAGGAAGACGGTCTGCGCCCGAACCAGGTCGAGGTGCGTGACGAGGAAACCCGGCGCAAGGTGGCGATTTACCAGCTCTATGAGGACCAGTGCCAGCGCGAGGGCGTGGTGGACTTTGGCGAGCTGATGCTGCGCAGTTACGAGGTGCTGCGCGACAACGACCCGATCCGCGAGCACTACCAGCGGCGTTTTAGGCACATTCTGGTCGACGAGTTTCAGGACACCAACAAGCTGCAGTACGCCTGGCTCAAGATGCTGGCCGGCACCGGCGCAGGCGGCGACGATGCCGCCTTCAAGCCCACCGGCTGCGTGCTGGCGGTGGGCGACGACGACCAGAGCATTTACGCCTTTCGCGGCGCGCGGGTGGGCAATATGGCCGACTTTGTGCGGGAATTTGGCGTGCGCCACCAGATCAAGCTGGAGGAAAACTACCGCAGTGGCAGCAACATTCTGGACAGCGCCAATGAACTCATCAGCCACAACAGCCGCCGCCTGGGCAAAAACCTGCGCACCGCGCAGGGCCCGGGCGAGCCGGTGCGGGTGTTTGAGGCGACCAGCGACTTTGCCGAGGCGCAGTGGATGGTGGACGAAATGCGCCAGCTGGTGCGCGACGGCCTGGCGCGGCACGAAATTGCGGTGCTGTACCGCAGCAACGCACAAAGCCGGGTGATTGAAACCGCGCTCTTCAATGCCGCCTTGCCCTACAAGGTGTACGGTGGTCTGCGCTTTTTTGAGCGGGCCGAGATCAAGCACGCGCTGGCCTACCTGCGGCTGCTGGAGAACCCGCGCGACGACACCAGCTTTTTACGCGCCGTCAATTTCCCGCCGCGCGGCATCGGCCTGCGCAGCCTGGAGCAGTTGCAGGATGCGGCACGCGCCAGCGGCTGCGCCCTGAGTGATGCCGTCAGCGGCATGGGTGGCAAGGCCGGCACCAACCTGGGTGCCTTTCTGGCCGGCATCGACGTGCTGCGCGAGCGCACCCAGGGCCTGAACCTGCGCGAGATCGTGAACTTGACCCTGGAGCACAGCGGCTTGCTGACCCATTACCGCGCCGACCGCGAAGGCGCCGACCGGGTGGAAAACCTGGAAGAACTGGTCAATGCAGCCGAGAGCTTTGTGTCCATCGAAGGCTTTGGCCGCGAGGCGCTCAGCCAGTCGCCGGCCTCGCAGGGGCTGGACCTGAACCAGCCGGTGCTGGACGAGCCCGCGCCCGATGCCGAGAGTGGCGAGACGCTGTCACCCCTGTCGGCGTTTTTGTCGCACGCGGCACTGGAGGCGGGTGACAACCAGGCCCAGGCCGGGCAGGACGCGGTGCAGCTGATGACCGTGCACGCCAGCAAGGGGCTGGAGTTTGACGCGGTCTTCATCACCGGCATGGAAGAGGGCCTGTTTCCGCACGAAAATTCTATGAGCGACCGCGACGGCCTGGAGGAAGAGCGCCGGCTGATGTATGTGGCCATCACCCGCGCGCGCAAGCGGCTGTACCTGAGCCATTCGCAAACCCGCATGCTGCATGGCCAGACCCGCTACAACCTGAAAAGCCGCTTCTTTGAAGAACTGCCCGAGGCCGCGCTGAAGTGGGTGACACCGCGCCAGCCTGGTTTTGGTGCCGGCTCTGCTATAAATTTAGGAGCTACCAGCCCTAGTTACGCAAGGGCTGGAGGCACTTTTGGCACCGATTATTCGCGCTTTGCCAGCCCGGCCCTGCCGCCGCGCAGCGCCGCCCCGGCGCACGGGCTGACGGCCGGCATGAAGGTGTTTCACAACAAGTTTGGCGAAGGCACGGTGCAGACCCTGGAGGGCGTGGGTGACGATGCCCGGGCCCAGATCAACTTCCCGCGCCATGGCGTCAAGTGGCTGGCGCTGAGCGTGGCCAAACTGACGCCGGTCACCTGAATTGGCCTGACTGACGATCAGCGCTGGGCCGGAGTCGACACGGTGGGGCGAACCACCATACCCGGGGGTGGCAGCACACCCTTGACGCTGGCCTGCGCGAGCCGGAAGAACACATCCGTGTTGTCAATCACACCGGTAAAGGCATAGGCCCCCGGTCCAAAGGCTGACAGCGGAATGTCGCTGGCGGTGTGTACTGCGCTGTCGCCCGGCACCTGGCCGTTGATCTGCCAGCTGCCGACCATGTCACGCGTGGAGGGGCCAGCTGGGTAGGCCGACAGCGGGGCGCTGCGCACAAAGGGCTGCTGGCTGTCCTGCAGGGGGCGGTCATTGGTGCGCCAGTCTTCGAAGCGGTCCGAGTTGGCGCCGTAGCCCACCAGCAGGCGGAAGTCGATGTCAGTCGTTTGTGGGTAGCCGTCACCAGCCATGCGGTATTTCGGGAAACCGGCCTGCTCGTAGATACCCACGACCTTGTCGCGCAGGCTGGCTTCACCGCCTTCGCGCACCAGCTCCTGCAGGCGGGCATCGGTCACGCGGGAGCTGCCAATCAGGGCCACGCCGGCACACTCGTGGTCGGCGGTGATGATCACCAGGGTGTCACCACGCTGGCTGGCAAAGTCTTGCACCACCTTCACGGCCCGGTCAAATTCGATGGTGTCGAGCATCCAGCGCTCGCTGTCCATGTTGTGCGCCTGCTTGTCGATCGAGGCACCTTCCACCATCAGCAAAAAGCCGTTTTTCTGACGCTGCAGCACGGTCAATGCCTTGCTGGTCATCTCGTCGAGCATGGGTTGGTCGGGGAAACCATAGTCGTCCACCACCCGGCCGTTCACGCCACGGGCCTTGTTGCGGCGGCCGTCAATCTTGTCCAACGCCACGTTCATGTTGGAGTGGGCAAACAGACCCAGCAGACGGTCGGTTTTGGTGGCATCAATCGCGTCCAAGGCGGTTTTGTCTGCAGCGTACTTGAAGCCGGCGCCCTGGAAGTCTGCAATCAGGTCACGGTCCTTGTCCAGCTTGCCCGGTGATGCGCCCCAGCGCTTGACGATGTCGGCGGTGTGGCTGTCGGTGCCGGAAAACGCATAGTCGCTGCGATCGCTGCGGGCCGAGCCCGGAACAGTGGCTGGCAGGAACCATTTGCGGCCACCGCCCATCAGCACCGACAGGCCGGTCAGCTTGCGGTCGTCAAGGTACTGGTCCACGATGCCGGTGCCAGCGCCACGGTTGCTGGTATGGACCGCATTGGCCGCTGGCGTAGCGTCAAACACGTCCGACGTTGTCACCAGGCCCAGGGCCTTGCCCTGGGTGCGCTGCAGGTACTCGCTCAGGTACTCGATGCGCGGGTTGTCAAAGACGTCGACCGTGTCATCTGGGAACACGCCTTCCTCATTGTTGTTGTTCTTGTTGCCCGACACGTAGGCGCTCATGCCCGGTGCGGAGTCTGTCACCACCGAGTTGAGCGACGCTGTTTTGACCATGCCGGTCACCGGGAAAGTGTCCATCGCCAGGGGCGAGATCACCTTGCCCTGGGCGTAGCCGCCGGCCACGATGCGGGCAGCGGTGCGCTGGGCCGCACCCATGCCGTCACCCAGCAGGATGACGATGTTCTTGACCTTTTGACCGCCCGCCATCAGTGGCACCACTTCAAAATTGCCGCTGGCACTCACCGTCTGGCCATCGCTTTGGGTGGCGCTGACGCTGAACGTGTGCACGCCGGGCTTGGTCACGCTGACGGCACGCAGGGTGGCAATGGTGGCCGACTTGGGCACAGCAGGCAGGCAGCCTTCGGCGCAGCCGCGCATCGCGACGGTTGCGTCGATCGGTTTGCCGTTGAGCAGAAAGCGGGCTGCCGTGATGGTCTTGTCCGCTTCGGGCCGCAGTGTGGCCTGCAGGTCAAAGCGCTGGCCCGGCAGGAAGCGCGCGATCACGGGGGCCGGCTGACCACTGGCGAACAGTTCGCTCGGTGGCGTCAGACGACTGACGGTAGGTGCGGCCATGCTGCTGGCGGCCAGTGTGGCGAGCGCCAGGCTGCTCAAGGCCTGTGTCAAAAAGGTTGGGCGGTTCGTTGGCGTCATGGTGTGATCCCAGGGTGGACAAACAAGTGAAAGGGTTGAGGATGTGGCGTGTTCGGGACTGGCGGCGTCCGGATTCAATGTCGGTGTTGTTGCTGATGCAGGAAACCGGCCAGTTCGGGCAGGCTCATGCTGCGTGTGGCCTCCGCGCCCAATTGGAGGCCCACCCAGAAAACCTGACCGTCCGCCTGTTCACGGCGTCCAACTTCCAGTACGCCAGTCACACCGACCAGGCCCCGTACATGGGGCACCGCCCAGTCGGCCTGGCTGGGGTCCAGCCGCACCAGCACGGTGGCGGGTGGCAGGTCGTTGGCATCGCCGTCAGCGTGCTCGCTCATTTGCACCGGACGCGGCGTCAGCAAAAACTGGCCCGGGGTGGCGGTCTCACGCTGCACCATGTAGCCAACCAGGCGCACCCGGCGACCATCGGCAAGGGCAAGACGTTCGGAAATTTGGGCCCCGTAGGGACCCAGCGGCAGTCGGAAAAAATCCCGGAAGGGCAGCTCGATGGCAGCTTCCGGTTCGGTGGGTGACTGTGCCATGCTGTTCCCGGGCAGCCAGAGCAGGGCCGTCAAAAGCGCTGTCAGCAGGGGCAGCAGCCGGGATTGTCGCGATTGCATGGGGGGTAAAGACGCCGTTGGACTGATGAGGGGATGGGTGAAGCAGCCGCATGGCCGCTTAACGAAACCATTGTTGGTCGTCAAGATGACATTTTCGTGACGACTCAGGGGGCGCTGGCAGGGGGGGTACCGTTGCCATAGCCGCCATAGCCGCCACCGCTGACAGCGCCATCTTTTGCGCCCTTTTTGCCACTGATCTGCCAGGCCGTGCGCTGGTCAACCAACTGCGCCAGGTACTCAAGCTCTTCGTCGGTGTGGTTGATGGCGGGTGCTGGCGTCAGGCTGCGACCGTTGCGCGGCGCCGGCTCAGCCCAGAACGCCTGGTGGTACTCCGAGCGACTCTCGGTTTGCTCGGTGCCCACTGAGAGTTGAATCAGGCCGTAGCAATTGCAAAGGTAGGTGCGCCCGTCCGGCTCTGGCAGCACTTCGGTGTAGATCCCGGTCCCCCGGATGCCGGCGGTCAAGGTGCCGGTGACGATCTTGCGCTCTGCGCCCTTGCCCCAGATGCTGACCACCCCCCCGGTGATCAGACGCAGTACGCCCACCACCGAGACGCTGCTGCCTGGTTCGAGCTTCAGCTGCGAGTTCTGACGCACATGGAAGGCGTCGCTGCCGATCACAAAGGTCAGGCGGGTGCCGGGTCCGGTGCTGATGGCGTCACCGGGCTGGATGGCTTGGTCAGGCCGAAGCCGGGCGCCATTGAGCATGGCATCACCATTGAGTTCAACCACATTGCCGCGGCCCTGGGCCTGCGCCGTCGCCATGCCGCCCAGGCCGATCCAGGTGGCAGCGGACTGCAGGAAGCGGCGGCGCCGGAACCAGTGCAATTCACTGGCAGTGCGGCCCTGCAGGGTGTGATCGGTCATGGTGTCTCCTGATTCAGAGATTCAAACGTGTCGCGGAAACTGAAATACAGGGAGCAGAAGAACATGGCAGCCATCAGCAACAGCGCTGGAAAAAACAGGCTGCCCGAGCTCTCAGCCAGGCCGAGCAGCGAGGCGAGCAGCGTAACCGCCAACAGGATCAGCATCAAGACCAGCACCCAGGTCAGGCCAAACACCAACAGCGCCCGAAGGTTGCGCAGGCAGGCCACAAAACTGAAAAAGACGCTCTTGAGCGGCGCCATGCCATGCCAATGCACCAGTGCCGGTGCGTGCCAAAACAGCAAAGAGACCGGCAGGTGGATGGCAATGAAGACCCACATCGCGCCCTGGAACGCGGGCGCCATCATGGCCTCGGCAGCCGGCGATTGACCCCCGAGGTAGACCCGGGCGAAACCCCCGCCGTCCACCAGCCAGGAGGCGCCCAGGGCGACCAGAAAGCCGCCAGCGTACATGCCGCCGAGCGCCAGCATGGCCTTGAGCTCGACCGCGCCACCACGGAACCCGGTGATCAGCATGGCCGGCATCGGGAATCGGCCCAGCGTGGCCTCGCGGGTTGCCGCCATCAGGCCCAGGGTGCCGCCGGGCAAGAGCACCATGGCCACCGCCACGCCGATCAAAGGCAATTGGCTGATCAGCGTCATGGCGGTCATGAACAGGAAAAACAGGCCGGTCAGCGCCAGGGGTTGTCGCAGAAAAGTACGCATGCCGAGCCTGACCCAGCCTGCGCCGGCACGCGCTGTCACCATTTGCAGCTTCATGCTGTTTCCGCCAGCACCAGCGGCTTCGTCTGACGCTGGCGCAGGATGCGCTCGAACTGGCCGGGGTCATGGGGCTTGAGCAGGCTGGCCTCGCGCGGCAGGTGCAGGTCCCACAGGCGGGAAATCCAGAAGCGCAACGCGCCAGCCCGCAGCATCGCCGGTAGCAGGCTGCGTTCCGGCCCGGTCAGGGGTCGCACCCTCTGGTAGGCCGCCAGCAGGCTCTGGCCGCGCATCGTGTCCGGCACGCCCGTGGCGATGTCGACGCACCAGTCGTTGAGGCAAACCGCGATGTCAAACAGCCAGGTGTCAACCCCGGCAAAGTAGAAATCAAAGAAGCCGGTGAGTTGCGGCCCGGTGTCAGCGTTTTCAAACATCACGTTGTCGCGGAACAGGTCGGCATGGATGGGGCCGCGCGGCAGGGCTGCATAGGCGGCGCCCTGCGCCACGTGCACCTGGTAGGCCAGCTCGCTCTGCAGCAGGCCCGCCCGGTCGGCATCCAGGTAGGGCCGCACCACTGGCACGGTGTCTTGCCACCAATCGAGGCCCCGCAAATGGGGCTGCGCCATGTCAAAGTCTTGCCCGGCCAGGTGCATACGGGCCAGCATGGCGCCCACGGCGCCACAGTGGACGGCGGTCGGCTGCAGTTCACTGGCGCCGCGCAGCCGATTGACCACGGCCGCTGGTTTGCCTTTGAGGGCAAACACCAGGTCGCCATCGGCGTCGGCGCTCGGGTCAGGCACCGGGATGCCGCGCTGCGCCAGGTGCTTCATCAGCCTCAGGTAAAACGGCAGTTGCTGAAAATTGAGCCGCTCAAACAGCGTCAGCACCAGCTCGTAGCGCTCGCCCTCGCGCTCGGTGGTGACGAAATAATTGGTGTTTTCGATGCCGCCTTTGCAGCCTTGAAGCAGGCGCAACTCGCCCAAGCGCAGCTGATGCAGCAGGGCCTGGACTTCGTCCGCCGAGACTTCGGTGTAGACCGCCATCGCCGTCAGAATGCCAGCACGTTCCAGCTGCGCGCACCGCTCACAGGCTGGATCTGGTACGCAGGCGCACCGCCTTTGGGCTGAACCGTGATGCTGCGGGTTTCGCCGCCCACCCGCAGCTCATCAATGCGCGAGCCGGCGTCTTCAACCAGGATGCGCTCGGTGCGCTTCTCAATACCGGCGTTGGGCAGGCTGACCTCGCGCGCTGGGCCAGCGTTGCTTGAATTGACAAGGGTTTGCGCCTGAGTCTGGCACAGGCCCAGGCCGCTGGCGAGCAAAGTGAGGAGGAGGGCGTGGCGCATGCCGAGCATTGTAGAACCTGTGGCCCCGTCCGGGCGCAGGCAAAATGGGGGCATGACCGACACCTCTTTGCCGCGCAAAACCCTGCTCCTGGTCGATGGCTCGAGCTACCTGTACCGGGCTTTCCACGCCATGCCCGACCTGCGGGCGGTACCGGGAGACGCTGGCAGCCCGCCCACCGGGGCCATCCGCGGCATGATCAACATGCTGCAAAAACTGCGCAAGGACGTGCCGGCCGACTACGCCGCCTGCGTCTTTGACGCCCACGGCCCCACCTTTCGCGACCTGATCTACCCTGAGTACAAGGGCCACCGCTCGCCCATGCCGGACGACCTGCGCGCCCAGATCGAGCCGATCCACGAGGTGGTCCGGCTGATGGGCTGGAAAGTGCTGGATGTGCCTGGTGTCGAGGCCGATGACGTGATCGGGACGCTGGCCGTGACCGCCGCGGCGCAAGGCGTTGAGGTGATTGTCAGCAGTGGCGACAAGGACCTGGCGCAACTGGTCAACTCGCACATCACGATTGTGGACACCATGAACGGCCGACGGCGCGACGTGGCCGGTGTCGAAGCCGAATTTGGGGTGCCACCGCACCTGATGGTCGACTACCAGACCCTGGTGGGTGACGCGGTGGACAACGTGCCTGGCGTGGCCAAGGTCGGCCCCAAGACGGCGGCCAAGTGGCTGCAGGAGTACGGCTCGCTGGCGGAGGTGGTGGCCCATGTGGACGAGATCAAGGGCGTGGCCGGCGAGAACCTGAAGAAAGCGCTGGACTGGCTGCCCACCGGGCGGCAGCTGCTCAGCATCAAGGTCGATTGCGACCTGGGTGCCTGGGTGCCGAACTTGCCTGCTCTTGATTTCATAGCAACTGGGGTAGAAGACACGGGGGCTTTGCGGCTTTTTTACGAAAAGTTCGGGTTCAAGGGCCTGGCCCGCGCCGTCGCCGGCGAAGGTGCGTCGGCCGCGCCGGCGTCCCGCCAGTCTCGCGCCAGCGAGCCTGGGCTGTTTGATGAACCCGAGACCGCCGCAGCGCCAGCCCCGGTGCGGCCCAGCAACCTGGCCTACGAGACGGTGCTGGACTGGCCCGCCTTCGAGCGCTGGCAGGCGCGGCTTCAGACAGCAGAGTTGGTGGCGCTGGACACCGAGACCACCTCGCTGGACGAGATGCGCGCCGAGATCGTCGGCTTGAGCTTTTCAGTGCAGCCGGGCGAGGCCGCCTATGTGCCGCTGATGCACGACTACCCAGGTGCCCCCGAGCAGCTGCCCCGGGCCGAGGTACTGGCCCGGCTCAAGCCTTGGCTGGAGGACGCCAGCCGGCCCAAGCTGGGCCAGCACGTCAAGTACGACCGCCATGTGTTTGCCAACCACGGCATCGAGGTGCAGGGCTATGCGCACGACACCATGCTCCAGAGCTATGTGCTCGAAGTGCATAAACCCCATGGCCTGGCCAGCCTGGCCGAGCGCCATCTGGGGCGCGGTGGCATCAGCTATGAGGACCTGTGCGGCAAGGGCGCGGGGCAGATCCCGTTTTCGCAGGTGGAGATTGCCCGCGCTGCCGAGTATTCTTGCGAAGACTCGGATCAGACGCTGGAAGTCCACCAAACGCTGTGGCCGCGGCTGCAGGCCGACGACAAGCTGCGCTTTGTGTACACGCTGGAGATCGCCAGCAGCGAGGCCCTGTACCGCATTGAGCGCAACGGCGTGCTGATCGATGCACCCATGCTGGCGGTGCAAAGCCATGAATTGGGCCAGCGCATCCTGCAGCTCGAAGGCGAGGCCCATGCCCTGGCCGGCCAGCCTTTCAACCTGGGCAGCCCCAAGCAGATTGGCGAGATTTTTTTCACCCAGCTCGGCTTGCCGGTGGTCAAAAAAACCGCCACCGGCGCCCCCAGCACCGACGAAGAAGTGCTGGAAAAACTGGCCGAAGACTACCCGCTGCCAGCCAAGATACTGGAGCACCGGGGCCTGTCCAAGCTCAAAGGGACCTACACCGACAAGCTGGCCCAGTTGGCGCACCCCCGCACCGGCCGGGTCCATACCCACTATGCGCAGGCGGTAGCGGTCACCGGGCGGCTCTCCAGCAATGACCCCAACCTGCAGAACATTCCGGTGCGCACCGCCGAGGGCCGGCGCGTGCGCGAGGCCTTTGTGGCACCGCCGGGCAGCCTGATTGCCAGTGCCGACTACAGCCAGATCGAGCTGCGCATCATGGCCCACCTGAGCGGCGACGCAGCGCTGGTGCTGGCCTTTCATGACGGCATGGATGTGCACCGCGCCACCGCGGCCGAGGTCTTTGGCGTCAGCACCGATCAGGTCACCAGTGAGCAGCGACGCTATGCCAAGGTCATCAATTTCGGGCTGATCTACGGCATGAGCGCCTACGGCCTGGCGCGCAGCCTGGGCATCGACAACACGGCGGCCAAGAACTACATCGAGCGCTACTTTGAGCGCTATCCCGGCGTCAAACGCTACATGGACGAAACCCGGCAGCAGGCCAAGGCGCAAGGCTATGTGGAAACCGTGTTTGGCCGGCGGCTCTACCTGCCCGAGATCAACTCGCCCAACGGGCCGCGCCGCAGCGGCGCCGAGCGCGCCGCCATCAACGCACCCATGCAGGGCACGGCAGCCGACCTGATCAAGCTCAGCATGGTCAAGGTGCAGCAGGTGATCGATGCCGACCGGCGCGGCACCCGGATGATCATGCAGGTGCACGACGAGCTGGTGTTCGAAGTACCCGAGGCCGAGGTGGACTGGGTGCGGCACGCGGTACCGCGCCTGATGGCCGGCGTGGCCGAACTGCGCGTGCCCCTGTTGGCCGAGGTGGGGGTCGGGCTGAATTGGGAGAAAGCACATTGAAGCAAACTGAAGCTGAAGCCAGTGGCCGTATTCCGGGGCGCCGCCTGCTGCACTCGCCGGGGCCAACACCGGTGCCTGAAGAAGTGCTGTGGGCCATGTGCCGGCAACCCATGGATTTGGGCGACCCGCGCGGCGAGCAGACCATTGCCGCCTGCGAGGCAGGCTTGCGCCGGCTGCTGCAGACCAAAGACGCAGACGTGTTTCTGTATGCCTCCAATGGCCACGGCGTTTGGGAAGCGGTGGTGGAGAACCTGTTGCCCCTGGGGGGCACGGCCCTGGTGCCAGGCACCGGGCATTTTTCCGAATCCTGGGCCGAGCAGACCGAGGCGCTGGGGCGCCGGGTGCTGCGCACGCCTTGGATTGCAGGGCAGCCGATTGACTTGACGGCGCTGGCGCAGGCCTTGCGCGACGACACGCTGCACGCCATTCGCGCGGTGTTTGTGGTCCATACCGACACGTCCAGCGGCGTCAGCACCGATCTGGCTGCGCTGCGCGCCGCGATGGACGCCACCGGCCACCCGACGCTGCTGGTGGTGGACGTGGTGGCCTCGCTGGGCGCGGCGCCCTTTGCCATGGACGCGCTGCGTGCCGATGTGGTGCTGGGCGCCTCACAAAAAGGGCTGATGTGCCCGCCCGGCATCGGCATCATCGCCGTCAATGCGGCGGCGATGGCGCAAGCACGGGCCAACCCCGCGCCGCGCTACTACTGGGACTGGGTGCGGCGCCAAGGTGAGCGCTCGTACCACAAGTTTTGCGGCACCGCGCCGCAGACGCTGGTGGCCGGGCTGGAGGCGGCGCTGGGCCTGCTGTTCCGCGAGGGGCTGGCGCAGGTGTATGCGCGCCACCGGCTCCTGACGCGCGCCGTTCATGCGGCGATTGAGGGCTGGCGCAGCGCTGGGGCGGTCGATTTCTTTGTGCCCGACCCGGCCGACCGCTCGGTCTCAGTGACCACCGTGTTGCTGCCGCCCGGCACCGATGTGGACGCGCTGCGCCGAGTGGCACGCGATCAGTTCCAGGTGGCCTTTGCCGGCGCGCTCGGGCCGCTGGCCGGGCGCGCCTTCCGCATCGGCCACCTGGGGGATCAGAACCCGGCGTCCATGCTGGGCTGTCTGGCGGGTGTCCAAGGCGCGCTGGTCTCGCAGGGTATTCCGCTGGGTCAGGACGGGCTGGCGCGGGCCGTTGCCGTGTTCCAGTCAGCATGACGATCAACCCTATGGCCTGCGTGGCCGCCGGGCCCGTCTAGACTTCAGACTTACCCTACCCTCGTTTCTCATCATCAACCCTGACCTGAAGATTTGCCCATGCGCCACTGTGACCTCGAAAAAGACCTGAATGCCCTGCTGCCCGGCCAGTCCACGGCTTCGGGCGCCACGCGCCGCACCGCGCTCAAAGTCGCGCTGGGTGTGGGCTACGCCGCCAGCGCTGCGCCCATCATGGCGCAGACGGCCATCAAGACCCCGTCCGACGGTCTCACCACTGGCGAGATCAGTTACGAGGTCATGGGCTTCAAGGTGCCCGCATTTTTTGCGGCGCCGGCTGGCAAGACCAACCTGCCGGTGGTGCTGGTGGTGCACGAGATTTTTGGCGTGCATGAGTACATTGCCGACACCTGCCGCCGCTTCGCCCAAGCCGGCTACCTGGCGATTGCGCCCGAGTTTTTTGCCCGCCAGGGCGACCCCTCCAAGTACAGCGAGATGGCCAAGCTGATGAGCGAGGTGGTGTCCAAGGTGCCGGATGCGCAGGTGCTGTCCGACCTGGACGGCGCGGTCAAATGGGCGGGTGCCAACGGTGGCGACACGGCCCGGGTGGCGGTCACCGGCTTTTGCTGGGGTGGGCGCATTACCTGGCTGTATGCCGCCTATGGCCCGGTGCGTGCCGGCGTGGCCTGGTACGGCCGGCTGGTCGGCGCCCCGAGCGAGCTGCTGCCCAAAAACCCGATTGATCTGGCGACCTCGATGCGCGCGCCAGTGCTGGGCCTGTACGGCGAAAAAGATGGTGGTATTCCGCTGGACACGGTGGACAAGATGAAGGCGGTGCTGTCAACCGGCAATGCCCCCTCGAAGGCGGCGCAGTTTGTGCTGTACCCGGACACTGGCCATGCCTTCCATGCCGACTACCGGGCCAGTTACCGCCAAGGCCCGGCCGAGGACGGCTGGAAGCGCTGTCTGGCCTGGTTCAAGGCGCAGGGCGTCGCCTGACATGCTGCTGGCGGCCATTCTGATCGGCACCCTGCTGGCCGGCATTGGCAGTGTCTGGCTGGCCGCGCTGCTCAGCTTTGGCCTGCTGGCGCGCTACACCCAGCACATGCTGAGTCTGTCCGCCGGCGCCCTGCTGGCCACCGCCTTCATGCACCTGCTGCCCGAAGCTTTCGAGAGCCAGGCCGGTGCGCAGGACCTGTTCATGGCCCTGCTGGCCGGTCTGGTGTTTTTCTTTTTGCTAGACAAGGCCGAGCTCTGGCACCACGGTCATGAGCACCATCATGGTCACGGTGCTCACCCAGAGCCGCACGCCCACCCGGGCCATGGCCCGGTGGCCGGCACCTGGGCGGTGCTGACGGGCGACAGCGTGCATTGTTTTGGCGACGGCGTGCTGATCGCTTCGGCCTTCATCGCCGACCTGCGTCTGGGTGCCATCGCCGCACTGGCGGTGCTGGCGCACGAAGTGCCGCACCATATGGGGGACCTGATGGTGCTGCGCCAGGGCAGCAGCAACCGGCAGGCGGCCTTGCTCAAGGTGTCGCTGGCAGGCTCGGTGACCGCGCTGGGTGGGCTCGTGGGGTACTGGCTGGTCGACCAGTTGCAGGATTACCTGCCGTATTTTTTGGTGGTCGCCAGCAGCAGCTTTGCCTATGTGGCGCTGGCTGACCTGATTCCGCAGTTACAGAAGCACTTGAGCGCGCGTCAGACCGCCGCCCAGATCACCTGGCTGTTGGCCGGCATTGGACTGGTCACCCTGGTGAGCGGGCTGGCCCACGCCCATTGACCCGGCCGGGTGCCGGCGCTGAGCACCCGCTCATCCTTGCGCCACCGGTCGCCCCGGATCGCTGCACCACTCGCTCCAACTGCCGGCGTACAGCCCGGTGGAGCCCAGACCAGCGATGGCCATGGCCATCACATTGGGCACGGCGCTCACGCCGCTGCCACAGTGGTGCACCACGGTGGACGGGTCGCGCCCACCCAGCAGTTGCTCAAATTCCTGGCGCAGCACGGCAGCCGGCTTGAACTTGCCATCCGCGCCCAGGTTGAGGCCGAACGGCCGGTTCAGCGCGCCGGGGATATGCCCGGCCACCGGGTCCAGCGGTTCCACCTCGCCCCGGAAACGGGGTGCAGCCCGTGCGTCGAGAATGCAAAGGCCGGGGTGCCCCAGCTGATCTGATATATTTTTAGTAGTGACTAACCCAGCAAGGGCGGGGCTTACCGGGTATTTTGACGATAGGTCAAGGGGCTGAGCCGGGGTTGGGGACGGCGCCTGCGGCATGCTCTCCACTGCGCCGCCGAGCGCTTGCCAGGCCTGCAGGCCGCCGTCAAGCACCGCCACCTGCTCATGGCCCAGCCACTTCAGCATCCACCACAGGCGCCCGCAATAGTTGGCGCCCTGACGGTCGTACACCACAGCCTGCATTCCGGGGGTCAGGCCGGTGCTGCCCAGCCACGCCGCGAACGCTTCGCGCGAGGGCAGGGGGTGGCGCCCGCCTGAGGCCGCATCTGTGGCGCCCTTGGCGGCGCTCAGATGCCGATCCAGATCAGCGCGTAGCGCACCGGCGAGATGCGCCTGTTGGTACTGTTGGTCACCGGCGCCCGGCTTCATCAGGTCGAAACTGCAGTCAAACACGCGGCAGGGCTGCCGGGCAGCCAGCAGCGCCTGCAGTTCGGGCGCGGAAATCAGGGTGGTGTACATCGCAAGCCTTTGCTTCTTGGGGTCAATGTTCTTCGGCGGGTGTCTGGCCCAGGGCGCGCGTGCGCAGCACGGTGGCGGCGATGCCGCTGGCCATGATCACGCCCATGCCGGCCCAGCCCAACAGCGGAATCTTGTCGCCGAACAGCAGCAGCCCGTACAAGGCACCCAGCACGATGCCGGTGTACTGCAGGTTGGCCACCAGCAGCGTGGAGCCGCGGCTGTAGGCACGCGTCATGCACCACTGGCCCAGAGAGGCCAGGATGCCGATGGGCACCAACCACGCCGTCGCCTGCCAGGGGACGGCTGACCAGGGCGTCACGTCCGTCACCGCCATGCCGGCCAGGCCAGCCACCATGGAGCCGGTGGAAAAATAAAACACGGTGCGCAATTCGGGCTCTCCCACCTTGCCCAGCCCAGTGACCTGCAGGTAAGCCAGTGCCGCACTCAGGCCCGACAGCAGCCCGATCAGACCCGCGAACAGCTGGTTCTGGTCCAGCGTAGGCCGCAGCACCATCACCACACCGGCAAAACCCGCCAGCACCGTGGCCAGCAGCGGCCCTTGGTTCAGCGATCGGCCGTAAAGGATTGCGCCGCCACACACAAAGGCGCCAATCCAGATGCTGCTCATGTAATTGAGCGTCATGGCGGTGGCCAGCGGCAAATGGGCAATGGCATAAAACCAGGCACCCAGGGACAAGGTGCCCACCAGGCTGCGCCAAGCGTGCATGCCGGGTACGTTGGTGCGCAGCGACACGCCGCGCGCGCGCAGCAGCAGGGCCATGAACAGCACACTCACCGCGCCCCGGTAGAACACCAGTTCCGACACGCTGAAACTGGCCCCCGCGACCTTGACCCCGACGCTCATGGTGGCGAAGAAAAAAGCAGCCAGCAGCACCCACAGGGCCTGCATCAGCTTGTGCCTGCCATGCGCCGTCGGTACCAGTCATGAAAGTGCTGCATGCCGTCCTCCATCGGGCTTTGGTAGGGCCCGACTTCGTTGTCACCACGCTGCATCAGGGCGCGCCGGCCGGCATCCATGCGCTCGGCGATCTCATCGTCTTCGACACAAGTCTCCATGTAGGCGGCCTGCTGCGCCTCAACGAACTCCCGCTCGAAGGCGGCGATGTCTTCCGGGTAATAGAACTCCACCTGGTTGAGCGTGTTGTCAACACCCAGCGGGTGCAGGGTGGAGACCGTCAGCACATGGGGGTACCACTCGACCATGATGTGGGGGTAGTAGGTGAGCCAGATGGCGCCCTGGCTGGGCGGTTGGCCGCCGCGGTAGGCGCTTAGCGCGTTGTGCCAGCGTTGGTAGGCCGCGCTGCCCGCGCGCGCGCCGGGCCGGGCCAGGCCTACCGTTTGCACCGAGTAGTCCGGTTTGAACTCCCAATGCAGGTCCTCGCAACTGACAAAGCCGCCCAGGCCGGGGTGAAAGGGCCCCACGTGGTAGTCCTCGAGATACACCTCGATGAAGGTCTTCCAGTTGTAATGGCAGTGGTGCAGTTCAACCCGGTCGAGCACAAAGCCCGTGAAATCGAGCTGCGCGCGCTGCCCCATGCCGGCCAAGTCGGCCGTGATGTCGCGCCCGTTGTCCTCAAACAACAGGCCATTCCACTCGCGCAGCGGGTAATTGTTGAGGTTCAGGCAGGGATCATTCTGAAAATGGGGCGCGCCCAGCAAGGTTCCCGCCTGCGCTCCGGTGGCTCCGGCGTATGTCCAGCGGTGCAGTGGGCAAACGATGTTGCCGGCGGCCGAGCCGGGCTGGGTGGTGTGCAGGGAGCCGCGCCCTTGCAGCATGAGTGCCTGACGGTGTCTGCAGACGTTGGAGACAAGTTCGATGCCGCTGGCCGTTCGCACCAGCGCACGGCCATGGCCTTCTTGCGCCAGGGTGGCGTAATCGCCGACTGATGGCACACTCATGGCGTGGCCGACATAGCGCGGCCCTTGGCGGAACAGCACGTCGAGCTCGCGCTGAAACAGCGCGGGATCAAAGTAGCTCGAAACTGGTAGTTGGCCGGTGGCCCGCTGCAGTTGAAGACTTAAATCAGACATGGGTGACCTGACCTAAAGACGCCCCACAGGGAGATGCGCCAAGGCGCGGTACAAAAAGGAGTCGGTCAAGACCGAGAGAGACGTTTGATTGTACCCGGCAGCGTGGGGCCTGCTGCCGTGACGCCCGCTGTTTTCGCTTTATGATCCCGCGGTGGGGTTGTTGGTTCATTCGGCATTTTTCGGAACCGGCCAAAGGAGCAGTCATGTTGGTGGTGCAAGTTTTCAGGGCTGCTGCTCTTGTGGTGGGCGCGTGGCTGGCCATGCTGTCTCCTCTCGTGGCGCTGGCCCAGCCAGTGAGTTACAGCTTTTCTCCGGTGAACCAATACGGTATTGCGCTGACTGCGGGCTATTGGAACCCCATCATTGCCTATGTCTCTGAAAAAAGTGGGGTCAAGCTCAATCTGAAAATCGGGCGGACCTCTGCCGACACCACCAGTTATGTGCTGGCCCGCGAGGTGGAGTTCATTTTCAGCAACCACCTCTTCAGCCCGGAACGCGATGCCTTGGGTTGGAAAGTCTTTGGCCGGCGCCAGATGCCGCCGCTTTACGCGCAAATGGTGGTGCCGGCTGACTCGCCCATTACTGACCTGACTCAGCTCAAGGGGCAGGAGGTCGCTTTTGCCGGGCCTGAGGCCTTCCTGATCTACAAGGTCAACTATGCCAACCTGTTGGCGCGCAATATCGATGTCAAGGTGGTGTTTGCCGGCAATGCGGACGCCGCCTTTGCCCAGATGTTCAGCGGCAAGGTGGTGGCGGCAGGTGGGCAGTCGCAACTGGTGGAAGGCTACGCTCGACGGGAGAATCGCAAATTTCGCGTGCTTTGGACGTCGGAGGCGTTTCAGGATCTGGCGTTGATGGCCTCGTCCAAGGTACCGGAACGGGATTTGAAGGCGGTCTCTAGCGCCTTTTTTGAGATGTCCCGGGATCCGCGTGGCCGCGACATCCTGCATCAAGCGGCCAAGGAGGTCGGCCTGCCGATGGACGCCTATTTCGTGCCGGCCAGTGCTGCCGACTACGCTGCCTACCGGCGTTTTTTCCAGACTGCGCCGGCTTCGCTGCACTGACGCAAGCCCGGCATGACCTTGCTCCATCGCCTGCTGCCGGGTACCCTGGTCGCGCGTATTTTCGCCCTTTATCTGGTTGCCCAGCTGGCCTTTGTCGTGATCGGGCTGGGCCTGTTTTACCGCTACCAGTTTTCCGGTGAGATTCAGTCCGAGCAGGACCACGGTGACATGATGATGCAGGTCGCCGCACAGGCGGTTGCCGACAGTGCCGTCATCGGTGACTATGACACCATCAGCCGCACCCTGCAGCGCATGGTGGGTCACACCAACCTGGATTCTGTGAGCTTCATCGACAGCCGGGGTGGCACCATCACGGCCAGACAGAAACATGCCGCTCGCCTGGCGCCGCCGCAGTGGCTGCAATCCCTGGTGTCGGCCCAGTTGCATGATGTCAATCAGGTGATCAAGGTGGGCGGCAAGGACTACGGCGTGTTGCGGCTCAGTTATGCCGTTGGCGAGGTGGCCGCCGACCTGTGGCAACTGGCCCTGTCGGCCCTGGCCGTGGCCTTGGCTGGGTTGTTGGTGGGGGTCACGCTGATCCGTATCCCCCTTGGCCGCTGGTTGGGTAACTTTGACAGGGTGCGAGCGAGCGAGGCCGACATCCTGGCCGGTAAACTGGATGTCAAGACGCTGCTGGGTGAGGACGCCCCGCAGGAAATCCGTCACACTTTCGACATTCTGAGCCGGGCTGCCGGACGGCTGACTGACCAGCGTGCCCAGGCGAGCGTCACGCTCAATGCCATCACGGATGGCGTCTTGACCACAGACGATGCGTACCTGGTGCGCTATGTCAACCCTGCGGCGCGGCAGATGCTGGGCCAAGGTGGAGATGGTGTGGTCGGGCGGGACATTCGGCTGCTTTTGCCCCTGGCGTTTTTTGAGGGTGACACGCAAGCTGAATGGGCCGGGCGACAGGTCGGCCTCACACAGCCCAACGGCGGCCGGGTGGTGCTGGAGACCAGCTTGTCGGCGCTTCCGGCGGAAACGGCGGGCGCTTCTGGGTTTGTCATGACATTCCGGGATGTGACCCGGCAACAGCAACTCAATCGCCAGCTGCAGGACGAACTGGACAGCCGCCAGGGCGCGCTGGAGTCCTTGCGGCGGGTGCTGGGCGCGTTCAGGACGTCACCGGGCCAGGATCCGACGTTGACGCCCCTGGCCATGGATGACCTGGATGAACTGGTCGGGCAAGTGGTGGCGCTGGTTCGCGAACGTGAGCAGGGCCGGCGCGAACTCGATAACCAGAAATTTGCGCTGGACCAGCATGCCATCGTCAGCATCACCGACGTGGATGGCAACATCCTTTACGCCAACGACCTCTTTTGCGCTGTGAGTGGCTATGCGCGTGACGAACTGCTGGGGCGTAACCACCGCTTGATCAACGCCAACCATCACCCGCAGGCCTTCTTTGCCGACCTGTGGCAGACCATCAGTGCTGGCAAGGTCTGGCGGGGTGAAATCAGAAACCGGCACAAGAACGGTGAGTTGTACTGGGTCAGCGCCACCATCGTGCCCCTGCTGGGCGGCGACGGTCGTGTGGCGCAGTACATTGCGATCCGGACCGATATCACCGAGCGTAAGGCGATCGAGGCAGAGCTGGAAGACCAGCTGCGTTTTGTCGAGGTGCTGCTGGAGGCAACGCCGACCGCCCTGTACCTCAAGGACCGCAGCGGCCACTTTGTGCGCTTCAACCGGGCGTTTGAGACGCTGATAGGCATTGACCGCAGCGACTGGATCGGCAAGACTGTCTTCGACGTCAGCGACGCCGACGCCGCTGCGCGGGAGCATGAGCAAGACCAGCAACTGTTTGAGACGGGCCAGGCGCAGACCTTCGAGGCTGCTTTTGTGCAGCGACAGACTGGCGAGCCAGGTGAGGGCTTGTACCGCAAGGCGCCGATCACCAACGCCGCGGGCGAGATTCTTGGTTTGGTTGGCAACATCGTGGACATCACCGACCGCAGCCGGCTCGAGACTGCACTGCGGCGTGCGACGCGCCATGCCGAGGCGGCCAGCCGGGCCAAGAGCGAGTTCCTGGCCAACATGAGCCATGAGATTCGGACACCGATGAACGGTGTGATGGGCATGACCGAGCTGGCGCTGGACACTCAGCTGGACCCGGTGCAGCGGGAATACCTGGAAGTGGCCAAGTCGTCGGCCCAGTCCTTGATGGTGATCTTGAATGACATCCTGGACTTTTCCAAGATCGAGGCGGGCAAACTGGACATCGAATCGGTGGCCTTTCCCTGTACCGAGGTGATTTCAGACACGCTGAAGGCGCTACGCCCGCGCGCTGCCCAGAAGGGGCTCAGCCTGAGCCTCGAAGTCACGGCAAGGGTGCCGCTGCGCGTGCGCTCTGACCCGGGCCGTCTGCGTCAGATCCTGACCAATCTGTGCGACAACGCCATCAAGTTCACCCAACAGGGGGGTGTGGTGGTCAAGGTGGATGCCGTGCCGCTGGCGGAAGGTCGCCTGGAATTGCAGCTGGCTGTGCAGGACAGTGGCATCGGTATTCCAGCTGACAAGCAACAACGTATCTTCGAGGCCTTCAGCCAGGCCGACAGCTCCATCACCCGCCAGTTCGGCGGCACCGGGCTGGGCCTGACCATTTGCAGCCGGCTGGCGACCCTGATGGGTGGGCGAATCTGGATCGAGAGTGAGCCCCAGCACGGCAGCATCTTCCATGTGAGCCTGGCCGTCTTGCCGGCGGCTGACCCCGAGCCGACCGGGCCGGTGGACGGCCCTGGCCAGGACGACATGCCGCTGCGCCGCCCGGCCTGGCGCGTGCTGTTGGTGGAGGACAACCCGGTCAACCAGATGGTTGCGAGCATCATGCTGCGCAAGTCGGGACACACGGTGGAAACCGCCGAGAACGGCGAGCGGGCCGTGGCGCTGGTGGCGGCTCAGACTTGGGATCTGGTCCTGATGGATGTCCAGATGCCGGTGATGGGGGGGATGGAAGCCAGTCGCCTGATTCGGAGCCAGGAGGCCCCCGGCACGCGCGTCCCCATCATTGCGATGACCGCCAATGCCATGGACTCGGATCGGGACGACTGTCTGGCTGCAGGCATGGATGCCCACCTGGCCAAGCCCTTTAGCGCGCAAACGCTGCAAGGCCTGATGGATCGTTTCGTCAAGCCGGTTGTCAAAGCCTAAAATTGACGCCTTACCCTGACCGCCCCATCGTCCATGGCTACTGAATTCACCGAGGTATTGGCTGTTCCAGACAGCTATGAGGCGTCGCTGCAGGAGCTGGAGCGCCTGCTGGCCCAGCTGGAATCGGGCGAACTGCCGCTGGAGCAGTTGCTGTCGGCCTACCGTCGTGGCGCCGAATTGTTGGCGTTTTGCCGTGCCCGGCTGGAAGCGGTCGAAAGCCAGATCAAGGTGCTCGACCAAGGGGCGCTCAAGAATTGGACGCCAGAATGAACGCGCCGACGGTGTTTGACTTTGCAGCCTGGAGTGCGGCACGTGCCAGCGACGTCGAGAGCGCCCTGGCCAACTGGGTGAGCCTGCCGGGGCTTGCCTCCGAACAAAGCAGCCCGCCCGAAAGCCTGGTGACGTCGATGCGCTACGCCGTGCTCGACGGTGGCAAGCGGCTTCGGCCCTTGCTGGTGCTGGCGGCCGCCGAAGCGGCGGGTGGCACAGGACAACATGGCGAGGCCGCCTTGCGGGCCGCCTGCGCGGTGGAGTTGATTCACGCCTACTCGCTGGTGCATGACGACATGCCCTGCATGGATGACGACGTGCTGCGCCGCGGCAAGCCGACAGTGCATGTGAAGTTCGGCGAGGCGACGGCTCTTTTGGCTGGCGACGCGCTGCAGGCGCTGGCCTTCGAATTGTTGACCGATGGCATGCCGGTTGCGCGGCAGGCTCAGCTGTGCCGGCTGCTGGCCCGCGCTGCCGGCTGTGCCGGCATGGCCGGCGGGCAGGCGATCGATCTGGCCAGCGTCGGCCTGGCGCTGACCGAGACGCAACTGCGCGAAATGCACCGGCTCAAGACCGGTGCCCTGTTACAGGCCAGTGTCATGATGGGTGCCGCCTGCGGCGACATGTCCCCCGCCGCAACGCAGGCCTTGCAAGGCTATGGTGCCACCATCGGGCTGGCCTTCCAGGTGGTGGACGACATTCTCGACGTCACCGCTGATTCGGCCACCCTGGGCAAGACCGCGGGCAAGGATGCCGACCACAACAAGCCCACATTTGTGTCTCTCATGGGCCTGGCGCGCGCGCAGGAGCAGGCCAGGGCCTTGCTGGTGCAGGCGCTACAGGCGCTGGACGCCAGCGGCCTGGCCGAGACTGGCGCCCTGCGCAGTCTGGCCGAGATGGTGGTCAATCGGTCGCGCTGAGTGCCGGTCCGGTTTTTCAGTGAAAATGGCAGTAAACCCATACCCAGCAAGCGTCTGACGCTATCAAATAAGTAGCATATGCCGAATTCCTCCTATCCCCTGTTGCAGTCCATCAATGACCCGGCCGATCTGCGGCGTCTGCCACGTGCCCAACTGGGACAGCTGGCGTCAGAATTGCGGGCCTTTCTTTTGGGCAGCGTGGCCCGCACGGGCGGTCACCTGAGCTCCAATTTGGGCACGGTCGAGCTGACCATCGCCCTGCATTACGTCTTCAACACGCCGCAGGACCGCGTGGTCTGGGATGTGGGCCACCAGACCTACCCGCACAAGATCCTGACCGGGCGGCGTGAGCGTATGGACTCGTTGCGGCAGGCAGGCGGCTTGAGCGGTTTCCCCCAGCGTACCGAGAGCGATTACGACACCTTCGGCACGGCCCATTCCAGCACCTCGATCTCGGCGGCTTTGGGCATGGCGCAGGCAGCGCGCATCAAGGGTGAAAACCGGCACTCGGTGGCCGTGATCGGCGACGGCGCCATGACGGCGGGCATGGCTTTTGAGGCGCTGAACAACGCGGGCGTGTCCGATTGCCGCTTGCTGGTGATCCTGAATGACAACGACATGAGCATCAGCCCCCCGGTGGGCGCCCTTAATCGTTACCTGGCCCAACTCATGAGCGGCCGTTTTTACAGTGCGGCCAAGGCGGTTGGCAAGAACGTCCTGAAAAATGCGCCGCCCTTGCTCGAGCTGGCCAAGCGCATTGAGGAGCAGGCCAAGGGGCTGGTGGCGCCAGCGACGCTGTTTGAAAAATTTGGGTTCAATTACATCGGACCTATCGATGGTCATGACCTCGATGCATTGATTCCGACGCTGGAAAATATCCGGCACCTGACCGGGCCGCAGTTCCTGCACGTGGTGACCAAAAAGGGCCAGGGCTACAAGCGTGCCGAAGCCGACCCCGTGGCCTACCACGGCCCGGGAAAGTTCGATCCGGCCGTGGGCCTGCAAAGCCCAAGCAGCCCGCCCAAGCAGACCTTTACCCAGGTCTTTGGCCAGTGGTTGTGCGACATGGCCCAGAGCGATCACCGGCTGGTGGCCATCACGCCGGCCATGCGCGAGGGCTCCGGCATGGTGGAGTTCGAGCGCCGTTTCCCGGACCGGTACTTTGATGTCGGCATTGCCGAGCAGCACGCCGTCACCTTCGCCGCCGGACTGGCCTGCGAGGGCCTCAAGCCGGTGGTGGCCATCTATTCCACCTTTTTGCAGCGGGCCTATGACCAGCTGATCCACGACGTGGCCATCCAGGACCTGCCGGTGGTGTTCGCGCTGGACCGCGCCGGTTTGGTTGGTGCCGATGGCGCAACCCACGCAGGGGCCTACGACATCCCGTTTTTGCGTTGCATCCCGAATGTCAGTGTGGCCTGTCCCGCCGACGAAAACGAATGCCGCCAGTTGCTCAGCACGGCCTTTGGCCAGGACCACCCGGTGGCGGTCCGTTATCCCCGTGGCGCCGGTGCCGGGGTGCCGGTCCAGTCGGGACTCGACGGCCTGCCGTTTGGCAAGGGCGAGATTCGTCGCGCCGGTGCGGGCGTGGCGATTCTGGCCTTCGGCAGCCTGCTTTACCCGGCGCTGCAGGTCGGCCAGGCCCTGAACACCACCGTCGTCAACATGCGCTGGGCCAAACCGCTGGACCTGGACTTGCTGCTGGAGGTTGCCCGTGGGCACGAGGCGCTGGTCACGGTGGAGGAGGGTGCCATCATGGGCGGTGCAGGCAGCGCGGTTCTGGAAGCCCTGCAGGCCGCCGGGCTGAACAAGCCCGTGCTGCAGCTGGGTCTGCCTGACGCGTTCATTGCCCATGGTGACCCGGCCAAACTGCTGGCCTCGCTGGGCCTGGACACGGCCGGCATGGTGGCAGCGGTGTCAGCCCGCTTTTCGGCCTGCTTGGTTCCCGGACAACTGGCACTGAAAGTCGTGGCCTGACCGGACGGGCTCAAGCCTCTGGCACAAGGGTTAACCCCCACCGATTTGGGGGCTGTGATTTTCTACAATGGTAATTGACTGTCATCGGTCTGTGTGACGCCGCTGGGCGCACGCGCTTGTTTCAACCATCCCATCAGGAGTCAATTTCATGGATCGTCGTTCCGTCATCAAAAACGCCGGCATCGCTGGTGTGCTGGCCGCTGGCGCTGCGCCAGCAGTGCATGCCCAAGCTGCCACCATCCGCTGGCGTCTGGCTTCCAGCTTTCCCAAATCGCTGGACACCATATTCGGCGCGGCCGATACCTTCGCCAAGAAGGTCAATGACATGAGTGGCGGCAAGTTCACGATCTCCACCCACGCAGCTGGCGAGTTGATGCCCGCGTTCGGCGTGGTGGATGGCGTGCAGAACGGCACCGTGGAGTGCGCCCATACCGCGCCTTACTATTTCTTCGGCAAAGATGAGACCTTCGCACTCGGTTGCGCCGTCCCCTTCGGCCTCAACAGCCGCCAAATGACCGCCTGGATGTACGAGGGCAACGGCGGCAAGCTGATGCGCGAGTTCTACGCCAAGTACAACATCGTCAACTTCCCCGCTGGCAACACCGGCTGCCAGATGGGCGGCTGGTACCGCAAGGAGATCAAGAGCGTCAAGGACATCAAGGGCTTGAAGTTCCGTGTCGGTGGCTTCGCTGGCAAGGTGATCGAGCGCTTGGGTGGCGTACCCCAAAACATCCCCGGCGGTGAAATTTACCAAGCGCTGGAAAAAGGCACGATTGACGCTGCAGAGTGGATCGGACCTTATGACGACCAGAAGCTGGGCTTCAACAAAGTGGCACCGTTCTACTACTACCCTGGCTGGTGGGAAGGCGGTCCAGAGCTGGACGTGTTCATCAACAAGGCCGCCTTTGAGGGCCTGTCGTCTGAAAACAAAGCCATCGTCGAGTCGGCAGCTGCCTTTGCCCACGTCGAGATGCAGGCCAAGTACGATGCCCGTAACCCCACCGCGCTCAAGCAACTGGTCGGCAACAAGACCAAAGTACTGCCCTTCCCCAAGGACGTGATGGACGTCGCGTTCAAGGAATCGATGGCTCTGTACGAAGAGCTCAGCGCCAAGAACCCGAACTGGAAAAAGGTTTACGAGGACATGTCGGCCTTCCGCAGGGACCAGAACCTGTGGTTCCGCTTCACCGAAATGCGTTTCGACAGCTTCATGCAGGCGCAAAAACTGTAAATACCGTCGCCGCGTCTCCGGTGCTGGCACCGGGGCGTCATCCGCCGGGCACGCAAGCCTGGTCTGCGGGCCCTGCACGGGCCCGCACTTGTTTCAAGGTGTGCTCTGGCTTTGAAGCCGGGGCGACGGTGGCCGCCATGGCTGTCCCACTGCCCGTGATATAAACCTTGGATGATCAGGACAAGCGCTCAACACAGTATGGCGATGCGGCATCTGGCTTTTGGCGGGTCCCGCTGCGCACGGGCATGCTGGCGCTGAGGGGTATCGCCTGCGTGCGCAATGGCCGACGCATCTTCGCAGGCGCCTCCTGCAGCGTGGCGCCGGGCCAGCTGCTTCGGGTTCAAGGCGCCAACGGCGCGGGCAAGACCAGCCTGCTGCGGGTCATCTGCGGCTTGTTGGCGCCCACGCAGGGCGAGGCCCTGTGGGGTGGGCAAAATATTGCCAGCCTGCGTGAGGAGTTCGGTCGGCAACTGATTTACCTGGGCCATGCTGCCGCCTTGAAGGACGACCTGTCGCCGCTGGAAAACCTGTTGACGGCGCACGCCTTGGGCGGCCAGGCCTTGATGCCGGCGCAGGCGCGACAGGCCTTGGGCTTGGCTGGATTGCGCGGCCACGAGGACACCCTGGTGCGCCGGCTGTCGCAGGGGCAGCGCCGTCGCAGCGCCCTGGCCCGGCTTGTTCACGGCCACCATGCGCCGCTTTGGGTGCTGGACGAGCCCTTCACGGCCCTCGACGCCGCAGCCGCCACCTGGCTGGCCAATCTCATCCGTACCAGGGTGCAGGCCGGCGGTATGGTCGTGCTCACCAGCCACCAGGACGTCGACATCCCGGGTGTGTCGCAAGTGGTGCTGGCCTTGTGAGTCCGAACAGTCCCTGGGCCGATACACCTGGGCCACACGATGCGCCCGGCATGGTCACGGCCGTGTACTGCATTTTTGCCCGGGACCTGCGGCTGGCCTTGCGCCGACGCTCGGACACCTTGGCGGCCATGATTTTCTTTGTGCTGGTGGTCAGCCTGTTTCCGCTTGGCGTGGGACCAGAACCGGCCCTGTTGCGCACCATGGCCGCCGGTGTGGTTTGGGTGGCAGCCCTGCTGGCCTCGATGTTGTCGCTCTCTCGCTTGTTTGCCGACGACCATCAGGACGGGACACTGGAGCAGTTGCTGCTCAGTGCCCATCCCCTGCCGGTGCTGGTGTTTGGCAAAATGGCAGCGCACTGGATAGGCTCAGGCCTGTTGCTGGTGCTGATCGCCCCGGTGCTGGCCCTGCAATACGATCTGTCCGCGGGTGCCTGCGGCGTGCTGGTCCTGTCCTTGTTGCTGGGTACCCCGGTGCTTAGCCTGATCGGCGCCATTGGTGCCGCGCTCACTGTGGGCCTGCGGGGTGCCAGCGTGTTGTTGTCGCTGCTGGTGCTGCCCCTGTCCGTGCCGATTCTGGTGTTTGGTGCTGGCGCGGTCGAGGCTTATGGCGCCGGCATGAGCTACACCGGCCACCTGTCCTTGCTGGGCGCCCTGCTGGCGGTGGCCCTGGTCGCCGCACCGGTGGTGGTGGCGGCCGCGCTGCGCATCGCGCTGGACTAGGGATGCGGATGCTCTATGCTTGCCAATCTTTCCTGCCCTGGAGACCCCTGTTGTGAAGTTTGGTGAGGTCAATTGGTTCCGTTTTGCCGCCGCACCGCGGTTTTACCCTTTGGCGGGTCGTCTGGTCCCCTGGTTTTCTGTCGCGGCCGTGGTGCTCGGCGGCATGGGGCTGTACCTTGGTTTGTGGCGCGCTCCGACTGACGTGCAACAGGGCGATGCCTACCGCATCATTTTCGTGCACGTGCCTGCGGCCTGGATGTCGATGGTGATTTACCTGGCCATGGCCGGATGGGCAGGCGTTGGCCTGGTGTTCAATTCGAGGCTGTCCTCCATGATGGCCTGCGCCCTCGCACCGACGGGCGCGCTCATGACCTTCCTGGCCCTGTGGACTGGCGCCTTGTGGGGCAAGCCAACCTGGGGCACCTGGTGGGTCTGGGATGCGCGCTTGACATCGGAACTGCTGCTGCTCTTTCTGTACATTGGCTTCATGTCCTTGCATGCATCAATTGACGACCAGCGGCGGGCCGACCGTGCCGCCGGACTGCTGGCGCTGGTGGGCGTGGTCAACGTTCCAATCATTTATTTTTCGGTCAAGTGGTGGAACACCCTGCATCAGGGCGCGTCGATCACTTTCACCAAGGCGCCGAGCATGGCCACACCCATGTTGTTGGCCATGTTGGTCATGGCACTGGCCTTCTGGATGTATTGCATTGCGGTAACCCTGGTGCGGGTGCGTGTCCTGATGCTGGAGCGCGAAGGGCATACCGACTGGGCGCGTCGCGCGGTGGGGGCGGCATGACTTGGACCACCTGGTCGGATTTTTGGGCCATGGGGGGCTATGGCCTCTATGTCTGGGGCTCCCTGGGGGTCTGCGCGCTTGCGTTGATCGTCGAGGTGATGCTGCTTGACCATAGGCGCCGTGCGTCATTTCAGCGCATCCGGAACACCGAAGCTGGCGATGGCGGAGAATTTGGCTCATGACACCCAGAGTAAAACGTGCGCTGGCGATCGGCCTGGGCTTGGCTGCGCTGGGCGTCGCCAGTGCCCTGGTTTTGAACGCTTTCAACAGCAACCTTGTTTTCTTTTTCAGCCCCACCCAGGTGCTGGCCCACGAGGCGCCACGCGACCGCAGTTTCCGCATCGGTGGTCTGGTCGAACAAGGCAGCCTGCAACGCGACACGCAGGGGCTGACCATCACCTTTGTCGTTACCGATCTGGCGAAGAAGGTGCCTGTCACCTACACCGGCTTGTTGCCAGACCTTTTCAAAGAAGGCAAAGGCGTTGTGGCACAAGGCAAACTGGGCGCGGACGGGGTGTTCCGTGCTGAGCAGGTGTTGGCCAAGCATGACGAGAATTACATGCCCCCCGAAGCAGCAGAAGCCCTCAAGAAAGCCCGGCCATGATTGCAGAACTCGGTCATCTGGCGCTCATCCTTGCGTTGATCATGGCGCTGGTGCAGAGCATCCTGCCACTGGTGGGGGCACATCGGGGCCACATCGGGTGGATCAGCTTGGCCAGGCCTGCCGCGCGGGGTCAATTCCTGTTTGTGCTGCTGGCCTATGGCTGCCTGACGCAGGCCTTTGTCGCCAACGATTTCTCTGTCTTGCTCGCCGCCAAACATTCCAACTCCAGCCTGCCACTGGTGTATCGTCTGACGGCGGTCTGGGGCAACCATGAGGGGTCCATCCTGTTGTGGTCCCTCATCCTGTCGGGCTGGACGCTGGCGGTCTCCATGTTCTCCAGGCAGTTGGAGGAGCGGATGGTGGCGCGTGTCCTGGGCGTCATGGGGCTGATCAGTTGTGGTTTCATGCTGTTTACCCTGCTCACTTCCAACCCCTTTGAACGCTTGCTGCCCGCAGCACTGGACGGCCAGGACCTCAACCCGCTGTTGCAAGACCCGGGCATGGTGATTCATCCGCCGATGCTGTACATGGGTTATGTGGGCTTCGTGGTGGCTTTTGCATTTGCCATCGCCGCGCTGCTGGCCGGCCGCCTCGATACGGCCTGGGCCCGCTGGTCGCGTCCGTGGACCACGGTCGCCTGGTCCTTTCTCACCCTGGGGATTGCCTTGGGCAGTTTTTGGGCCTATTACGAACTGGGCTGGGGTGGCTGGTGGTTTTGGGACCCGGTGGAAAATGCGTCTTTCATGCCGTGGCTGGTTGGCACCGCCCTGATCCACTCGCTGGCTGTGACCGAAAAGCGCGGCGGCTTCAAGATGTGGACAGCGCTGTTGGCCATTCTGGCGTTTTCGCTGTCTTTGCTCGGCACCTTCATCGTGCGATCGGGCGTACTGACCTCGGTGCATGCCTTTGCATCAGACCCGGCCCGCGGTATTTTCATCCTCGGCTTTTTGGTTCTGGTGGTCGGTGGCTCTTTGACGCTGTTCGCCTGGCGTGCCCCCCGGGTCGGATTGGGCGGCAGTTTCTCGACCATTTCACGTGAGTCCATGCTGTTGGCGAACAATGTGTTGCTGGTGGTCGCCGCAGCGGCGGTGCTATTGGGCACGCTGTACCCCTTGGTGATCGATGCACTCGGCTTGGGCAAGCTCTCGGTTGGACCGCCCTATTTCTCGGCGGTGTTCGTGCCCCTGATGGCGCCAGCCTTGTTTTTGATGGGCATTGGACCGCTGGCCCGTTGGCGTGATGCCAGCGCCGGCGACCTGACGCGCCGTTTGCGTTGGGCGGTAGGTGTCAGTGTGGCCAGTGCGCTGGTGGCACCCTGGGTGCTCGGGCACTGGACGCCCATGGTCGGGCTCGGGCTGCTGCTCGCGGCGTGGGTCGTCAGCACGGCCGTGCTCAACCTGCTGACGCGCCTGCGCGAACATCCAGCCCGCAGTTTCGGGGCGCGATTGGCGGCCCAACCGGGCAGCTATTACGGCATGCTGCTGGCCCATGGCGGCGTGGCCGTGTTCATTGCCGGTGTCACGGTCGTGAGTGGCTTTCAGAGCGAGAACGATGTGCGCATGGAGCCCGGCGACAGTGCCCAGGTCGGTGGCTATTCATTTCTTCTGGAGACGGTGCGACCGGCCGAAGGACCCAACTATTCGGCCGCGCGTGCCACCCTGACCGTGTCGCGTGATGGCAAACCCGTGACGACCCTGTACCCCGAGCGCCGCATTTACAAGGTCAGTCGTATGCCGATGACCGAGGTGGCGATCGACCGTGGACTGGGTCGCGACTTGTATGTGGCCTTGGGCGAGCCGGTCAGTGCGACCGCCTGGAGCGTGCGCCTGCATCACAAACCCTTGGTCAATTGGATCTGGATCGGCTGCCTGTTGATGGCCTTGGGTGGCGTGTTGGCCGTGACCGATAGGCGTTACCGCTCAAGCCGTCGTCTCGCCGTCCAGGCTGTGCCGGCATGAAGCGTTACCTGCTGCCCCTGGTCTTTTTTTTGGTCCTGGTCGGTTTTCTGGCGGCGGGCCTGCGGCTGAAACCCCGGGAACTGCCGTCGCCCCTGATCAACAAGCCGGTGCCGGCCTTCAGCTTGGCGACACTGTCGGACCCGGCCCAGAAGGTGTCGCCGCAGGACTTGCGGGGCAAGGTCTGGATCCTGAACGTCTGGGCCTCCTGGTGTGTCGCTTGCCGGGATGAGCATCCGGTGCTGGTCGACTTTGCCAAGGCCGGCCTGGTGCCACTCTATGGTCTGAATTACAAAGACAAGCCAGCGGACGCCCTGGGCTGGCTGGCGAAATTTGGCAATCCCTATCAGCAGTCACTCTCCGACCAGGAGGGCCTGGTGGGCATTGACCTTGGCGTGTACGGCGTACCCGAGACGTTTGTCGTGGACCGCAATGGTGTGATCCGCTTCAAGCACATTGGGCCGGTGACCCCTGAGGTGCTGCGAGACACCCTCATTCCCCTGATTGGACAACTCGGTGCTTGAGCGGCTTTTGCTGGCTTGGCTGAGCGCCGCGGTGTTGGCTTGGGCGACACAGGTGGGCGCGCGCGAGGCCGCGCCCTTGGCCACTGACCCGGTGCTGGAAGCGCGCGTCATGGACATCGCGGAGGAGTTGCGCTGCCTGGTGTGTCAAAACGAGACGATTGCGGCCTCCCACGCTGATTTGGCGGTGGATTTGCGGGCTCAGATTCGCAGCAAACTCAGCCAGGGCCAGAGCAGCCAGCAGATTCTGGATTTCATGGTGGAGCGCTATGGTGATTTTGTGCTCTACAGGCCGCCGCTCAAGCCCTTGACCCTCTTTCTCTGGCTGGGGCCGTTTGCCCTGTTGGCCCTGGCGGCGGTGGTCCTGGCCCTGAACGTTCGTCGGCACCGGCGAGCCGCTGTGGCGGAGCCGCTGAGTCCCGCCGAGCAGCAGCGCGCCCGGCAACTTCTTGACCAAGGCGGTAAAGCCCCATGATGATGTTCTGGTTACTGGCCGCCGCCATGATCGGGTTGGCCCTGCTCATGCTGTTGCCGGCGTTGTTGCGTTCGAAACCGGAGGTTCAACTGATGATCGGCGGCGGCGCCAGCCAGCCCAACCTCAAGATACTGCGTGAACAGATGGTTCAATTGGATGCGCAGCGTGCCGATGGCAGCCTGGACCCCCAGCAATATGCCCTCGGCCGCAGCGAAATTGAACGGCGCGTACTGGATGAGGAGTCGGCGGTGGAGTTGCCGGTGCGCGCCAGCCGCTCGACCACGACTGCGGTGCTGCTTGCCGTGAGCCTGCCCCTGCTGGCGCTGGCCTTGTACCAGCGCCTCGGCAACCAGGAGGCGGTGCTGGCGCCGGAGATGATGGCGTCGGAGGGCGCCCCGGTCAGCCAGGCGCAGATCGTGGCCATGGTGGAACAACTGGCCCGGCGGCTGGAAAGCCCGGCAGCCGGTGAACAACCCGACCCGCAGGCCTGGGAAATGTTGGCCCGCTCCTATGCCTCGCTGCAACGCTTTGCAGAAGCCGATCGCGCCTACAAGCGCGCCGTCGAGTTGGCGCCGCAAAACGCCCAGTTGTTGGCCGACCGTGCCGATGTGTTGGCCGTGCTGCAGGGCCAGCGCGCCGATGGCGAGCCAACGCGTTTGATCGAGCAGGCCTTGAAGATCAACCCTGACAACCTCAAAGCCCTGGCCTTGGCTGGTACGGCGGCCCTGGAGCGCAAGGATGCGGCGGCCGCCGTGCGGTATTGGACGCGGGCGCGTGAATTGGCGCCGCCCGGCAGCGACTTTGCGCTCGGCTTGGACCGCAGCCTTGAGGTGGCGCGCGCCGGGTTGCCTGCAGCGTCTGCTGCGGCTTCGGCTTTGGCTTCGGCCTCGACACCCGCCTCGGTGCAGGCGTCGGCGCCTTCGATCCGGGGTACGGTGAGCTTGGCGCCGGCGCTGGCCGGCCGGGTTGCGCCAGACGACACGGTGTTTATCTACGCCCGTGCGGCACAGGGTCCGCGGATGCCCTTGGCCATTCTCAAACGCAAGGCGAGTGAGTTGCCCATCGCTTTCACGCTCGACGACAGCACCGCCATGGCCCCTGAACTCAAGCTGTCGGGCATGGCCCAGGTGGTGGTGCTGGCCCGTATCTCGCGGTCCGGCCAGGCGATGGCCCAGAGTGGCGACCTCATCGGGCAGATGGGCCCGGTCGCCCCGGGGGCCACCGGCCTGAGCATCATGATCGACGGCGTGCAGCCGTGAGCGCTTGCTTCTTTGCCGGAAAGTCCCACCAGGGCAGGACCCGGCGCATCGACAGAATCTCTCCCGATTGTGAGGCTGCATAACCCGCAATGGCATTGATCTGGCGGTGCCAAGCCGGTGAGCGCAGCAAGGCCAGCAAGGCCACGATGCCGGGCTGTGTCAGCGCCGATTTGAGGCATACCAGGTGGTACTGCTCTTCAAGCAAGGGCACGAAATCGAGCCCTGCGCGACCTGCCGCCACGGCAATGCCCAAGGCCGCATCCGCCTGACCGGCGGCCACGACCTGAGCCACCGCCGTGTGGGAGGGCTCAGTGTGCGCATAGCCCTTGATCATCCCGGAGGCGATGCCGGCGCGCGCCAGCAATTCGTCGAGCACCACCCGGGTGCCAGTGCCCAGCACCCGATTGACAAAACGGGCCTGGGTGCGGGCCAGGTCGGGCAGGGTCTGGATGGCCAGCGGGTTGCCGCGCGCCACCATCAAGCCCTGGGTGCGACGGGCAAACCCAATCACCTTGTGCCGCCCCGGTTGCAGCAGGGGCTGGTAGGTGCGCTGCGTCAGGGTGTGTGGGCCCGCGTCCCGCAGGGTGTGGAACCCAGCCATCACGCAGCGCCCCTCGTTCAGTGCCCGAATGGCGTCGACACTGCCGCTGAAACGGATGTCCAGGTGCAGTTGGCCCTGTTCCAGTTGCAAGGCGTGTTCGCGCAGGCTGCCCAGTGCCTCGTCATGGCTGGCATACAGGGTCACAACGTGGGCTGTGTCGTCAAAGGCGATGGCAAAACTGCGTTCCAATTCCGCCCGCAGCGCCTCGATCTGGGGTGCCAGTCTGGCTTGGGCCTGGCGCTCGGCCCACATCAGCTTGGCGCCAAAATCGGTCAGTCTCGCGGCGTGGCCTTTGTCCCAGACCACCAGTTCGTTGCCCAGTTCATTCTCCCAACGCTTGAGCTCACCCCAGACGTGGCGGTAGGACAGGCCCAGGGCGCGGGCACCTCCCGAAATCGAGCCGGCCCCAGCCACCGCCTGCAGCAGGTCGATGAGCGGGTTGCGCACCGAGGCCGGGCTGCTGTCGCGGGACAGGGTGTAGTGAAACTGGAGCCTATGCACCGGGGTTCATATCGCTGGACATTGGGTCATTGGCTACGATACCCCAACTCATGGTCACCTTCACCGACAGTGCTGTCACGGCGCTGCAGCTCATCCTCAGCCATGACCCGGCGCTGATGGCCATTGTCGGTCGCTCGCTGTCCGTCAGTGGCAGCGCCTGCCTGATGGCCTGCCTGCTGGGCCTGGTTTTTGGGGCCTGGCTTGGCGTGGTCCGATTTACGGGCCATTCGGCCCTGCTCACCCTGCTCAACACCTTGCTGGCCGTGCCCTCGGTGGTGGTGGGTCTGGTGGTTTATTTGCTGCTGTCGCGCTCCGGACCGCTGGGCTCTCTGGGCTGGCTGTTTTCGTTCAAGGCCATGGTGCTGGCCCAGGTGCTGTTGGTGCTTCCGGTGGTGACCGCGTTGACGCGTCAGTTGGTCGAGGATGCGCAAGTTCAGCATGGCGAGCAGCTCAGCTCGCTCGGGGCACGGCCGCTGCTGCGCAGCCTGCTGCTGGCCTGGGACGAGCGTTACGCCCTGCTGACTGTCGTCATCGCTGCATTTGGCCGTGCCATTTCCGAGGTGGGGGCTGTGATGGTGGTCGGCGGCAACATTGACGGCTTCACCCGTGTCATGACCACGGCCATCGCCTTGGAGACTTCCAAGGGCGATCTGCCGCTGGCACTCGGTCTGGGGCTGATTCTGTTGGCGGTGGTCCTGTTGCTCAATCTGCTGATCGGCGGCCTGCGGCGCTGGCGCGAGCGGCTGGAAGGGGTAGCCGGCCCGTCGCCAGCGGCGGGGCTGGCCTTGTGATGCCGCTGCTGCGACTGGAAGCGGCCGGTGTCCATTTCGGACACCGGCTGGCGGGTGTGCCCGCGCTCACCGATGTGAATCTGGCCATCGGTGCAGGCGAACGGGTGGCGCTGATCGGTGCCAATGGCAGTGGCAAAAGTACCCTGCTGCGCCTGCTGCATGGGCTGGTCAAGCCGTCATCAGGGTCGGTGCTTACGGCTTCGGGTCTGCGCCAGGCCATGCTGTTCCAGCGGCCGCACCTGCTGCGGATGACGGTGCAGTCCAATGTCGCGCTCGGCCTGTGGCTGGCCGGCCGGCCCTGGTCCGAATCATTGGTGCTGGCGCGCGCGGCGCTGGCCCGCGTCGGCTTGGCCGAATTGGCGCAGCGCAACGCCCGCAAGCTCTCAGGTGGCCAGGTGCAGCGGGTTGCATTGGCCCGAGCCTGGGCACTGACGCCGCAGTTGCTTTTGTTGGACGAACCCACCGCCAGCCTGGACCCCCATGCCAAGCGCGAGGTGGAGCAGATGATTGTTGAACTGGCAGCGCAGTCGCCCGAGGTGACCCTGGTGTTTGCCAGCCACAACCTCGGTCAGGTCAAGCGCCTGGCCAGTCGGGTCATTTACCTGGAGCACGGCCGCATCCTGGCGGACCTGCCCGTGGCGGACTTTTTCGCCGGACCGCTGCTGGCCGACCACTACCCCGCAGCCCATCTTTTTGTCAAAGGGTAATTCAGATGAAATTCAAATGGTTTAAGCCTTTAGCCCTTGTCGCGCGTGCGTTTGTTGCTATTTTTTTAATAGCAAATGTGACGGCAAGGGCGCAATCCATCGTGATGGCCTCCACCACCTCCACCGAGCAGTCCGGGCTGTTCGCCTACCTTCTGCCGGAATTCAAAAAAGCCAGCGGTCTCGATGTGAAAGTGGTGGCCCTGGGCACCGGTCAGGCGCTGGACATGGGTCGGCGGGGTGATGCCGACGTGCTGTTTGTCCATGATCAGGAGGCCGAGGAAAAAATCGTGGCAGACGGCTTTGCGGTCAAGCGCTTTGCGGTGATGTACAACGACTTTGTTCTGATTGGGCCTGCCGCCGACCCGGCGCGCGTGCGCGGCCGCGACATTGTTGCCGCGCTCAAGTTGGTGGCGGGCAGCAACAGTGCCTTTGTCTCGCGTGGCGACAAAAGCGGCACCCATGCCGCCGAGCTGCGTTTCTGGAAAATGACCGGATTGGCTGACCTACGGGGCAGCGCCTACAAGGCATGTGGTTGCGGCATGGGTCCCGCCCTCAATATGGCCTCGAGCATCGGCGCCTACGTGCTGTCCGACCGCGGCACCTGGCTGAGCTTCAAAAACCGTGGCGATCTGGCGGTGCTGGTGCAGGGAGATGCTCGCCTGTTCAACCAGTACGGGGTGATGGTGGTCAATCCAGCCAAACACCCCCATGTCAAGGCGGCTGAGGCCCAGAAGTTTGTCGACTGGGTGGTGTCCCCGGCCGGGCAAGGTCTGATTGCCCGTTTCAAGATCGATGGTGAGCCCCTGTTTTTCCCCAATGCCGGGCGCTGAGCCCGCCGCTGTTGGAGCGCCACCCTTTCCAGTCCTGCCCGTAAAAAATTTAGATCGTCAGCCCAGGCTGCAAATGGGATACTCAAAAAATTGGGGAGGGTGCCTGTGCCGAGTCTTGCCCCGCTGGTTTTTGGTTCACGCTGTTTGAGGGATCCACATGGCGGGAAAGGTGGCTTGGTTCAAAGCCCATGGTTTGACGCTGGCTATAGCCTTGGGACTGTCCGTGCTGGTGGTCCTGTCGGTTTTGTTCGCTACGACGGCACTCGCCAGCGCCATATCTGCCGGCTGGCGCATTGGTCAGTCGCTGCTGCTGCTGGGCGGCTTGGCCTGCCTGTTGCCAGCGGTCCCGCTGCTCTGGCGCCTGTTGCGCCTGAGCGGGCGTGGCTTTTACGCCGCCAAAGCCATCGAGGCCTCTGGCGATGGCTACTGGATTCTGGACCTCGAGGGCAACTTTGTTGAGGTCAATGACAGCTATTGCCGCATGATGGGATTCAGCCGCGATGAGGTCATGACCATGTCGATCGCCGATTTTGAGGCGGTGGCCAACACGGCGCAAATCCAGGGTCAATTGCGGCGCATCATGGCCGTTGGGCAGGAAAATTTTGAAACACGTCACCGGCACCGCAACGGGGACTGGGTCGACCTGCAGGTCAGGGCAACCGGCGTTGACGGCAGGCACATCGTGGCCTTGCTGCGCAATGTGTCCGACCGCAAGAAGTCCGACGCCACCATTCATCACCTGGCTTTTTTTGATGCCCTCACCGGCCTGCCCAACCGGCGCTTGCTGCAGGACCGCATCGAGCAAGCCCTGGTCAGTAGCGCCCGCAACGGATTACGGGGCGCCGTGGTGTTCATCGACCTGGACAACTTCAAATTGGTCAATGACAGCTGTGGCCATGAGGCGGGAGATGAACTGCTGAAAAAAGCGGGCCAATCATTGCGCGCGGCAGTGCGGCTGGGCGATACGGTTGCCAGACAAGGCGGTGACGAGTTTGTGCTGGTGCTGGAAGGACTCAGGCAGGACCCGGTCCAGGCCGCCGCACAGGCCGAGTCGATTGCAGAAAAATGCCGTTTGTCCCTGGAGCAGCCGTTTGTCGCTGGCAGTCAGGAATTCTTTGTGACGGCCAGCTTGGGCGTGGCCATGTTCCGGGGTGATGCGGTGCCCTTTGGTGTGCTGCTGCAACGCGCTGACACGGCGATGTACCAGGCCAAGTTTGGCGGCCGTAACCGCGTGGTTTTCTTCGAGCCCGAGATGCAGCGCGGGCTGGCTCTGCGAACCCAGACCGAGGCGGATTTACGCCGTGCCCTGCCCGAGCAGCAATTCGTGCTCTACCTGCAACCGCTGGTTGATTTGTCGGGTAAGCCGCTGGGTGCCGAAATGCTGTTGCGCTGGCAGCATCCGCACCGCGGGCTGCTGGCGCCCGCCGATTTCTTGGCGCTGGCTGAGGAAACTGGCCTGATCCTGCCTATTGGCGCCTGGGTAATGGCCTCTGCCTGCGAGCAGTTAGCCCTGTGGCAGGCCGAGCCTAAGCTGCGACATTTGCGACTTGCGGTCAACGTCAGCTCGACGCAATTTCTGCACGCCGACTTTGTCGATGGCCTCACGGCTTTGTTGACCCAACACAGCTTTGACTCGGCCAATCTCACGCTGGAGCTGAGTGAAAAACTGGTCAACAAGGACCTTGAAGCCGTCGCTGCCAAGGTGGCCCGAATCAAGGCGCTCGGGGTGTCGATGTCCATGGACAATTTTGGCATTGGCCTCTCGTCTTTGACCAACCTGCGTCGACTGCCGTTGAGACAGCTCAAGATCGACCAATCCTTCATCCGCAACATCGCGGTCAACCCCGACGACATGCTCGTCGTCCGGACCATCATGGCCATGGCTGCCGCCATGGGACTGGAGGTGGTGGCTGAAGGGGTCGAGAGTGAAACCAACCGGGCCCTGCTGGCGCAAAACGGCTGCGGTGCCTACCAAGGCTTTTTGTTTTGCCCGCCCTTGCCGCTGCAAGAGTTCGAAACCAGGGTTCGGACCGGCTGGTCGGGCAAGGCGGTTGCCCCTTTGGCGCTTGCCCAGCAAAACTAGCGCAAGAACGATGCCGCATCCCCAGAAGTCAAGGGTTTTTACCTAGATTCGGTTGGGGCAAGGGAGCTAACAATCAACGTTGGTCTATTTGCCTCTAGTCTTCAACGGAGAAGTCGTCATGCTGGTTCAATTCAAGGTTAACGGCAAGCCTGCCGCCGTCGATGTGGCCCCCCACACCCTGCTGGTCCAGGTGCTGCGTGAGCACCTCAAACTCACCGGTACCCATGTTGGTTGCGACACGGCCCAGTGCGGCGCCTGCACCGTCATCAAGGATGGCCGCGCCATCAAATCCTGCAATGTCCTGGTCGCCCAGGCGGCTGGGTCAGAGATCACCACCATCGAGGGTCTGGCCGCACCAGACGGCACCATGCACCCGATGCAGGCCGCCTTCAAGGAGTGCCATGGTCTCCAGTGTGGCTACTGCACCACCGGCATGGTGATGAGTGCGGTCGACCTTTGCCAGCATCACCCCAAGGCTGATGCCGGAGAAATCCGGGCCCTGCTCGAAGGCAACATCTGCCGCTGCACGGGCTATCAAAACATTGTCAAATCCGTGCAGCAAGGCCAGGCGGCCATGGCTGCCCAATAAAGGAGAACTGTCATGGGTGCATCTGATTTTGCCAACCTTCCCCACATCGGTGAGGCTGTCCGTCGCAAGGAAGACTACCGTTTTCTGACCGGCGCCGGTCAGTACACCGACGACATCACCTTCGCCGCCCAGAGCTACGCGGTCTTTGTGCGCAGCCCCCACGCGCATGCCCTGATCAAGGGCATTGACCTGACCCGTGCCAACGCCATGCCCGGCGTGGTGAAAATTTTCATTGGCAAAGACCTTGAAGGCAAGATGGGTGGCCTGCCCTGCGGCTGGCTCATCAACAACCCCGATGGCTCGCCTATGAAAGAGCCGCCCCACCCGGTGCTGGCGCTGGGCCGGGCCCGCCACGTGGGTGACCAGGTGGCGATGGTGATCGCCGAGACCCTGGAACAGGCCAAAAATGCGGCCGAGGCGGTCGACGTCGACTACGAGCCCCTGAGCGCCGTGGTCGATGTGCGCGACGCAGCCAAAGCCGCGCCTTTGCATGAGGTCGCCCCCGACAACCATTGCTACAAATGGGCTCTGGGTGACAAGGCGCAGGTGGACGCCACATTCGCCACCGCCGCCCACATCACCAAGCTCGACCTGGTGAACAACCGCCTGGTGCCCAACGCCATGGAGCCACGCGCCGCCATTGGAAGCTACAGCCGTGCCACCGAAGAGTACACCCTGCATGTCTCCAACCAGAACCCGCACGTCGAGCGCCTCTTGATGACGGCCTTTGTGCTGGGCCTGCCCGAGCACAAGGTGCGCGTCATCGCGCCCGACGTGGGTGGTGGTTTCGGCTCCAAGATTTACCTGTACGCTGAAGACGTGGCCTTGACCTGGGCCGCCAAGCAGGTCAACCGCAGCATCAAGTGGACCTGTGAGCGCTCTGAGTCCTTCCTGACCGATGCCCATGGCCGCGACCACGTCAGCCACGCCGAAATGGCGATGGACAAGGATGGCAAGTTCCTGGCCATGCGGGTGCACACCGACGCCAACCTGGGCGCCTACCTGTCCACCTTCTCCACGGCAGTGCCCACCATTCTGTACGCCACGCTGCTGGCCGGGCAGTACACCTGTCCGCAGATTTATGTCGAAGTGGACGCCTGGTTCACCAACACCGTGCCAGTGGACGCCTACCGTGGTGCCGGTCGGCCCGAGGCCACCTACCTGGTGGAACGGCTGGTGACGCGCTGCGGCTGGGAGCTGGGCTTGTCGCAAGACGAAATCCGCAAACGCAACTTCATCAGCAGCTGGCCCTACCAGACGCCTGTGGCGCTGCAGTACGACGTGGGCGACTACCGCGGCTGCATGGACAAGGCTGAGGTGCTGGCTGACGTGGCCGGTTTTGAGCTGCGCAAGACCGCCAGCGCTGCCAAGGGCTTGCTGCGTGGCATTGGTTATTCCAGCTACATCGAAGCCTGCGGCATTGCCCCTAGCAACATTGCCGGCGCTTTGGGCGCCCGCGCAGGCTTGTTCGAGTGTGGCGAGATCCGCGTGCACCCGACCGGCAGCGTGACCGTGTTCACCGGCTCGCACAGCCACGGCCAAGGCCATGAGACCACCTTTGCCCAGGTGGTCGCAGCCCGCCTGGGGATTGCTGTGGACGCGGTCGACGTGGTGCACGGCGACACCGGGCGCGTGCCCTTTGGCATGGGCACCTATGGTTCGCGCTCGATCTCGGTCGGTGGGGCTGCCATCATGAAGGCGCTGGACAAGATTGAGACCAAAGCCAAGAAGATCGCCGCGCACCTGATGGAGGCCAGCGACGCCGACGTTGACTTTGCCAACGGCGAGTTCACCATCAAGGGTACCGACAAAAAGGTCACCTTTGGTCAGGTGGCGCTCACCGCCTATGTGCCGCACAATTACCCGCTCGACAAGCTGGAGCCGGGCCTGAACGAGACCGCGTTCTACGACCCGACCAACTTCACCTTCCCGGCGGGCACCTACATCTGCGAAATCGAGATTGACCCTGCCACGGGCACCACCCGGGTTGACAAGTTCACCGCAGTGGATGATTTCGGCACCATCATCAACCCGATGATTGTCGAAGGTCAGGTGCACGGCGGTCTGGTACAGGGCATTGGCCAGGCGCTGATCGAAAACTGCGTCTACGACCGCGAGACCGGCCAGTTGCTGACCGGCTCGTTCATGGATTACGCCATGCCGCGCGCCGACGACTTCCCTGACTTCAAAATTGACACCATCTGCACCCCTTGCACACACAACCCCCTGGGCACCAAGGGTTGCGGTGAGGCAGGCGCGATTGGCTCGCCGCCGGCGGTCATGAACGCGGTGCTGGATGCGCTCAAGAGCGTGGGTGTGACCGAGCTCGACATGCCGGCGTCCGCCAGCCGGGTCTGGGAAGCCATCCAGGCGGCCAAGTAAACACTGCAACCGAACACGACAGAGGACACACACCATGTACCCATTCACCCTGGAGCGGCCCGGCACCCTCGCAGCCGCCACCCAACTCGCGGCCGGCGGCGCCAAATTGCTGGCTGGCGGTCAGACCCTGCTGGCCTCCATGAAACTGCGCTTGTCGCAGCCAGGCCAACTGGTCGATCTGGCCGGCATTCCCGAGCTCGCCGGCATCTGCCGCGAGGGCAATGCCCTGGTGATCGGCGCCATGACGCGCCACATCGACGTGGCCAACAACGCCGACGTCAAAGCCCTGATTCCAGGGCTGGCTGACCTGGCTGACCACATCGGCGACCGGCAGGTGCGTGCCATGGGCACCCTGGGCGGCTCGGTGGCCAACAATGACCCAGCGGCCTGCTACCCCAGTGCCGTGCTCGGGCTTGGCGCCACGGTGCACACCAGCTCGCGCAAGATCGCTGCTGACGACTTCTTTCAGGGCATGTTCAGCACGGCCCTGGCTGAGGGCGAATTGATCACCGCCATCAGCTTCCCCATCCCCAAGCGCGCGGTCTACATGAAGTTTGTGCAGCCGGCCTCCCGTTTTGCGTTGGTGGGCGTGTTTGTGGCGCAAACCGACGCTGGCGTTCGGGTGGCCATCACCGGTGCCGGTCAGGGCGTGTTCCGCCACAGCGGCCTGGAAGCGGCCCTGAACAGCAGCTTTACCGTGGCGTCTGCGGCCAGCGTGGCGATTGACGCCTCCGAGATCAATGCCGATATCCATGCCTCGGCTGCTTACCGTGCCAACCTGATCAGCGTGCAGACCCAGCGCGCAGTGGCTAAACTGCTTGGCTGATCGCCCGCGTCCTGCAAGGCCCCGTGTTGCTGGACGCGGGGCTTTTTTTATGGTGTCCGAGATGTCCAATTTTTCCAGCATTGATGACCTGGTGGCAGCCCTTGCGGGGGCAGGCTACTATGCCGACCGCCGGCTCGCCACGGCGGTTTACCTGGCGCTCAAGCTGCAGCGGCCGCTGTTGCTCGAAGGTGAACCAGGGGTGGGCAAGACCGAGCTGGCCAAGGCCCTGGCCACGGTGTTGGGCCGCGACCTGCTGCGCTTGCAGTGCTACGACGGCCTGGAGCAGCGCGAAGCCCTGTACGAATGGAACTACGCCGCCCAGTTGCTGCACATGCGTGCTGCCCAGGGGCGCGAGGCTGACGTGGCCCAGGTGGAGCGCGAGGTGTACCAGCCGCGCTACCTGATCAGTCGGCCCCTGCTGCAGGCCCTGCAAACGCCGCTGCCTGGTGCTGTGCTGCTGATCGATGAGGTGGACCGGGCTGACGAGCCGTTTGAGGCTTTCCTGCTGGAATACCTGGGCGAGTACCAGGTCAGCATCCCCGAGCTGGGCACCGTGCGCGCGCAGGTCAGCCCGGTGACCATTCTCACCAGCAACCGCACCCGCGAGTTGAACGACGCCGTCAAGCGCCGCTGCCTCTACCATTGGCTCGATTACCCCGAGCGTGAGCGCGAACTCGCCATTGTGCGAGCCCAGGTGCCACAGGCGTCTGAAGCCCTGGCGGCGCAAGTGGCCCAGGTGGTGCAGCGCCTGCGCAGCCAGCCCTTTGCCAACGCCTTCCAGCGCGCGCCCGGCATTGCCGAAAGCGTGGAGTGGGCCAAGGCCCTGATCGCCCTCGACACCCTGGTGCTGGACCCGGAGCTGATGTCGGACACGGCAGGCATCCTGTTCAAGCAGCGCGAGGATGTGGCTGCGCTCACGCGCGACATGGCGCAGGACCTGCTTCGCCCCGAGCCCGAAGCAGAGGGCTGAGCCTGATGCAACTCGGTGACGCACGCACCGGCAAGCTTGCCGACAATCTGTCGGCCTTTGGCCGCACCTTGCGTCGCGCCGGGGTGCGGGTTGACAGCTCACGCATCGCTCTGGCGGCTGAGGCCGCGCTGGCGGTCGGGCTGGGTGACCGTGAAGACCTGTCTGCTGCGATGGAGGCGGTGCTGGTGAGCCGCGAGCAGGACCGGGAGGTGTTTCGCGAGCTGTTCGAGGCTTATTTCCGCAATCCGAATTTGGCCAACAAGTTGCTGTCGCAATTGCTGCCCAGCGCCGAGGGCAAAGCCGAGCCCAGCAAACGGCGCCCGCGGGTGCGTGAAGCGCTGACACCGCAAAAAGCTTTTGGCCAGCAGGTCAAGCCCAAGCAGGAAGACCAGAAGGTCGACTTTGATGCCGCCATGACGGCGAGCGACCAGCAACGCCTCAAGCACGCCGACTTCAACGCCTTGTCGGCTGCCGAATACCGGCTGGTGGAGCGCTTGGCGCGCGACATCCGGCTGCCCCTGCCGGAGTTTGATTCGCGCCGCACCCGCCCCGGTGAGCGGGGCAGTCAGTTGCATTGGGCGGGCGTCATGCGCTCCGCGGTGCGGACCGGCGGTGAGCCCATGCAATTGCCGCGTTTGCAGCGCTGCCGCCAGCCCCTGCCGCTGCTGGTGCTGGTGGACGTGTCTGGCTCCATGGAGCGCTATTCACGCCTGTTGCTGGCTTTTTTGCATGCGGCCACCCGTCGCCACCCGCGACGCGATGTGTTTGCCTTTGGCACGCAGCTGACCGATCTGACGCCTTCATTCCGCTTGGCCGATACCGATGCCATGCTGGCCCAGGCCAGCATGCTGATTGAAGACTTTGCTGGTGGCACCCAGCTGGGTGAATCATTGACCGCGCTGCGCAAGCAGCATGCACGGCGCTTGGTGGGTCGGCGCACGCTGGTGCTGCTGATCACCGACGGCCTGGACACCGGTGACCAGGCGCAGCTGTCCCAAGAACTGGGCTGGCTGCGCCGGCGTAGCCGCCGCCTGTTATGGCTCAACCCCCTGTTGCGCTTTGACGGCTATGCTCCGCTGGCGCAGGGCGCGGCCGTGCTGCACAAACAGGCTCACGGCATGGTCGCGGTGCACAACCTCAGCCGGCTTGAGGACCTGGCGGCCAGCTTGGCTGCGCTCATGAAACGCTGAAGCCGCCACTGCGCGAAAATAAACGTCAACTCCAACCCGAACAGGATCGCCCCATGGACATGCAAGGCAGCCGCCAACTCGCCATCACCCAGCAACAGGCTTGGGATGCGCTCAACAACCCCGAGGTGCTCAAGACCTGCATCCCGGGCTGCGACCGGGTGGAATCCACCGGCGAGAACCAGTACGCCATCGGCATGGCTGTGAAGGTCGGGCCCGTGTCGGCCAAATTCACCGGCAAGATCGCCTTGAGCGACATCAAGGCGCCTGAGAGCTACACCATCAGTTTTGAGGGGCAGGGCGGCCCGGCCGGCTTTGGCAAGGGCAGCGCCCAGGTGCTGCTGACGCCCAACGCCGAGGGCCACCTGCTCAGCTACACCGTGCACGCCTCGGTCGGCGGCAAGGTGGCGCAACTGGGCCAGCGCCTGATCGACGGTGCTGCCAAATCCATGGCTGAAGATTTTTTCAAGCGCTTTGATGTTGAGATGCAGCGCCAGTACCCGCAGGCCTATGCCGAAAAAGTCCCGGCAGGGGCGGCCGTGGCAGCGCCTGCTGCGGCCGCCCCGAAGGCCGTGCCGGTCTGGGTTTGGGGTGCGGTCGCCGTGCTTGTGGCGGCTGCCGTTTACTGGCTGTCGCGCTGATCGGCCGGCGCACGCGCGCCCAGGGAGCAACGATGGAAAATATTGATGTGATGGTCCTGCGTACCCTGCGCGACTGGCGTCTGGCCGAGCAGCGGGCCCTGCTGGCAACGGTGGTGCGCACCTGGGGCTCGTCGCCCCGGCCGGTCGGCTCCATCATGGCCCTGTGCCAGGATGGCTCGGTGGTCGGCTCGGTCTCGGGCGGCTGCATCGAGGACGACCTGATCTACCGCTTTACCCGGGCTTACGCCAGCGCCGCAGCGGCCCCGGTGGTGGGCGAGCAAGACATCCCGGCCGGGCCGCCGCGTCTGGTCAAGTACGGCATCAGCGCAGACGAGGCCCACCGCTTCGGGCTGCCCTGCGGCGGCACACTCGAGTTGTTGCTGGAGTTTGATCCCGACGCCGCCAGCCTGGCCGCCCTGGTGCAGGCGCTGGGTGCCGGGCAACTGATGCGCCGGGCAGTGCAACTGGACGATGGGGCCGTCAGTCTGGCGGTCAGCGCCGCGCCTGCCGACCTGACTCTGGATGCACACACCCTGGTCAATACCTTTGGCCCCGAATTCCGCATGCTCCTGATCGGCGCTGGTCAACTGACCGAGTACCTGGCCACCATGGCGCTCTTCAGCGGCTTTGCGGTCACGGTGTGTGACCCTCGGGAGGAGTACGCCCGGTCCTGGTCGGTGGCGGGCGTGACGGTCTTGAAAGACATGCCAGACGACGTGGTGCAGGCCTTTGCGCCCGACCGGCGCAGTTGTGTGGTGGCACTGACCCACGACCCCAAGCTCGATGACCTGGCCTTGCTCGAAGCCCTGCAGACCGAGGCCTTTTACGTGGGCGCGATTGGCTCCCGACGCAACAACGAGGCGCGGCGGCAGCGCATGGTCGAGCACTTTGAGCAAACCGAGGCCAGTCTGGCTCGCTTGCGCGGGCCCATTGGCATCTACATCGGCAGCAAAACGCCGCCGGAAATTGCCGTGAGCATCATGGCCGAGATTCTGGCGGTCAAAAATGGCGTGGCGCTGCCGCGCGACATGGACGTGGCCCACGCCAAAAATGACCTGGCCATCATCGCCAACGACCCCGGCCTGCTGGTCTGTGGCGTGCCGGCGGCACCCTGACTGATCCTGCTAACCCTTCGGTCGGCCCCCAGGCCGCGTGCTTATTCGCTTTTAAGCTATAAAAAACGAAGCAGTCTTGATGCCGGCCACCGTCAGCAGCAGCGAGCCCAGCAGGTGCAGGGCGGCGGTGCCCAGGGCCAGGGCGTAGCGCTGCTGCAGCAGCATGCCCACCACCTCGGCTGAAAAACTTGAAAACGTGGTGAGGGCGCCCAGAAAGCCAGTCACCAACGCCAGGCGCCAAACCGGGTCCAACTGGGGCAGAGCCCCAAACACCGCCACGCAAATGCCCACCAGGTAGCCGCCCACCAGGTTGGCTGCCAGCGTGCCCAGCGGCAGCAGGGCACCGGGATTGAGCCACAGGCCCAGCCCCCAGCGCGCCAGCGCGCCCAGGCTGGCACCGATGCAAATCGCGATTACGGCCAGCATGGTGGGCTAATCGCTCACCGGCCTAAGCCGCCAAGTCATCGCGACGGGACGTTTCATCAAAGCTCCACAGTGTTGGACCGAAGGCACACAATGTAAGCCGAATTGGGTGAAGGCGGCTTGGTAGTTTCCCTAAATGTCAACAAATTGTCGATGAATTGTGACTGATCTGCCTACAATGATCCCATGCAACAACAATGCCAAGCGCTGCTCGCCGCATGAGTGGGCTGCCCACTCAGCCGGGTACTTCGCTGACGGAGTCCGGGCCCATCGTCTCCTCGGCCCATCTGGTGTCGCCACGCAGCGCTGAGATGAGCGAGTTCGAGTTCGGCCTGATCGTGGCGGGCAATGCCTTTCACCGCTGGATTGCCCACTGCATGAGTGCGGCCGGCCTGAAAGACCTGACGCCGCTGGACGTGCTGGTGCTGCACCATGTGACGCACCGGGC
>JBAXMQ010000012.1:0-48177 GCA_037134215.1 Betaproteobacteria bacterium
CGCCGGTCGGCCGGGTCGGTGTGCTGAATTTTGGGGGGCAGCAGTTTTTCAAGCCAGCTCATGACGTACTCCTCAGTCGAGGGGGCATTATGAATCCAAAGCCGCCCGGATCTCTTGCAAGAATTCCTGCGCGACAGCGCACACCCGCTCGCGCGGCTGTGCATCCACCAACTGGATCAGGCGGCTGCCAATCACCACGGCGTCGGCCACCCGGCTGATGGCCCGTGCCGTGGTGGCATCGCGGATGCCAAAGCCCACGCCCACCGGCACGCTGACAAACTGGCGGATGCGGGGCAGCATGGCCTCCACCGCCGCCGTGTCCAGGGTGCCGGCGCCGGTTACGCCCTTGAGCGACACGTAGTAAACGTAGCCAGTGGCCACCCGCGCCACCTGGGCCATGCGTTCGTCCGTGCTGGTGGGCGCCAGCAAAAAGATCAGGTCCATGCTGTGTTTGGCCAGTTCAGCCGCAAAGGCCACGCACTCTTCTGGCGGGTAGTCCACCACCAGCACCCCATCCACGCCGGCCGCTGCGGCGTCGTGCACAAAGGCGCTGGCACCGTCGGCGCGGGCATGTTTCTGGTTGTAACGCTCGACAGGGTTCGCGTAGCCCATCAGCACCACCGGGGTGGTGGTGTTGGTGGCGCGGAAGGCGCGCACCATGGCCAGCACCTGCACCATACCGATGCCCAGCGCCAGCGCGCGGTCGCCGGCCTTTTGGATCACCGGGCCGTCGGCGCTGGGGTCGGAGAAGGGGACGCCAAGCTCGATGATGTCGGCGCCGCCCGCCACCATGGCGTGCATCAGCTCAGGCGTGACGTCGGCAAAGGGGTAGCCGGCGGTGACGTAAGGGATCAGCGCTTTTTTTCCCTGTGCTCTCAAGTTGGTGAGGGTGCTGGCAATTCGGCTCATGCATGGGCTCCCAAGGCGGCCAGGGAGATGGTTTGCGGCATGCCACCTTTGACCGACTGCCCCTTGCAGCTCGGGCGGCAGTAAAAGTCGCCGTTGCTGAGGTCGGCCACCGTGCCAATGTCCTTGTCGCCCCGGCCCGACAGGTTGACCAGAATGGACTGGTCCGGGCGCATGGTTTTGGCCAATTGCATGGCGTAGGCCATGGCGTGGCTGGATTCCAGCGCCGGGATGATGCCCTCGGTGCGGCACAGGTAGTGGAAGGCCGCCAGCGCGTCGGTGTCGGTGATGCCCACATATTCGGCACGGCCGATGTCTTTGAGGAAAGCGTGTTCCGGGCCGACACCGGGGTAATCCAGCCCGGCGCTGATGCTGTGGGTCTCGGTAACCTGGCCGTTGTCATCCTGCAGCACATAGGTGCGGTTGCCGTGCAGCACGCCCGGGCTGCCGCGCTGCAGTGAGGCAGAGTGGCGACCCGAATCCATGCCTTCGCCTGCCGCCTCTACCCCGATCAGGCGCGTTTCGCCATGGGCAATGTAAGGGTGGAAGATGCCCATGGCATTGCTGCCGCCGCCAACGCAGGCGATCACCGCATCAGGCTGCGGCCCGCGGCAACCGTGTTGCGCCAGCATTTCCGGCATTTGTATCAGGCATTCCTTGCCGATCACGCTCTGGAAATCTCGCACCATCATCGGGTAGGGGTGCGGCCCGGCCACGGTGCCGATGATGTAGAAAGTGTTGTCCACATTGGCCACCCAGTCGCGCATGGCCTCGTTCAGGGCGTCTTTGAGCGTTTTGCTGCCGCTCTCCACCGGCACCACGGTGGCGCCGAGCAGCTTCATGCGGTAGACGTTGGGGCTCTGGCGCTTGACGTCCTCGCTACCCATGTAGACCACGCATTCCAGCCCGTAGCGGGCGCAGATGGTGGCGGTGGCCACGCCGTGCTGGCCGGCACCGGTTTCGGCAATCACCCGAGGTTTGCCCATGCGCTTGGCCAGCATGGCCTGGCCGATGGTGTTGTTGACCTTGTGCGCGCCGGTGTGGTTGAGGTCCTCGCGTTTGAGGAAGATCTGCGCGCCCCCCTGCTCGCGGCTCATGCGCTGGGCGTGGTAAACCGGTGAGGGCCGACCGACAAAGTGCGCCAGCTCGTAGTTGAACTCGGCGATGAAAGCCGGGTCGTGCTGGTAGCGGGCGTAAGCTGCCTTGAGTTCGTTGATGGCGTGGGTCAGGGTCTCCGAAACGAAGGACCCCCCAAAGATACCGAAATGACCGGACGCGTCAGGTTGCTGGTACTGGAACATGTGATCTCTCTGCAAGTTGCTGGTCGGCTGCCCGGACGGCAGCGACAAATTGGTTGATTTTTTCGGGGTCCTTGAGCCCCTTGTTGCCGGGGCCGGACATTTCCACCCCCGAGCTCACATCAACGGCCAGCGTCTTGCAACGCGGCCGCAACAGCCGGATGCCTTCGGCCACGTTTGCAGCGCTCAGTCCACCACTCAAGACGAGGTGAGCGTTGACGTTTGGAGGCAGCTGTGACCAATTGAATGTTTGCCCGCCACCACCGTACCCGTCGACATGCGCGTCGAGCAGGATGGCCTGGGCTTGTGAAAAATGAAGAGCGAATTCTACGAGATCAAATCCCGGGCCGTTTGCCCCGACCGGAATACGCGCCGCCCGGATGAAGGGGCGGCGGCCGTGGCCAGTGGCCAGCAGGCAGTCAGCCGGCGCTTCATCGCCATGAAATTGAACGCAAGCCCCCGCCAGCTGGTCACTTATAGCTATGATTTCAGGAGCGGACGCATTGACGAACAGCAACACCGGTGTGACAAACGGCGGCAACCGCCGGGCCAGGGCCAGGGCCCGCTCGGGCGCCACATAGCGCGGACTTTGGGGGTACAGCACAAAACCGATGGCGTCGGCCCCGGCAGCCACGGCGGCATCCACATCCTGCTCCCGGGTCAGACCGCAGATTTTGATGCGTGTCCGCATCACCGTGGCAGCGAGGGGGGAGGGCGAAGCGGGGAGGGGGGTAGGCGTGGTCATGGCAGTGCGTCAAAAGCGGGCGTGCGCTCGGGCAGACCCCAGTGCGGGGCATAACGTGGCCCCAGAAAGTACAGACCGTCGGGGGAGAAAGTGGGTGCGGCTGTTCTGCGGTCGCGCGCCTGCAGCACCTCTGTGATCCACGTCGGTGGCTGTTGCCCTTGGCCGACGACCAGCAGGCAGCCCATGAGGTTGCGGATCATGTGGTGCAAAAAGGCGTTGGCCTCGAACTCGAAGCGCCAATAGGCGCCCCGACGCGAGATGGCCAGCTGCTGCAAGTGTTTGACCGGCGACAAGGCCTGGCAGGCTGAGGCGCGAAAAGAGCTGAAATCATGCTCACCCAGCAACAGCTCGGCTGCCTGTTGCATCGGCGCCAGCGTGAGTGGCCGGAACGCCCATCCCACGCGTCCGGTCTCCAGGCTCGGCCGCACCGCCGACTCCAGCAAGATGTAGGCATAACGGCGTGACAGGGCGCTGGCGCGGCAATGAAACGACTCGGGTACCTCGCAAGCCCACTGGACAGCGATGTCATGCGGCAGGAGACTGTTGGTGCCGCGCACCCAGGCGGCTGCGCTTCGCTGCACAGGGGTGTCGAAATGAACCACTTGCATCAGACCATGCACACCGGCATCGGTTCGACCGGCGCACAGGGTGCTGGTCTTTTGAGCTGTAAAGCGGGTCAGCGCAGCTTCAAGCCGGTCTTGAACCGTCTGGCCCGACAACTGGCTTTGCCAGCCCTGGTAGGGCTGGCCGTTGTAGCTCAAACCCAATGCGACCCTCACGTTCGCCTCATCGAGCTGACCGCAAGGCGCGCGGGCCCGGTCGTCACTTCAGTTTGCCCAGCGCCCGTTCCGCCCTGGCCTTCATGTCGCCGGTCGCTGCCTCGATCACTTCCTCGATCAAGGATCGAGCGCCATCCTCGTCGCCAATTGCGCGGAACTCTTCCGCCAAGGCGAGTTTGGTCTCCATCGGATCGTCGGCCAGGTCTTTGAGTTGGGCCTTGCTGTCCTGGAACTCTTCACCCAGATCAAGTGACAGCGAGCCCAGGTCAAGGGGCAATGGCTCCGGTGGTGTCGCAGATGGCGGCTCGGGCTCTCGCTCGGGTGTGTCGAATTCCAGATCAAGTTCATCCGGCAGCGGCTCGGGCAGTGGCACACTTTCGCCCGCGGGCTCGTCAAGCGGAAAGTCGATCTCGAGCTCTGGTTCTGCCTCAATGTTGGCTGGTTCAGCGGCCGGCAGCGGCTCCGGTTCGGCCTCGATAGGCTCAGGCGCCTCGTTGCGACTGGGCGCAAACTGGGTTTCCTGCGGGTCTGAATCGTTGAGAGCCGAGGTGTCCGGGGCACTGTTGCTGGCCACAAAACCGTCCAGCGTCTGGTCGGGCAGGACATCTTCGGGCGGCAGACCGTCGCGCCTGCGACGCCCGATCCGGTAGGCGATCACACTGGCCAGCGTCGTCATCAGTGCCCCCGCGCCCCAGGGCACAAGCGGATGGTCCACCAGCCGATCAATCCGGTCCGTCGACTTGGCGGGCGCCAGGGCCGACGCTGGCGCTTGGGCGGCGGAAGCCGGGGCGCTGGCGGGCAATGGGTTGGGGATGGCAACAGGCGCTACAGGGGCGGAACTTTCAGGCCTTGCTGCAGACGCTGGCGCCGATGCCGCAGCCGCCTGGGTGCTGGCGCCGAGCTTGTTCAGCTCACTGATGTTGCGAGCGATCTCGTCGGCCCGTGCGGCTGCCTCCCGGGTGCTGCGCTGCTTGGCCAGTTGCTCTTCTGACAGGGCGTCCTGCACGCTGCTTTTGGCCAGCGTCAGTTTGTCCGCCCCGGCGGCGGGGGCCTGTTTGTCGTCGACCCTGGCCTGCACCTTGCCGCTGGCTTGCCGGCTTGCTGCTTCTGGCCGCGCCTCTGGCGCGACCCCGGCAAACTTGCGGCGGAAGTCGTTGAAATCCTGACTTTGCGCGGCAATGATGCGGGTCGCCTCGGGTCGCGGGGTTTCTGCCGCCTGAGCCACCGTCGGAATGGCAAGGACTGCGCCCGCCTGGATGCGATTGACGTTATCGCCCTGGAACACGCCGGGATTGGCCCGCAAAAGTGCCACCAACATCTGGTCCAGCGAGACATTGGCCGGCTTGGTGGCTGCTGCAATGTGGCTGGCCGTGTCGCCAGCCTTCACGGTGAGTTTGCCATCCTTGACCGTGCGGGCCCGGTCGCTGCTGGCGTCGTTGGCCCGGGTCACGGCCGCCTTGGCAGGGGCCAGCAGCAGGGTGTAGTCGCGCAGCAGCCGGCCGGACGCCCAATTGGCTTCGAGCAACAGGTCAAAAAACGCTTCTGTCATAGGACCGCTGCTGCTCAGACGCACGAACAAGCGGCCATCCGCCCGCTTTTGCAGGGACGCCTGCAAGCCCGACACCGCCGGCAGATAAGCCAGTCCGGCGGCGCGAAATGCCTCGGGCGAGGCAATGGTGGTGCTGAGTGTGCTGGCTTCCTCGGGTGACAACTCAAGAAAGTCAATGTCAGCGCGCAGTGGCTCCCCCAAGGCCGACTGCACCATCACCCGGCCTAGCGACAGGGCCATGGCCTGCTGGACCCACAGCGAACACAGGGCCACACAAATCACACAGGCAGCCCTGGGCCAGCGACGCTTGGTCACGATCGGGGCAGGCCTGTTGGGGCGAACAGGGATGAACATGCGCATCATCTTGATTCTACGTTGCCCATTCAGAACCGAGCTCGGGTGTGCTTGTCAGGGCTGAAAAAATCGTGCGCTGACCTGCCTCGGTCAGTCGAGCAGGATGCGCAGCATCCGGCGCAAGGGCTCGGCGGCGCCCCAAAGTAATTGGTCGCCGATGGTGAATGCGCCGACGTAGTCAGGGCCCATGGCGAGCTTGCGCACGCGTCCCACCGGGATGTTGAGCGTGCCGGTCACGGCCACTGGGGTCAGCCCCTGCAGCGTGGCCTCCCGTGTGTTGGGTACCACCTTGACCCAGGCGTTATCGGCCGCCAGTAGGGCCTCGATGTCGGCGGTCGGCACGTCTTTCTTGAGTTTGAAGGTCAGTGCCTGGCTGTGGCAGCGCATGGCACCGATGCGAACGCACAGGCCGTCCACTGGCGTTTCGGCCGTGCCAAAAGCGGCCCCCTGACCCAGGATCTTGTTGGTTTCGGCACCGGCCTTCCATTCCTCGCGCGAGGTGCCCCAGCCGGGTTCGTCGTGCTGTTTGCCGATACCGAGGTCCTTGTCGATCCAGGGGATCAGGCTGCCGCCCAAAGGGACACCGAAATTGGCGGTTTCAGCGGCGCTCATCGCCTGCTGCCGAGCCAACACCAGGCGGTCGATTTCCAAAATCGCTGATTTGGGGTCATCCAGCAAATGTTTGACTTCGGCGTGGAGGCTGCCAAATTGGGTCAGCAACTCGCGCATGTGCTGCGCCCCGCCGCCCGAGGCAGCCTGGTAGGTCATGCTGGTCATCCATTCGACCAGGCCCGCCTTGTACAAGGCGCCCACACCCATCAACATGCAACTGACGGTGCAATTGCCGCCGATCCAGTTCTTGCCGCCCCTGCTGAGTGCGTTTTTGATCACGGGCAGGTTCACCGGGTCCAGGATGATGATGGCGTCGTCCTTCATGCGCAGCGTGGAGGCGGCATCAATCCAGTGGCCGCTCCAACCGGCGCTGCGCAACTTGGGAAACACCTCCGAGGTGTAGTCGCCGCCCTGGGCGCTGATGATGATGTCGCACCGGCGCAGCGCCTCGATGTCAAACGCGTCTTTGAGCGTCGACTCGTTTTTGGCCGCGGCCGGCGCTTGGCCACCAGCGTTGGAGGTCGAAAAAAAGACGGGTTCTATCAGCGCGAAATCGCCCTCGGCCTGCATGCGGTCCATCAGGACGGAGCCGACCATGCCGCGCCAGCCAACCAAGCCTACCAATTTGTTCATGTCAATGCCCTTTCTCTAAAGTTAAACAGCGCCAGACCAGGCTGTTTACCCCGGCTCGTCTGGCCGGGAGGGCACGCGACGAACCAGGGCTGTTCAGCCTTTGGTGGTCGTGGTTTTAATGATGAAAGCGCGCAGCGCAGCAGTCACCCAGGCGGTGGCCGTGAGGTTCAGCGAAAAGCGGCTGGCGTAAATCATGGGAGGGAATTGTACGGCACCAAACCTGAGGGTCGCCCGGCAGTAGCTGTCGTAACCGTGCGGGCACACCGCGCCCCTTCAACCCAGTGCTTTGAGCACTGCGTCGCCCATGGCGCTGGTACCAACTTGGGTGGTGCCTGCACTGTAGATGTCAGCGGTGCGAAGGCCCTGCGCCAGCACCTGCTGCACCGCGGCTTCGATGCGTTGGGCGGCGGCCTCCTGGTTCAGGCTGAAGCGCAACATCATGGCCGCACTCAAAATGGTGGCCAGCGGGTTGGCGATGCCCTTACCGGCGATGTCGGGTGCGCTGCCGTGACTGGGCTCGTACAGGCCCTGGTTGCTGGCGTTGAGGCTGGCCGAGGGCAGCATGCCGATCGAGCCGGTCAGCATGGCGGCCTCGTCGCTGAGGATGTCGCCGAACATGTTGCCGGTCACGACCACGTCGAACTTCTTGGGCTCCTTGACCAGTTGCATGGCGGCGTTGTCGACGTACATGTGGTCCAGCGCCACATCCGGGTACTGCTGACCGACTTCGGTGACCACATCCTTCCAGAACTGGAAGGTCTCCAACACGTTGGCTTTGTCCACGCTGGTCACACGTTTGCTGCGTTTGCGGGCGGCTTGAAATGCCACGTGGGCGATGCGCTCGATTTCCGGACGCGAATAGCGCATGGTGTCAAAAGCTTCCTCGGCACCGGGGAAAAGGCCATCGGTGGCCGTGCGGCGGCCGCGGGGCTGGCCAAAATAGATGTCGCCCGTGAGTTCGCGAATGATCAGGATGTCCAGGCCGGCGATCAGCTCTGGCTTAAGACTGGAGGCTCCGACCAGTTGCGGGTAGCAGATGGCCGGTCGGAAATTGGCGAACAGGCCCAGGTGCTTGCGCAGGCCCAGGATGGCCTGCTCCGGCCGCAAGGGTCGGTCAAGTTTGTCGTATTTCCAGTCGCCCACGGCGCCGAACAGGATGGCGTCGGCGGCCTTGGCAAGACTCAGCGTCCCCTCAGGCAGGGGATGGCCATGGGCCTCGTAGGCGGCGCCGCCAACCAAAGCGGTTTCCATCTCCAGCCTCAGGTCGAGCGCTTCGAGCACCCGCACCGCCTGCGCCACGATTTCGGTTCCGATGCCGTCGCCTGGCAACACTGCAATTTTCATGATGATCTTGAAACGCTATAAAAATAAGAGCTACTCAGCCAATCAGCGTGCGGGCTAACCAGGGTTTCTGCACTAAACGCTGGGCTTCGAAGGCGCGGATTTTGTCGGCTTGGCGCAGGGTCAGGCCGATGTCGTCAAAGCCATTGAGCAGGCAATACTTGCGAAAGGCCTGTACCTCAAAAGGCAGTTCCTCACCGCTGGGTTTGACAATGGCTTGTCTTGCCAGGTCGATGGTGAGGCTGTAGCCGGGAAAGGCCAACACCTCGTCAAACAGGGCGCCGACCTGGGCCTCACTCACCACGATCGGCAGCAGCCCGTTTTTGAAGCTGTTGTTGAAGAAGATGTCGGCGTAGCTGGGCGCAATGATCGCGCGAAAGCCGTATTGGTCCAAAGCCCATGGCGCGTGTTCCCGCGAAGAGCCACAGCCAAAATTTTTGCGCGCCAGCAGGATGGATGCGCCCTGGTAGCGCGGCTGGTTGAGCACGAAATCCGGGTTGGGCCGGCGGCTCGCCGGGTCCTGTCCCGGGTAGCCGGGGTCGAGGTAGCGCCACTCGTCGAACAGGTTGGGTCCAAAACCAGTCTTGCGGATCGACTTGAGGAACTGTTTCGGGATGATGGCGTCGGTGTCCACATTGTCCCGGTCCATCGGGGCCACCAAGCCCTTGTGTGTGTCGAATGTCTGCACGGTATTTCCCTATATCTTCTTGGCTGTATCTTCAATTTTTTCGCCGACCTTCCGCAAATCTTGCCCAAGTCCCTTGACCGTATTGCAGGCGGATAGGCCCACCAGCGCTATACAAAGCCACACCAAACGCCAACGACTCATGCTGTGCCCTCGGTTAAATCTGTCAAGTAAATTGACGTACGTCGACAAAATGACCGTGAATGGCCGCTGCCGCCGCCATGGCTGGGCTGACCAGGTGGGTGCGACCGCCTGCGCCCTGGCGCCCCTCAAAGTTACGGTTGCTGGTGGAGGCGCAGCGCTCGCCGGGCTCGAGGCGGTCCGCGTTCATGGCCAGACACATCGAACATCCGGGTTCGCGCCATTCGAAGCCGGCAGCCTTGAAAATCTCATGCAGTCCTTCGCGCTCGGCCTGTTCCTTGACAAGACCCGAACCCGGCACCACCATGGCCAGCTTGATGTTCTTGGCCACCCTTTGCCCCAGCCGTTTGACAACGGCGGCGGCTTCGCGCATGTCTTCGATGCGGCTGTTGGTGCAGGAGCCGATGAAGACCTTGTCGACGTACAAATCGTTCAGGGCCTTGCCGGGTTCCAGGCCCATGTAGGTCAGTGCGCGCTCGATGGCACCGCGCTTGCTGGCGTCTTTTTCCTTGTCCGGATCGGGCACGCGCGCGTCGACACCCAACACCATCTCGGGCGAGGTGCCCCAGGTGATCTGCGGGATGATTTGCGCAGCATCAATTTCCACCACAGCGTCGAAAGCCGCGCTGGGGTCTGAATGCAAGGTCTTCCAGTAGGCCACCGCCTGATCCCACTCCAGCGCTGCCGCCACGTCGTTGCCCGCCGTGTGACCTGGCGCCAGGGGGCGGCCGCGCACGTACTCGATGGTCTTGTCGTCCACCGCCACCAGGCCGGCGCGGGCACCGGCCTCGATCGCCATATTGCAGACCGTCATGCGGCCCTCCATGCTGAGCGCCCGGATCGCCGACCCGGCAAACTCAATGGTGTAGCCCGTGCCGCCGGCAGTGCCGATGCGGCCAATGATGGCGAGCACGATGTCCTTGCCACTGCAGCCCCGCGACAGTGTGCCTTCGACCCGCACCAGCATGTTTTTGGCTTTTTTGGCCAGCAGGGTTTGCGTCGCCATGACGTGCTCCACCTCGCTGGTACCGATGCCGTGGGCCAGCGCCCCAAAGGCGCCGTGGGTGGAGGTGTGCGAGTCGCCGCAGACCACCGTCATGCCCGGCAGGGTGGCGCCGCTTTCCGGGCCGATCACGTGCACGATGCCCTGGCGCCGGGACAGGAAGGGAAAGTAGGCGGCCGATCCGTACTCGCGCATGTTGGCGTCGAGTGTCATGACCTGTTCCTTGCTGGTCGGGTCGGTGATGCCCTCGTAACCACGTTCCCAGCCGGTGGTCGGCGTGTTGTGGTCGGCCGTGGCCACGATGGAGCTGATGCGCCAGACCGGACGTCCCGATTGCCGCAGACCTTCGAAGGCCTGCGGGCTGGTGACTTCGTGCACCAGATGCCTGTCGATGTAGAGGATGGCGGTGCCGTCCTCCTCGGTGTGGACGACGTGGTCGTCCCAGAGTTTGTCGTAAAGCGTGCGTCCCATGGAGGCTGCTTGGGCGTTAGCGTTGAGCGATCGGCATCACGTCGCGGCGGATCTCTCCGGTGAACAGCTGGCGCGGCCGGCCGATCTTGTACTCGGGGTCGCCAATCATTTCATTGAGCTGCGCGATCCAGCCCACAGTGCGGGCCAGCGCAAAGATCGCGGTGAACAGGCTGACCGGAATGCCGATGGCGCGCTGCACGATGCCGGAGTAAAAATCGACGTTGGGGTAGAGCTTGCGTTGCACGAAATAATCGTCTTCCAGCGCGATTTTTTCCAGCGCCATGGCCAGCTTGAACAAGGGGTCGTTCTCCAGGCCAAGTGAGGTCAGCACTTCTTTGCAGGTTTCCTGCATCAGCTTGGCGCGCGGGTCATAGTTTTTGTAGACGCGGTGGCCGAAGCCCATCAGCTTGACATTGGAGTTCTTGTCCTTGACCTGGTCCATGAACTGTCCCACCTTGGAGACGCCCCCCATTCGCTGGATGTCTTCCAGCATGTTCAGGCAGGCTTCATTGGCGCCGCCATGGGCTGGACCCCACAAGCAGGCCACGCCGGCTGCGATGGCGGCGAACGGGTTGGTGCCCGAACTGCCGCAGAGCCGCACGGTGGAGGTGGAAGCGTTCTGCTCATGGTCGGCGTGCAACACGAAGATGCGATCGAGGGCACGCTCGATCACCGGGTTGACTTCGTAGTCCTCGCAGGGGGTGGCAAACATCATGTGCAGGAAGTTGCCCGCATAGCTGAGCTTGTTCTTGGGGTACATGTAGGGCTGGCCCATGCTGTACTTGTAGGCCATGGCGACCAGTGTCGGCATCTTGGCAATCAGCCGGATGGCCGAGATTTCACGGTGCTCCGGGTTGTTGATGTCTGTGCTGTCGTGGTAGAAGGCCGACAGTGCGCCGACCAGGCCGGTCATGATGGCCATCGGGTGCGCATCGCGCCGGAAGCCGCGCAGGAAAAACTGCATCTGCTCGTTGACCATGGTGTGGTTGGTCACGCGCTTGGTGAAGTCGGTCTTGGCTGCGGCATCGGGCAGGTTGCCGTACAGCAGCAGGTGACAGGTCTCCATGAAATCGCACTGGGTGGCCAGTTGCTCGATTGGGTAGCCGCGGTACAGCAATTCGCCCTTGTCGCCATCGATGTAGGTGATGGCTGATTGGCAGGACGCTGTCGACAGGAAACCCGGGTCATAAGTGAACATGCCGGTCTGCCCATACAGCTTGCGGATGTCGATCACGTCGGGTCCGACGTTGCCGTGGTAGACCGGCAGATTGACGCTTGGGCTGCCATTGCTAAATGACAGGGTGGCTTTGTTATCAGACAGTTTCATGGTTTACCTTTCAGCGGTTTTCTCGCAACATACTCAAAACTTCCCGAACATCGGGCCGGTCCAGCACCGGCTCCACCTGTCCCAGTGACTGACGAGCCAGGTGCACATCCAGCAGGTCGTTATCGCTCAATGCCATCAAGTCCCCCAGCGCCAGCGCTTGCCCCCGGGTCAGACTGGCTTCATAGCGCTTGAAAAACCGTTCGATGAACAGGTCGTTCTCCAGCAGACCGCGGCGGCAGCGCCACCGGAGCTTGCTCAGCGTCCGTTCATCAACCAAGTCAGCGTCCATGGCAGGCACGGTGCAGGCACTCACACCGTGCGCAGGACCATCATTTCCTTGATCTTGCCAATCGCCTTGGTGGGGTTCAGGCCCTTCGGGCAGACATCGACGCAATTCATGATGGTGTGGCAGCGGAACAGGCGGTACGGGTCCTCCAGGTTGTCCAGACGCTCGGCCGTCGCCTGGTCACGGCTGTCCGCAATGAAGCGGTAGGCCTGAAGCAGGCCGGCCGGGCCGACAAACTTGTCGGGGTTCCACCAGAAGCTGGGGCAGCTGGTGGAGCAACTGGCGCACAGAATGCATTCATACAGGCCGTTCAACTCTTCACGCTCTTCGGGGCTTTGCAGTCGTTCCTTCTCAGGCGGCACGGTGTCGTTGATCAGGTAGGGCTTGATCGAGTTGTACTGCGTGAAGAACTGGGTCATGTCCACGATCAGATCGCGGATGACGGGCAGACCGGGCAGTGGCTTGAGCACGATGACGCCCGGCAGGGTGCGCATGTTGGTCAGACAGGCCAGGCCGTTCTTGCCGTTGATGTTCATGGCATCCGAGCCGCACACCCCCTCGCGGCAAGAACGGCGGAACGAGATGGCCGGGTCGATCGCCTTGAGCTTCATCAACGCGTCCAGCAACATCCGTTCGCTGCCGTCCAGCTCGACCTGAATCGTCTGCATGTAGGGCTTGCTGTCCTTGTCCGGGTCGTAGCGGTAAATCTGGAAAGTGCGTTGGGTCATGGGTGGCTCCGTGTCGGGTGCGGGCGGGTGATGTGGGCCGGGGGAACTCGCCGGTTCAAAAAGTGCGGACTTTGAGCGGCACAGAGTCGACCGTGAGCGGCTTCATCTGCACGGGTTTGTAGCTCATGCGGTTGCCTTCGCTGTACCAGAGCGAGTGCTTGTGCCACTCGGTGTCGTTGCGGCCGTTGGGGTGTTCGGGGGTATCGCCGTAGTCGTCCACGGTGTGGGCGCCACGGCTTTCATGGCGCGCTGCAGCCGACTCGATCGTAGCCTGGGCCGCCTCGATCAGATTTTCCACCTCGATCGCCTCGATGCGGGCCGTGTTGAACACCTTGGACTTGTCTTTCAGGTTGATCGCATTGACGCGGTCGCGGAGACTGGCAATTTTCTTGACGCCTTGGTCCATGCTGGCCTGGGTGCGGAACACGCCGGCGTGCAGCTGCATGGTGGCGCGAATGTCGTTTGCCACATCCTGGGCATATTCGCCGCTGGAGGCGTTGTCCAGCCGTGCCAAACGCGCCAGCGTGCGGTCAGCGGCGTCGCTCGGCAAGGGCTTGTGCGATTTGCTCTTCTGGTTGAACTCAACGATGTGGTTGCCGGCGGCGCGGCCGAACACCAACAGGTCCAGCAGCGAGTTGGTGCCGAGGCGGTTGGCGCCGTGCACGCTCACGCAGGAGCATTCACCCACCGCGTAGAGCCCGTTCACCACCTGGTTGTGCACCCCATTGGCCTGCACCACCACCTGACCATTGATGTTTGTCGGGATGCCGCCCATCTGGTAATGAATGGTCGGCACCACCGGGATGGGTTCACGGGTGATGTCCACATTGGCAAAGTTATGCCCGATCTCAAACACCGAGGGCAGCCGCTTCATGATGGTGTCGGCACCCAGGTGGTCCAGTTTGAGCAGCACATAGTCTTTTTTCGGACCACAGCCGCGGCCTTCCTTGATTTCCTGGTCCATCGAGCGGGACACGAAATCCCGTGGGGCCAGGTCTTTCAGGGTTGGCGCATAGCGCTCCATGAAGCGTTCGCCATTGCTGTTGAGCAAAATCGCGCCTTCGCCACGACAGCCCTCGGTCAAGAGCACACCGGCACCGGCGACACCGGTGGGGTGAAATTGCCAGAACTCCATGTCCTCCAGTGGCAAGCCGGCACGGGCGGCCAGGCCCAGCCCGTCACCGGTGTTGATGAACGCGTTGGTCGAGGCTGCAAAGATGCGCCCGGCGCCACCGGTGGCGAGCAGGGTGGTTTTGGCCTCCAGGATGTGAACGTCACCCGTTTCCATTTCCAGCGCTGTGATGCCTACGACGTCCCCCTCGGCATCGCGGATCAGATCGAGCGCCATCCATTCAACAAAAAAGCTGGTCTTGGCTTTGATGTTCTGCTGGTACAGGGTGTGCAGCATGGCGTGGCCGGTCCGGTCGGCGGCGGCGCAAGCGCGTTCAACCGCTTTTTCGCCGTAGTTGGCCGTGTGGCCGCCAAAGGGCCGCTGGTAAATGGTGCCGTCCGGGTTGCGGTCGAACGGCATGCCCATGTGCTCGAGGTCGTACACCACCTTGGGCGCTTCGCGGCACATGAACTCGATGGCGTCCTGGTCGCCCAGCCAATCCGAGCCCTTGACAGTGTCGTAGAAGTGGTAATGCCAGTTGTCGTCGTTCATGTTGCCAAGCGAGGCGCCGATGCCGCCTTGGGCTGCCACCGTGTGCGAACGGGTCGGGAAGACCTTGCTCAGGACGGCCACATTCAGGCCAGCGCGGGCTAATTGCAGCGAGGCACGCATGCCCGAACCGCCGGCCCCGACGATGACAACGTCGAATTTTCGTTTGGGTAAAGAAATTGTCATGAATTGCTCTGTCAGTTGGGGGGAGTGCGGGACGGGTGGGCTGTTACGGCTTCACAGGCGCCAAAGCACTTGGATGGCCCAGCCGGCGCAGCCGACCAGCCAGACAATCGACGCGACCTGCAGCGTCAGGCGAAGGGCCACCGGTTTGATGTAATCCATCCAGATGTCGCGCACGCCAATCCAGACATGGTAGAGCAGGGCAATGATCACCGTGAAGGTCAGCACCTTCATCCATTGTGTTGAAAAAATGCCTGCCCACTTGTAGTAGCTGATCGGGCCTTTGCTCAACACCACCTGCGCCAGCAGAAGCAGCGTGAACAGGGCCATCAGGGCGGCCGTCACACGTTGTGCCAGCCAGTCGCGCAAACCGTAATGGGCACCGACAACGATGCGTTTGGAGCCGTAATTCACTGCCATGGACGATGCCCTCAATAAAAGCCGAATAGTTTCAGTGCCAGCACCAGCGTCAAGACCGAGCCCAGCACCAAGGTGACCAAAGCCGATGATTTGCCGAACTCCTTGCTGACGGCGTGCCGTGCGTCCATCCAGAGGTGCCGCAGGCCGGCGATCAAATGGTGCAGGTAGGCCCAGATCAGCGCCAATGCCAACAGTTTCCAGACGATGCCCGGCAGGCCCAGCATGCCAATCTCAAAGGCCGCCTTGAATTTGGTGAATGAAATTTCGGAAGAAATCGAGACGTCAAACATCCAGATGACGAAGGGCATCAGCGCAAACATGAGCGCGCCACTGATGCGGTGCAGGATGGACACCCACCCGGCAGCGGGCAATCGGTAACTGGGCAGGTCCCGAAACGCATTGATATTGCGGAATTCAGGCCGCTTTTTGGGCGGCGCGGTAGCAATCTCGGTCATGGCTGGGTTTTCCTGGTGACGACGTGAAGGTCTTGGTGGCAAGCAGAAGTGACAAAATTCTATTGCAATGCAGCAAACTGACGTGGGGGTTTCAAATTGGCCTTGATTGATAAACGGCTCAGTTCAGCTCATTGCGATAGTAGTGAGTATCGGTGACATACAGCCCTCGACGCAGTTCCATCGGCGTGTCGTGGTAAGTGAAGGCCACCCGCTCCACACTCAACAAGGGCGTCCCCATTTTCACGTTCAAAAGTACGCCCTGCACTGCGTCGGGTAAAACGGCCCGAATTTTTTCTTCGGCCCGGACCATGCGGACGCCGAACTCGGTCTCAAACAGCGCATACATGGGACCTTGATCGTCGCGCAGGCGTTCGGCCGTGAGGCCCTTGAAAGGGGCGCCTGGTAGCCAGAGGTCTTCCAGGATCGTGGCTTGGTCGGCGAAGGACAGCACGCGTCGCACCTGCAGCACCGCGTCGCCAGCGCGCAGGGCCAACGCCCTTGCTACATCGGCCGGCGCACGCAGTCGTTTGCAGTCCACAATCTGCCGTTGCGCAGGACCCTCGCTGCCCAGGTCGCCATGGTCTGGCATCAGTTTGAGAAATCGGTAGCGAACCTGTTGTTCAGCGTGGGTGGCAACGAAGGTGCCTTTGCCTTGGCGCCGTACCAGCAGGTTGTCGGCGGCGAGTTCGTCAATGGCTTTGCGGACCGTGCCCTGACTGACGCGGAACTGTGCTGCCAGCTCCATTTCACTCGGAATCGCCTCGCCCGGTTTCCACTCGCCCGCGCGCAGGCTGTTCAAAATCAGACTCTTGATCTGCTGGTACAGCGGGCTGAACGCCGGCGTAGCCGGCAGCAAACTGGCGCCTGATTCCGGGCTTGGCGCCGCTTTGTCTGCAGACGGGATCAGGGTCGTGGGCATGTTGGTTCGTCCGCCGGATGTCGATTCGGGTGTGGTTTGATCATATCTTATATAAGACATAAGACAAATTGACTGCCAAGGGTTTTCCGGATTACACTGGTTAGGTTAGAGGGTGGTCGGGCTCGTGAAGCAACACCGCCAGCCTCTGTATCAAAACCCTTCTGGAGTCTTCGTCATGAGCAAAAAGCCCGTCCGAGTCGCAGTGACCGGCGCTGCAGGTCAAATCGGCTATGCCATCCTCTTTCGTATTGCTTCAGGCGAAATGCTTGGCAAGGACCAACCGGTCATCTTGCACTTGCTGGAAGTGCCCATGGAAAAACCGCAGCAGGCCCTGCAGGGCGTGATGATGGAGTTGCAGGATTGCGCTTTCCCCCTGCTGGTGGGCATGGAGGCCCATGGTGACCCGATGACGGCGTTCAAGGATGTGGACTATGCCCTGCTGATCGGTTCGCGCCCGCGCGGGCCGGGCATGGAGCGGGCCGAACTGCTGGCTGTCAACGCCGAAATTTTCACGGCTCAGGGCAAGGCACTCAATGCCGTGGCCAGTCGCAACGTCAAGGTGCTGGTGGTCGGCAACCCGGCCAACACCAATGCTTACATCGCCATGAAGAGCGCCCCCGACCTGCCGCGCAAGAATTTCACCGCCATGCTCCGGCTGGACCACAACCGCGCCCTGAGTCAAATTGCTGCCAAAACCGGCAAGCCGGTTTCGGCGATCGAGAAACTGGTCGTGTGGGGCAACCACTCGCCGACCATGTACGCCGATTACCGGTTTGCCTCCATCCACGGCGTCAGCGTGAAGGACAGCATCAACGACCACGACTGGAATGCCAACACCTTTTTGCCCACCGTCGGCAAGCGTGGCGCGGCCATCATTGCGGCGCGCGGCGTGTCTTCTGCGGCCTCAGCCGCCAACGCTGCCATTGACCACATGCGTGACTGGGTGCTGGGTACCCAAGGCAAGTGGGTCACCATGGGTATTGCCTCCGATGGACAGTACGGTATTCCGAAGGACACCATGTTCGGTTTTGCCGTCACCTGCGAAGGTGGTGAGTACACGGCCGTGGCGGGTCTGCCGATCGACGCCTTCAGCCAGGAATGCATCAACAAGACCCTGAAAGAGCTTCAGGACGAGCAAGCCGGCGTGGCCCACCTGCTCTGATCAGACCTCACACGTCGTCTGCCAGCCTGTGCGGGTGACAGACTCTCCCATGCAATACCCTGGCGATATCCTGCTGGAACCCCAGGGCATGGCCGGGCGCCTGCCGGTGTGCGACCATTCTTGTGGGGTAGAGGCACGCATGCGCAAGAGCCTGGCCCTGCAGGCTGAGTTCTCCGAGGAATTTGGCGCCTGTGTGTTTGATGTGACGCTCGACTGCGAGGACGGCGCCCCGGTTGGCGGTGAGCGCGAGCACGCCAGCATGGTGGCGGCACTGGCGTGTGAGGCCGTGCGGGCGGGGCAGCACTTGCCCCGGGCCCGGGTCGCTGTGCGGGTCCATGCGGTTGACCATCCCAGCTTCGAGCAAGACATCGAAACCGTTGTCGGTGGTGCGGCGTCAGCCCTTTGTCATCTGATGCTGCCCAAGGTCGAGTCGGCTGAGGCCCTGGTCCGCGCTGTAAGGTGGATCGACGAGGTCGCCGAGCGGGCCGGGCGGACCACGCCGCTGCCTTTGCACGCCCTGATTGAATCCCCGCTGGCGGTGCACCATGCCTTCGGCATCGCCGGGCACCCCAGGGTGCAATCGCTGAGTTTCGGGCTGATGGATTTTGTGTCCTCACACGGCGGCGCCATTCCGGCCGCCGCCATGGGCATCGGCTCAGCAGAGCCAGGTGCGGACGCTGGCCAGTTTTCCCATCCCTTGGTGGTACGCGCCAAGTTGGAGATTGCCACAGCCTGCCATGCCCACGGCAAGGTGCCCGCCCACTGCGTGGTCACCGAGTTCGGTGATGTGGCCTTGCTGCGCCGGGCGGCCCAGCAGGCGGCGCGCCTGCTGGGTTACACCCGGATGTGGAGCATTCATCCGGCGCAGATTCGTCCTATCCTGGAGGCTTTTGCCCCAGATCCGTCGGAAATTGAACAGGCTGCCCAGGTCCTGCTTGATGCGCATCGGGCCCAATGGGCGCCGATCGCCGTTGGAGGGGTGTTGCATGACCGCGCCAGCTACCGTTACTTCTGGCAGGTGCTGCAGCGCGCCCGACAAACGGGACGTCCGGTGCCGCAGGAAACCCTGTCGTGGTTCCACCAAACCGCAGCCATGGAAGAGGCCCTCTGATGAGAAAACCTGCCGCCTGCGCGGTCGCCTTGATCGGCTCGGCCCCTGTTTTGGCGCTGAGCCCGCCGGCTAGTGCTGCTCCTCTATTTGCTTCAAAATAGATAGCTAGAAACCTAAGCTGTACAAGGCTAAACCCTGTATTTATCGATTGAAAAGGAGAACCCCATGCTACAGAACTACCGTGCCCACATGGCCGAGCGCGCCGCGCTCGGCATCCCGCCCCTGCCGCTGTCGGCCAAACAGACGGGGGAGTTGATTGAACTGCTCAAGCAGCCCCCTGCCGGCGCAGAGGCCACGCTGGTCGACCTGATCACGCACCGGGTGCCGGCAGGCGTCGATGATGCCGCCAAAGTCAAGGCCAGTTACCTGGCGGCGGTGGCCCACGGCAGCGAGATATGCCCCCTGCTGTCGCGCCAAAAGGCCACCGAGCTGCTTGGGACCATGCTGGGCGGCTACAACATCAGCCCTTTAGTGGACCTGCTCGATGACGCGGCGGTCGCGGATGTAGCCGCCGCTGGACTCAAGACCACGCTGCTGATGTTTGATCAGTTCCACGACGTCAAAGAGAAGGCCGATGCCGGCAACGCCCATGCCAAAGCCGTGATGCAGAGCTGGGCCGACGCCGAGTGGTTCACGTCACGGCCGGAAGTGCCCCGGTCGATCACACTGACTGTGTTCAAGGTGGCCGGCGAGATCAATACCGACGACCTGTCGCCTGCGCCCGACGCCTTCAGCCGACCCGACATCCCCCTGCACGCGCTGGCCATGCACAAAAATCCCCGACCCGGCATTACCCCCGAAGTGGACGGCAAGCGGGGCCCGGTCAAGTTCATCAATGACCTCAAGGAACGCGGTCACCTGGTGGCCTATGTCGGTGACGTTGTGGGGACCGGTTCGTCGCGGAAATCAGCCACCAATTCGGTGCTCTGGTTCACCGGCCAGGATATCCCGTTCGTGCCGAACAAGCGCTTTGGTGGCGTGTGTCTGGGCAGCAAGATTGCGCCGATTTTCTACAACACCATGGAAGATTCGGGCGCGCTGCCGATTGAACTCGACGTGAGCCAGATGGCCATGGGCGACGTGGTTGAGCTGCGCCCGTATGACGGAAAGGCGCTCAAAAACGGCCAGGTGATCGCCGAGTTTCAGCTCAAGAGCGAGGTCTTGCTGGACGAAGTGCGGGCTGGCGGTCGTATCCCGCTCATCATCGGCCGTGGCCTGACGGCCAAAGCGCGCGAAGCGCTGGGGCTGCCGGTCAGCACCCTGTTCCGACTGCCGAACAACCCAGCCGATTCGGGCAAGGGCTTCACCTTGGCGCAGAAAATGGTGGGTCGCGCCTGCGGTCTGCCGCTGGTGAACGGCAACCAGCAGGGCGTGCGCCCGGGCACCTATTGTGAGCCGCGCATGACCAGCGTTGGCTCGCAGGACACCACGGGCCCGATGACCCGCGACGAGCTCAAAGACCTGGCCTGCCTGGGCTTCAGCGCCGACCTGGTGATGCAGTCCTTCTGCCACACGGCGGCCTACCCGAAGCCGGTGGATGTGAAGATGCACCACGAGTTGCCCGAGTTCATCAACAACCGTGGCGGCATCAGCCTGCGCCCGGGCGACGGCATCATTCACAGCTGGCTCAACCGCATGCTGCTCCCCGACACGGTGGGGACCGGCGGCGACAGCCACACCCGTTTCCCGATCGGCATCAGCTTCCCGGCCGGCTCCGGCTTGGTGGCCTTTGGGGCCGCCACGGGCGTGATGCCGCTGGACATGCCCGAGAGCGTGCTGGTGCGCTTCAAGGGCACGATGCAGCCCGGCGTCACCCTGCGTGACCTGGTCAACGCCATCCCGTTGTATGCCATCAAGGCCGGCCTGCTGACCGTGGCCAAACAGGGCAAGAAAAACATCTTCTCGGGCCGCATCCTGGAGATCGAAGGCCTGCCCGACCTGAAAGTGGAGCAGGCGTTCGAGCTCAGCGACGCCTCGGCCGAGCGCAGCGCCGGCGGCTGCACCGTGCACCTGAACAAAGAGCCCATCATCGAGTACATCAACAGCAACATCACCATGCTGAAGTGGATGATTGCCACCGGCTATGCCGATGTGCGCACCATCAACCGCCGCATCAAAGCGATGGAGGCCTGGTTGGCCGATCCGCAATTGCTCAAGGGCGATGCCGATGCCGAGTACGCCGCTGTCATCGAGATCGACCTGGCCGACATCCACGAACCGATCGTGGCCTGCCCGAACGACCCGGACGACGTCAAAACCCTGTCCGACGTGGCTGGCGCCAAGATTGACGAGGTGTTCATCGGCTCCTGCATGACCAACATCGGCCATTTCCGCGCCGCCAGCAAGCTGCTGGAGAACAAGCGTGACATCCCGGTCAAGCTCTGGATGGCGCCGCCTACCAAAATGGATGCCAAGCAGCTGAGTGAGGAGGGGCACTACGGGGTGCTGGGCACCGCCGGGGCCCGGATGGAGATGCCGGGTTGCAGCCTGTGCATGGGCAATCAGGCGCAGGTGAAAGAGGGCGCGACGGTGTTTTCGACCTCGACCCGCAATTTCCCCAACCGGCTGGGCAAGAACAGCAATGTTTACCTGGGCAGCGCCGAACTGGCCGCGATTTGTTCCAAACTCGGGCGCATTCCGACCAAGGCCGAGTACATGACCGACATGAGCGTGCTGACTGCCGCCAGCGCTGAGGTTTACCAGTACCTCAACTTTGACCGGGTGCCGGACTATGTGGAGGCTGCGGCGTCAGTGCCGGCCTGATGACTGAGTATCCCTGCCAGCGCCCCGTTTGAGACGCTGCCTTTCCGGGCTGGCAAACAATGGCTGGATGCTATTTAAAAAATAGCTGTAAAGCCAATGGGGGCGTGGCTTCAAGCCATATTTATTGCGATATTTTCTTGGCTTCTTCGATCTGGTATTCGAAGTAGCGTTGGAAACTGAACACGATGCTGCTCATCAGGACGGTCGTGCCCACCAACAAAGCCAGTACCACAGCGCCGATGGTGGCCCAGCTCGTTTGGCCCGAGGTGGCCTCGGCTGCTGCGCCCGGGTTGAATCGGTGGTTCCATTGGGGTGCCGGCATCAAGGCATACACAATGGCGGTCAAAGCACAGCCGGCGACCGTGAAGCCCAGCAGGGGGATCAGCCAGCCGCTCCAGGGGTCATCCAAGCCGAATTGCTGGGCCCGTTCCAGGCCATACAGCCCCAGCGCGGTGGGGACTGGCAACAGCCAGCCCATCAGGTCGCCCCAACCGTAGAGGTAGAAACGGTGCAAACCCAGTGGGCCGCCGAGAAATGCCAGCCAGGCGGCGAGGGTCTTGTTTTTCATCTGACTCGATTATTGCGCAGGCGGGCTGCGGTCACCGCCCCCGATCGCCTTCTCCATCAAGACCACATCCAGCCACTGGTTGAATTTCCAACCACAGGACCTGAGCGTTCCGACCGACGTAAAGCCCACGGACCGGTGCACGCCGATGGAGCCCGCATTGGCGGAGTCGCCAATGACGGCGATCAGTTTGCGGATGCCCACCCGCTCTGCCTGGGCCACCAGCTCGGCCAGCAAGGCGCGCCCCAGCCCGCGGCCGGCGGCAGCTGGCGCCAGGTAAATCGAGTCCTCTGCTGAAAAACGGTAGGCCGGTCGGGGTTTGAACCAGTTGCAGTAGGCAAATCCCAACACCTCCCCGTTTTCCACCAGCACCAGGTAGGGCAAGCCTTTGGCCAGGACGTCTTCGCGGCGCACGGCCATGTCAGCCTGTGTGGGCGGGTCGATTTCAAAGGTGCCGGTGCCGCCGAGCACATGGCCGGCATAGATCGCGGTGATTGCTGGCAGGTCGGCTGGCTGGCTGGGTCGGATGGTTGGCATAAGGTGGGGAATCGTTATAATGGAAGGCTTTTCAGAGTGCCGCTGGCCGGGTGGTCATGTTGCGTGTCTCAAACTCTGGAATACGTGCCGAACTAATTTGCGGCTTTAATCTCCGCAACCCGAAGGATAAATCATGGTCGTCATCCGACTCGCCCGTGGCGGTGCAAAAGCACGCCCCTTTTTCAATATTGTTGTTGCTGACAAGCGTACCCGCCGTGATGGCCGCTTCATCGAACGCATCGGCTTCTACAACCCAATTGCCACGGCAACCGAAGAAAGCATCCGTATCGCTCAGGATCGTTTGACCTACTGGCGCAGCGTTGGCGCCCAGGCCTCCCCCACCGTGGAGCGCCTGATCAGCCAGGCGGCCAGCAAGGCAGCCTGATCCTAGTGTGATGATGCCCGGCCTCGAACCCGCCGAACTTCCGGCGGATGCCATCGAAGTCGGGCGAGTTCTGGATGCCTGGGGGATCAAAGGCTGGCTCAAGGTTCTGCCTCACAGCGCCACCCCCCAGGCGCTTCTTTCGTCGAAACAGTGGTTCCTGCTGCCTTCTGAGCGCGGTGCCAAAACATTCGATGGGGCCATCAAGCTCGACATTGAAGTCGCCCGTACCCATGCCGATTCGGTTGTCGCCTCTGCTCGCGGCATCCTTGATCGCAACGGCGCCGAAACCTTGCGCGGCGCCCGAATCCTTGTCTCGCGCGCCACTTTCCCCCAGCCTGCGACCGACGAGTACTACTGGGTGGACCTGATCGGGCTCGACGTGCTCAACCGGGAGGGCGTGCCATTGGGCTTGGTCAAGGAACTTTTGTCCACGGCCGCTCAGACGGTGCTGGTGCTGAGCCAAGTCCAGGACGGCAAGACGGTGGAGCGAATGATCCCGTTTGTGGGCATTTACATTGACCAGGTTGATCTCGCCGCGCGCCGAATAGTGGTCGACTGGCAGCCCGATTTTTGAGCTTTTGGGATGCGGTTCGACCTGATCACGCTGTTTCCAGAGTTGTTTGCGCCCTTTCTCGCAAATGGCATCAACCGGCGTGCCTTTGAGAGCGGGCAAGTGGACGTCCGCTTCAGCAATCCGAGGGATTTTGCCGAGGGTGCCTACCGGCGGGTCGATGACCGCCCGTTCGGCGGCGGCCCTGGCATGGTGATGATGGCAGAGCCGCTGACGCAATGCCTGCAGCGCATCCGCAGCGAACGAAGTGGCCCTGTGCCAGTGGTCCTCTTGTCGCCGCTGGGGCGGCCACTGACCCAGGCAGCCGTGGCTGCTTGGGCTGGCAGCGACGGCGCGATTCTGGTGTGTGGGCGTTATGAGGGCCTGGACCAACGTTTCATCGATGCCCATGTGACAGAGCAAATCAGCTTGGGCGACTTCGTTCTGTCCGGTGGCGAGATCGCCGCCATGGCGCTGCTTGACGCCGTGGCCCGCCTGCAACCTGGCGTTCTTCATGCCGCGCAAAGCCATGAGCAAGACAGTTTCAGCCCACAACTGCATGGGCTGCTGGATTGCCCGCATTACACCCGGCCGCCACTTTGGTCGGGTCAGGTTGTCCCTGATGTTCTGTTGTCGGGCGACCATGCGGCCATCGCGCGCTGGCGGCGCGATCAAAGTCTGCTGCTGACGGCCACGCTGCGACCGGACCTGATCACAGCAGCCCGAGCGGCAGGACAGCTTGACGCCCGCGATGAGGCCGTTGTCGCCGCGGGCAAGCTATAATCTACGGTTTTACCGATCCTCTGGTCGACCGTCCAATACCCTCGGGTCGGACTTCGCGTCATCCTGACGCTGGTGCAACCAAGATCACGTGAGGACTACATGAACTTGATTCAGACCCTTGAGCAGGAAGAAATCGCTCGACTCGGCAAAATTATCCCGGCCTTTGCCCCTGGTGACACTGTCATCGTTAACGTGAACGTGGTCGAAGGCACACGCAAACGGATTCAGGCTTACGAGGGCGTGGTGATTGCCAAACGCAATCGTGGACTGAACAGCGGCTTCATTGTGCGCAAAATCTCCAGCGGTGAAGGCGTTGAGCGGACCTTCCAGACCTACAGCCCGCTGATCGCCAGCATCGAAGTTAAACGCCGGGGTGATGTGCGTCGCGCCAAACTCTACTACCTGCGTGACCGCAGCGGAAAATCCGCTCGCATTAAGGAAAAGCTGCCGGCCAAGAAGACTGCCACCGCCTGATCAGACAGATCACCAAACAAGCCGCCCCGGCCCTGGCCTGAGGCGGCTTTTTTGTCTGTGACGCAGACAAACCCTTGAACCCGCCTGACCGTGACCTCATTGTCCCAGCTTCCTTCTTTTGACCCCCGTCTTGTCCCGGTGACAGGTGTGGACAGCCACTTGCCGCCGGTGGCACCCGCAGAGTTGCAGCCCGCCGCCCTGCGACGGCGGTTTTCCAAGCCGCCGGCTTGGGCGCCGGAAGTTGTGGCCGAGCCTGTCTGGACCGAGGGTAGTCCCCGCCATGCATCCGTCCTGATTCCCATCGTCATGCGCGAGCATCCGACGGTGCTGCTGACGCAGCGCACCCTCCATTTGTCGACCCACTCAGGGCAAGTCGCGTTTCCGGGTGGCAAGGTCGAGGCCGGCGATGCCGATGCTGCGGCCACGGCCTTGCGCGAAGCACAGGAGGAAATTGGTCTCGAATCGGCATTCGTCCAGGTTCTGGGCGTACTGCCGGTGTACCTGACCGGGTCGGCGTTCATCATCACGCCCGTCGTCGCCCTGGTCCAGACGGGGTTCACATTGAGGCCTGACCCCAATGAGGTCGCTGACGTCTTCGAAGTCCCGCTGGCTTTCCTGATGAACCCGGCACACCATCGGCGGCACACGCTTGACCTGGGGGGGCGCCGCCGCGAATGGTTTGCCATGCCCTACCGGGACGAGGTCACGGAACGATTCATCTGGGGTGCCACGGCGGGCATGCTGCGCAACGTGTACCGGATGCTGTCGGCCTGAAGCAGCTGTCGCTATGATTCGGGCATGAGTTTCATCTCTGTGCTGCTCGCCCTGCTGATCGAACAGGCTCGCCCCTTGGGCCCGGGCAACCGGGTGCATGGGCTGACCCGGGTTTGGGTTCGCTGGAGCAGCCGGAATTTTGACGGTGGCCAGCCTGGCCACGCATGGTTGGCATGGGCCTGTGCCACTGTCTTACCCGCTGCGCTGTCATTGGTGGTTCATTGGCTGCTCGACGCCTGGCTCGGCTGGCCAGCGGCCTTGCTTTGGAGCGTGGCGATCCTGTACGTCACCCTGGGGTTTCGCCAGTTCAGCTCGCATTTCACGCAGATACGCGATGCGCTGGCGGATGGCAATGAGGTCTTGGCGCGAGAGCTGCTTGCCAGATGGCAGCAGATCGATGCGCGGGACTTGCCCCGCAGCGAGATTGTCCGACATGTGATTGAGCATTCCGTGATTGCTGCACATCGGCATGTCTTTGGCGTTCTGGCCTGGTTTTCGGTGCTTGCCGCATTTGGTTTGGGTCCGGCGGGTGCCGTGTTGTACCGGCTCAGCGAATTCGTGGCCCGTTATTGGTGGCACAACAGCAAAACTGGCCAACAAACGGTCAGCGAAGCCTCGCAGCAAGTGGCTCGCCAGGCCTGGCGCTGGATCGACTGGATTCCAGCGCGCGTCACAGCCGTCAGCTTTGCCGTCGTCGGTAGTTTTGAGGAGGCCATCGATGGTTGGCGGAATTACGAGCGTAGCTTTGGCGACGACAACGATGCCCTGATTTTGGCGGCCACGGCGGGCGCCGTGAATATTCGGCTCAACCCGTTGGACGACGCCCACCCGCCGCTGGATCCGGCTAGCCCTGCCAAGCCCGGCATCGGCCAGACACCGGAATTGGCGCACCTCGCGGTGGTCGTAGGGTTGGTCTGGCGTACCGTGGTGATGTGGATTGTGCTGTTGGCACTGCTCACGCTGGCCCGTTTGCTCGGCTAGTGCGATACCTTCAATAGCGGTCTGGTTGACTCAATTCGGCATGCAGTTCGCAATAAATTTTGTAGCGGTTAAGGCTTATTTCATCAGGTCCGGAGGGATTTTTCATGGCGGAAATCACGCCGCATCCGGGCTCGTGCAAGTGGCTGCAGTTGTAAAACTTGCAGTGGTCGGCGTGCGCGTGAAGATCGGGCATGTAAGTCGCCAGCCGCGCTGGGTCAATGTGGCGCAGGCCGAATTCTTGAAATCCGGGCGAGTCAATGACCGCCGTGGTCCTCTCGTCGTCTAGCCAGTACCAGGTGGTGCTGGTGGTGGTGTGTTTACCCGATCCCAGCGCCCGTGAAATTTCGCCGGTTTGAGCCAACGCGCCGGGCTTGAGCAGGTTGATCAAGGTGCTTTTGCCGGCGCCTGAGGGCCCGAGTACCAGGCTTGTCTTGCCCGCCATCATCTGCATCAGCGTCTCTCGGTCGCCTTTGGCGGGTTGCCTCAGACTCAAGGGGCAGACGCTGTAGCCCATGCGTCGATAGGGCTCAAGCCAGGCCCAGGCCTGGGCAAAGGGGTCAATCAGGTCGGCCTTGTTGAGTGCAATAACGGGGGTGATTCCTGCGGCTTCGGCGGCGATCAAGGCACGTGACAACTGGCTGTTGGAGAAAACCGGCTCTGCCGCGATCAGGATCAGGATCTGGTCCAAATTCGACGCGAAAGACTTGGTGCGAAGTTCATCCTGCCGGTAAAACAGGTTTTTGCGCACGTCGATGCGCTCTATCGTCCCCTCATGCCCGGAAGCTTCCCAAAGTACACGGTCCCCCACCACACCCATACTTTTCTTGCCACGTGAATGACAAATGCGCCGTTCGCCGTCCGGCGACTCCACCCAGACATGGCGTCCGTGGCTGGCGACGATCAAGCCCGGGTTCAGCTCTTGCGAAGTCATCCTGTCACTCCGCTGTCGTCAAGGGTCATGCGAGCAAAGCGTCGACCTGCATGGCGCAATCGACATCGGTCAGCGAGATGCCGCCTACATCGTGGGTATTGAATCGCACCACGCAACGCCCGTAGTGAACTGACAAGTCGGGGTGATGGTCTTGCACATGGGCGATCATCGCGACAGCGTTCACAAACGCCATGGTCTCGAAATAATTGACAAACAAAAACGTTTTCTCAAAGGCTACTGCGGGCCCGTCGCCGGTCAGGCGCCAGCCCTCGAGCTTGGCAAGGTGCGTGACCACCTCAGTCGCCGTCAGAGCCCGCCGGTGGCTGGTGGACCAGTCTTTCCGCTTGAGCCGGGTGCTCATGCCCCGGCCTTTGCAGTCGACTCAGCGAGCCGGCCGAGCCGTTCAGCGGCTGGCGGGTGGGAGTAAAAGAAGCTGACGTAGAGAGGGTCCGGTGTGAGTGTGGCCGAATTGTCATCGTAAAGCTTGAGCAGCGCTGCGGACAAATGTGCACCATCTGTTTGCGTCTTTGCAAACGCATCCGCCTGGAACTCGTCGCGTCGCGATGACCAGGCCAGTACTGGTGCGATGAAAAAACTGAACACGGGCACCACCTGAAGAAACAAGAGCAAAGCCAGGCCGTCATTGGGCCCCGCCAAATTCGGCTGCACCCCCATGCCGGTGAAAAACCAGGGTTGGGTTGCCAGCCAGCCGATCAATGCAAAGCCGACCAGACTCATGGCAAACAAGACCAGCATCCTGCGTTGAATATGCCTGTGCCGGAAGTGCCCCAGCTCGTGCGCCAGCACGGCAAGCACCTCGTCGATGGACAACTTTGCCAGCAAAGTATCGAAAAAAACGACGCGTTTGGACGTGCCAAAACCCGTGAAGTAGGCATTGCCATGCGCGCTGCGTCGGCTGCCATCCATCACAAAAAGCCCCTGAGCCGCAAAACCACACTGCTTCATCAAGGCCGTGACCCTGGCTTTGAGGGCTTCATCCTGCAGCGCCGTAAAGCGGTTGAACAACGGTGCAATGAACGAGGGAAATAGCCAGAGCACCAGCAGGTTGAAAACCATCCAGACGCCCCAGGCCCAAAGCCACCACATTGCCCCGGCCGCTCCCATCATCCACAGGATCAGGGTCGCGATGGGCAGACCCAACAGGGCTGCGACCAGGCTGGACTTGGCCAGGTCAATCAACCAGAGGGTCAGGGTCGTCTTGTTAAAGCCGAAGCGTTGCTCGAGCACAAAGGTCTGGTACAGGCTGATAGGCAGTTCCAGCAGGCCGTTGATCAGTACAAAAGCGACAAGCAATGCCAATTGCTGCCCCATCTCGTCCGACATCAGCCAAGTCGACAAGGCCTGGTTCAACAGCCCCAAACCACCCAACAGTGTCCATCCCACGACAATCACGGCTGCCCAGCTTGCTTCCAGCAGGCCCAGGCGGGCCTTGGCAATGGTGTAGTCGGCCGCCTTCTGGTGGGATGCCAAGTTGATGGTCCCCGCAAAGGCCAGGGGCACCTGCCTGCGATGATGCGCCACGTGCCGAATTTGGCGCGACATCAGCCACAGCCGGACCAGAAGCCCCAAGACCAACATGGCTGCAAAGGCCATCGTGAGTGCCAGGGACAATGTGCTTGCTGAAGATGTGACTTGCATGGCTTTGGAGTTTAGGGCATCAGCGACAATGAGGTCATGGACAAGCCGACTCATCTGCCCCCAGTGGAACAATTAGCCAAATCAGACCAGAACCTGGTGTGGCTGGACTGCGAGATGACTGGACTGGACCCCGAGGTGGACCGGATTATCGAAATCGCCGTTGTGGTGACCGGTCCTGGGCTGGAGCCCCGGATCGAGGGCCCCGTGCTGGTAATCCATCAAAACGATGAGCAGCTGGGCAGGATGGACGCATGGAACCGGGGAACGCACACCAAAAGCGGTTTGGTTGACAAGGTCAAAGCGTCCACCATGACCGAGGACCAGGCACAGGCGCTGTTACTGGCCTTCGTGGGTCGGTTTATCCCGAAAAAAGGCAGCCCCCTGTGCGGCAACAGCATTGGGCAAGATCGTCGATTTCTGGTGAAGTACATGCCTCAGCTGGACGCTTTTTTCCACTACCGGAATCTGGATGTCAGCACGCTCAAGGAACTCGCCAAACGCTGGCGCCCCGAGGTCTACAGCGGATTCAAAAAGCAGCAGCGGCATACAGCGCTGGCTGATGTCCACGAGTCAATCGATGAACTGGTGCACTACCGTACCCATTTTTTGAAGGTCGACGCCCAGCCAAGCAGTTGATTACGTGCCATAATGCGGGCCGGTAACGCATTGCGTGGCCTTGTTGCGCATCTCCCCTCATTCACGCGGCCCACGGTGGCTCCCCTTCAGGGGTAGACACCAGATCAGGCCCACTTCCAGCCCGGCACCATTGGGTCTGGCCAGTATCCGTTTGATGGTTGATGTCTTTTAACCATTGACGGAGCAACTACCCTGTTGGGTGGTACTCGCGTGTGAGTAATTCTATGACTGACGCTTTCGATGCGGCTGGTGATTTTTCATCTTCCGAAACCTTCTCCAACTCTGATTCGGGCGTTGCGCTCGCTCCTGATCAAGGTGGCCTGCCAGTGAGCCCAGCCCCCAACGGCTTTCTGCCATTCGGTCTGGCACCCGAGTTGATCCGCGCGGTGGAAGACTTGGGCTTCACTGAGCCGACAACGGTGCAAAAACGCACCATCCCGCTGGCAATGACGGGCGTTGACGGTGGGCAAGGCAAGATGCGTTTTGTCGACCTGATGGTCTCCAGTCAGACCGGTAGCGGCAAGACGGCTGCATTTTTGCTGCCGGTGCTGCACACGCTTTTGACTCAGCAGAATGAAGCCATAGAAGCCGAGAAAAATGCCTATGAACAAGCTGTCGCCGAGGCCGCCGCCAAGGGTGAACCGGCGCCCAAGCGCGCCAAACGCAAGGACCCGACCAATCCGCGCAACTTCTCGGCAGTGGCGCCCGGTGCGCTGATCGTTTGCCCGACCCGCGAGCTGGCCCAACAGGTCGCGCACGATGCGATTGAGCTGGTCCAGCATTGCCGAGGCCTTCGGATCGCGAATATCGTCGGCGGCATGCCCTACCAGTTGCAGATTGCCAAGCTGCAAAATGCCAATCTTGTCGTTGCCACCCCAGGCCGTTTGCTGGACCTTCAGCGGTCCATGCAAATCAAGCTCGATCAGGTCCAATTCCTGGTGGTTGATGAGGCAGATCGCATGTTGGACCTCGGCTTTTCCGATGATCTGGCCGAAATCAATCAACTGACGGTTCAGCGCAAGCAGACCATGATGTTCAGCGCCACTTTTGCGCCGCGCATCCAGCAACTCGCGGTGCGTGTGATGCGTGAACCACAGAAAATTGCCATCGATTCGCCGCAGGACAAGCATGTCAACATCAAGCAGGCGCTCTTCTGGGCAGACAATGCGGTGCACAAGCGCAAACTGCTGGACCACTGGCTGCGTGACACAACGATCAATCAAGCCATTGTTTTTGCCAGTACACAAATTGAATGTGATGGGCTGGCCAATGACCTTCAACAGGATGGATTCTCGGCAGTTGCTCTCCATGGCGCCCTGAGTCAAGGCCTGCGTAACCGCCGCCTGATGGCATTGCGTCAGGGACAGGTGCAGATTCTTGTGGCGACCGACGTTGCTGCGCGCGGCATCGATGTGCCGACCATCAGCCATGTCTTTAACTTCGGGTTACCCATGAAGGCGGAGGACTACACCCATCGCATCGGGCGGACCGGGCGTGCTGGACGTGACGGACTGGCCGTCACATTTGCCGAATTCCGTGACCGTCGGAAAATCTTCGATATCGAGTCCTACAGCCGGCAGACCTTCAAGGCGGAAGTTATCCCTGGCCTTGAGCCCCAACAACGTTTCCCAGACGCCCGTCCTGGCTCAAATTTCGGCGGCCGTGACAGCCGCGGCAGCGCAGACCATCACTCCCGCGATCGAAAATTCGGACCTTCGAGGCCTAGTGGCAATTTTGGCGGCAACCGCAGCGCGGCACCTGGCCGTCCGGGCGGTGGCTTTGGCGCTACGACCGATTTTGCGCCCCGCGGTGGCGATCGCCGGCCAGCCGGCGCAGCACGAGAAGAGACTGATGGTGGTCGAGGTTCGTTCGGCAAGCCGATGGGTATCAAACCTGCAAACAGCCGCAAAGTCTTCGTGCCTCGCGACGCCAAGAAGCGCCCAACGCGCGCAGCCTGAGGTCGGGCGGGCGCTTGCGTATCGGGGACTGAAACACGCACAGGCTGTTGAACAATGGCCCCGGAATGGTCATGAAAACGTCCCCCAAAGAAATACCGGCACGGTTGACCAGGCGCCGGTTCGTGTTTTTGACGCTTCCCAATTATTCGCTCATTGCTTTGGCGAGTGCGGTGGAAGCGTTGCGCATGGCCAATCGTGTGACCAAGCAGGACGTCTATGCGTGGACAATTGCCAGCCTGGATGGAACGCCCCAGCAAGCCAGCAATGGCTTGTCCATGTCACCCACGGAACCGATTGACCATACAGACACGCCTGACATCTTGTTCGTTTGCGGCGGCGTCGACGTGGAGCAGGCGGTGACGCCTGGTCTGCTGGTGGTCCTTCGCCGCATTGCCCAGCGATCTGTGCCACTGGGATCCCTGTGCACTGGCGGCTATGCTCTGGCCAAGGCAGGCTTGCTGGATCGTTACAAGGCGGTGATCCATTGGGAGAATATGTCTGCGCTGCAGGAGCAGTTTCCAAGAGTCATTTTTTCGGATCAACTCTTCGCCATTGACCGTGATCGGTACACCTGTTCCGGCGGTATCGCCCCGCTCGATCTGATGCTCAACATCATCACGGGCCACCTGGGGCGTGAGATTGCCCCCATGATCTCCGAACAGTTCATTCTTGATCGGATAAGAAACGATCAAGACCGGCAACATGTGCCCCTGCAGGCGCGGGTAGGCTTGTTTCATGAGAACCTCATTGAAGCAGCAGCCTTGATGGAGGCGAATATTGAAGAGCCGCTGTCGCTCGACGAAATCGCCGCTCTGGTGGGTGTCTCTCGTCGGCAGATTGAGCGCCTCTTCAAGCGCTATGTTGGCGAGGTGCCGACCAAGTACTACCTGGACATTCGTTTGCGCCGTTCACGGAACCTGCTGCTGCAGACGGCAATGTCCATCATGGACATCGCGGTGGCCTGCGGCTTCCAGTCTCCCCCGCATTTCTCCAAGTGTTACCGTAATCTATTTGGCCACACGCCAAGCGCCGAACGGCAGTTTAGCCGTCAACACACATTAGTCTAGACGCCAAATTGACTCAACGGAAGACGACAGTTTTGGTGCCGTTGAGAAAGACCCGGCGTTCGATGTGAAATTTCACGGCGGCCGCCAGGGCGCGGCATTCTGAATCACGACCCGCCGCGGCCAACCTTTCGGGTGTGAACGTATGGTCCACCCGCTCCACAATCTGTTCAATGATCGGCCCTTCGTCAAGATCTGCCGTGACGTAGTGTGCAGTCGCGCCGGTAAGTTTGACACCACGTGCATGCGCTTGGTGGTAGGGCTTGGCCCCTTTGAAGCCAGGCAAAAAAGAGTGATGGATGTTGATGGCACGTCCCCGGAGCTGGCGACAGAGGTCATCCGACAGCACTTGCATGTAGCGAGCCAGCACGAGCAAGTCGCTGCCTGTCTCGTTCATGATATCCAGCAAGCACTGTTCCTGCCCGGCTTTGTTTTCCGTGGTCACAGGCAGATGGTGAAACTTAATATGGTGTGCCTCCACCATTTGCCGCAAATCCGGATGATTGGACACAACGGCCGTGATGTCCATGTTCAATTCACCAGTGCGGTGGCGGTACAAAAGATCGTTGAGGCAATGGTCAAATTTTGAGACCATGATGAGCACCTTGGGCTTTTTTTCCCCGTCATGAATGTCCCATTCCATATCCTCCTTGCGCGCCACCGCATTGAATTCGGTTTTTAGACCCTGCAGTGCTGGTGTCCTTTGCGGGTCCGCGTAAAAGCTGACCCTGATAAAGAAGCGACCGGTCGATATGTCATCGAACTGCTGCATGTCCGTGATGTAGCACTGGCGAGAAGCCAGAAAACCTGACACCGCAGCAACCGTGCCCATACGGCTGTCACAGGTCGCGTTGAGGATGTAGTGGGGTTTGCCTTCTAAAGGTACATTCATGGACGGGTGCCTGGTTGCCATCGTGTGGACTCCCTCCGCATTGCAAGGTCGCCGCTGTTAGGCCTTAAAGTTTAGGCAATGAGTGCCTTGAGGGTTGTCCGGTGGCGACGAGTACTTCGGCGAGGGCGACCCGTTGCCCTGTTATTTCATGCGCCGAATGAGCTTAGATCATGTCGTTGAGCGACAATGGCGCGTCGCTAATCTATCAGTGGTGGCCTGAGTGGACCCGTACCATTTTCAGTAGTTTTATTGCTCGGCCCTGCCGGGCGTTTTCATTCATGCGCACAGGAGAAGTTGGCCATGGCGGAAGAGTTTGATGACGATCTGGACCTGAATACTCTGAACGACGAGGAGTTGACAGAGCAGGTTCACGATGACCTGTACAACGGTTTGCGTGACGAGGTCATTGAGGCCACCAATATCCTGTTGTCCCGCGGCTGGTCCGCTGACCGAGTGCTCAACGACGCACTGGTGGAGGGCATGCGCATTGTCGGTGTCGACTTCCGCGATGGCATCCTGTTCGTCCCGGAGGTCCTGCTTGCGGCGAACGCGATGAAGGGTGGTATGGAAATCCTTCGCCCCTTGCTGGCAGAAACCGGCGTGGAGCCGATTGGCAAGATGGTCATCGGCACTGTGAAGGGGGACATTCACGACATCGGCAAGAACCTGGTGGGCATGATGATGGAAGGCGCCGGTTTTGAAGTGATTGATCTGGGCATCAACAACCCGGTCGAAAAGTACCTCGCAGCCCTCGAAGAGCACAAGCCCGACATTCTTGGCTTGTCCGCGCTGCTCACGACCACCATGCCCTACATGAAAGTCGTGATCGACACACTGAAAGAAAAAGGCTTGCGTGACGATTTCATCGTGCTGGTGGGTGGCGCGCCGCTGAATGAAGAGTTCGGGCGCGCTGTAGGTGCGGATGCTTACTGCCGCGATGCTGGTATCGCCGTTGAAACCGCCAAGACCTTGATCGCAGCCCGTCGTGCTGCCGCTCGCGCCTGAGGAAACAGATCGTGCAGCGTACCCTGATCATCGCCTGCGGCGCGTTGGCCAGGGAAATCGTGGCGCTTCGAAAGCTCAACGACTGGCCCCACATGGATGTGCAGTGTCTGCCGGCTGAACTCCATAACCGCCCAGAAAAGATCCCGGCTGCGGTGAAAGAGAAGATCCAAGTCAACCGCAGCCAGTACGCGTCCATTTTTGTTGCCTATGGGGATTGCGGAACCGGAGGCCTGCTTGACGCGGTGTTGCTGGAGGAACAAGTCGAGCGCATTCCCGGCGCCCATTGCTATGAATTTTTTGCCGGTCATGCCGTATTTGAGGCGCTTTCAGAGCGAGAGCTCGGTACCTTCTACCTTACGGACTTTTTGCTGGAGCACTTTGAGCGCTTGGTCATCCGTGGTTTAGGGCTGGATCGGCATCCATCTTTGTTAGACACACTGTTTGGCAATTACCGAAAGCTGGTGTACCTTGCCCAGGTCCCGGACGACAACAGGCTGGCCGATGCCCGACATGCTGCCCAGCGGCTTGGGCTTGAATTCGATTATCTTGTGACTGGTTATGGCGGCCTGGCGCATAGCCTGAAGGCCGCGAATGAAGGAGTAGTGGTTTGGCGAAACTGATCGTGATTTCCTGGCGTGATGTGCCAGCCCAAGTGCTGGTCAAACTTGGTCGCGAGACTGCCAAAGTGCAGTTGTCGCACCGTTTCCAGGAAGCGGTAGACCGTGCCGCCATGCGCGCCGGCAAGGCCAGCTCTGGCGACTACCTCGCGGACTGGAAGCGCAGTGAACCGCGCCGGTGCGGGGACGACATACAGGCCGAGGCCGAGGCCGAGGCCCAGCGCATCGAAGCCCGGTACTCGGACGCCGACTTGCTTCGTCTGATTCGAGCACATGGCCTGGAGGCGCCGTTGCCCGAAGCGACGCCAGTTCCTGACATTGCACCAGGTGACGCCTGATGTATTCGGTTCGTCGTTGGTCCGTGCGCCATGCCGGCGCTTTGGAGCGGTTTTACCAAGCATTCGAACATGTCGTTGTGGCGCTGAACCCGGTCTGGCGCAGAATCGGCTATGACCGTCTGGAACGGCCGGTCGCAGCGCTGGAAAAAGTCGTCAAGGGCTTTCTGTTTGATTGCCAGATGTGCGGCCAGTGCGCCTTGAGCTCGACGGGTATGTCATGTTCCATGAATTGCCCGAAGAGCCTGCGCAATGGGCCGTGTGGCGGGGTGCGGGCCAACGGCAATTGCGAAGTTAAACCTGACATGCGCTGTGTCTGGGTGGAGGCTTTTGAGGGCAGCCAGCGCATGCGCGAAGGTCAGACGGCCATTCATGTGGTGCAGTTCGCCGTGGACCGCCGGCTGCAAGGCCGCTCGTCCTGGCTCAAGGTGGCGCGTGATAAGGCGGTGCTCAAAACCGATGCTGTGCGATGAAGTTCGAGGACGAACCAGTTCCAGGGCATCCACTGCCCATCCTGCCGGGACATACCTCGCCGGGGCGCCTCGAGCGCGTGTTGCGCAGTGGCGCGTTTGCGATCACTTCGGAGCTGGACCCGCCAGACTCGGCCGATCCTGAGGATGTCTACCGGCGAGCGCGCGTATTTGACGGATATGTGGACGCCATCAACGCCACCGATGGCAGTGGCGCGAACTGTCACATGTCCAGTCTCGCCGTCTGCGCTCTGCTGACTCGCGTCGGTTACGCGCCAGTGATGCAGATATCCTGCCGGGACAAAAACCGGATTGCCATACAAGGCGATATTTTGGGTGGCGCGGCCATGGGGGTGGCCAATATGCTGTGCCTCACCGGCGACGGCGTCCAGTCCGGCGACCACCCGCAGGCCAAGCCCGTGTTTGATCTGGATTGCATGTCCTTGCTGGAAATCGGTCGTACTCTTCGTGACGAACATCGCTTTCAAAGTGGGCGCAAGGTCACCTTTGCGCCGCGGGTGTTCTTTGGTGCGGCGGCCAACCCCTTTGGACAGCCTTTTGAGTGGCGCGCCCAGCGGCTGGCCAAGAAGGTTGCGGCGGGCGCCCAATTCATCCAGACCCAGTACTGTTACGACGTGCCCCGACTCAAGAGCTTCATGCAGATGGTGGAGGACCTGGGGTTGGCGGGAAAGGTCTTTCTCTTGGTGGGTGTCGGCCCCCTTCGCACCGCCAAGGCAGCTGAGTGGATGCGTACCAATGTGCCGGGCATCCACATCCCTGACTCGGTGATCAAACGAATGGCTGGCGCAGAAAAGCCAGCGCTTGAAGGCCGGCAAATTTGCATTGACATCATTCAGGAAGCGCGCGACATCAAAGGCGTCTCCGGCGTGCACATCATGGCTTATCGCCAGGAGGATACGGTGCCCGAAATCGTCGACCGGTCCGGCGTGCTGGCAGGGCGCGTACCCTGGTACCCAGGCCGCGACGCTCCAATAGCAAACTCAAAGGAAACAGCATGACAGACACCGTGATCAGCTCGGCCACCCGGGAGGTCGTGATTGGTTTCGACCGCCCTTTCGTTGTTATTGGCGAGCGCATCAACCCAACCGGACGCAAAATTTTGGCCGCCGAGATGATCGCTGGCGATTACAGCCGGGTGATTTCCGACGCGCTGGCCCAGGTTGAAGCTGGCGCCCATATGCTTGATGTCAATGCCGGCATTCCTTTGGCTGACGAGCCCGCGTTGCTCGCCCGCGCCATCGAACTTGTCCAATCCGTGACCGATGTGCCGCTCTCCATTGACTCCTCGATTGTGGCGGCCCTTGAAGCTGGCCTCGCTGTGTACAAAGGCAAGGCCCTCGTCAATTCGGTCACTGGCGAAGAGGACAGGCTCGAAACGGTGTTGCCCTTGGTAAAAAAATACGGGGCTGCCGTTGTGGCCATCTCCAACGATGAAACCGGCATTTCCCAGGACCCTGATGTGCGATTTGCCGTGGCCAAGAAGATCGTGGAACGCGCCGCCGACTATGGCATTCCAGCCTGCGACATCGTGGTGGACCCGCTGGTGATGCCGATTGGTGCCATTAACCAGGCCGGCGTGCAAGTGATGCGGCTGGTGCATCGTCTGCGGACGGAGCTCAAGGTCAACACCACTTGTGGCGCATCCAACGTCAGTTTCGGCTTGCCAGAGCGCAACGGCATCAATGCCGGGTTTCTGACCATGGCGATCGCCTCGGGCATGACTTCGGCGATCACGAACCCATTGCACGCTGAAGTCGTGAAAGCGTGCATGGCGGCCGACGTCATGATGGGGCATGACCCGGATTGCATGCGCTGGATCCGCAAGTTCCGTGAGGCACCGACCATCGGGGCTGACGGCGAGATGGGACGCGGGCGCCGCGAGGGTGGCAGCAGAAGGCGCCGCGAATGATGCATGTGCCAATTGGATCGGGGGTTCGGTGATGGGTGTCAGTGACGCATTGGTGGTGTTCACACCGTCGGGTCGGCGGGGGCGTTTCCCCGTTGGCACACCGGTCCTGCAGGCAGCACGCTCGCTGGGGGTTGATATTGACTCGGTGTGCGGTGGTCGCGGCATTTGCGGACGGTGCCAGGTGCTGGTATCCGAGGGTGAATTTGCCAAGCATGGCCTGACTTCCCGCGCAGACAACCTGTCATCCTTCGGTGCGGTCGAGCAAGAATACTGCGCCACCCAAACGCTGGACGCTGGTCGGCGTCTGTCCTGCTCAGCGCAATTGCTCGGTGATGTGGTGATTGATGTGCCGTCGAGCAGCCAGGTCCACAAGCAAGTGGTGCGCAAACAGGCAGAGGCCCACGATGTCGAACTCGACCCCTTGATTCGCTTGCATTACGTCGAGGTGCAGCAGCCCGACATGCATGACCCATCAGGTGACTTGCGCCGTCTGGAGGACGCGCTGGAATTCGAATGGCGCCTGACCGACCTGGCCTGTGATGTCATCGTGCTACAGCAATTGCAGGTGGCGTTGCGCGATGGCCAATGGAAAGTGACCGTTGCTGTCCATGCTGGCCAGCAAATTGTGGCGGTGTGGCCGGGATTCAAAGAGCATGTCTATGGGCTCGCGGTGGACGTCGGATCGACCACCATTGCCGCGCATTTGTGCCACCTGGCTTCGGGTGAAGTGGTGGCTTCAGCGGGCGTGATGAACCCCCAGATCCGCTTTGGCGAAGACCTGATGAGCCGGGTCTCCTACGTCATGATGAATCCCGGCGGGGAAAAAGAGATGACCACTGCCGTTCGGGCCGCCTTGAATGAACTTGCACAAGACGTGGCCTCGCAGGCGGGAATCTCACCACAGGACATTCTGGAGGCGACTTTCGTTGGTAACCCCATCATGCACCACCTGCTGCTGGGCATCAACCCGGTGGAGCTTGGTGGTGCTCCTTTTGCGCTGGCCACTGACCGTGCCATGACCCTGTGGGCCGTTGAGATCGACTTCCTGATCCACCGCAACGCCCGGATCTACGTGCTGCCCTGCATTGCTGGGCATGTCGGTGCCGACACGGCGGGCGTGATCTTGGCGGAGCGCCCGGATCTGTCGGACAAGGTCAGCCTGCTGGTTGACGTTGGCACCAATGCTGAAATTGTCCTCGGTAACAACCAGCGCCTTTTGGCTTGCTCCAGCCCGACCGGTCCGGCCTTTGAGGGCGCCCAGATCAGCTGTGGTCAGCGGGCCGCGCCGGGCGCGATTGAGCGGGTCCGCATCGACCCGGTGACCCTAGAGCCCAGGTTCAAGGTGATCGGCTGTGAGCTCTGGTCGGACGAGGCTGGGTTTGACGCGGCGGTGACCGGGTCTGGCGTGACAGGGGTGTGTGGTTCCGGCATCATCGAGGTTCTGGCCGAGATGTACTTGGCTGGCATCATCCGCCATGATGGCACCATTAACGGCGATCTGGCCGCCCGCAATCCCCGGATTCAGGCCGATGGCCGCACCTTTTCCTACGAGTTGTACCAGGCAACGGGCAGCGCGCCTGCATTGAAGGTGATGCAAAACGATGTTCGGGCCATCCAATTGGGCAAGGCGGCCTTGTATGCTGGTGTGCGTTTGCTGATGGAGCGCATGGGCATTGACAAGGTAGACCGGATCCGGCTGGCGGGTGCCTTTGGCAGCCACATCGATGTCAAATACGCGATGGTGCTGGGCATGATTCCTGACTGTGAGCTTGAGCAGGTCAGTTCCGCAGGCAATGCGGCGGGCACGGGCGCACGGATCGCCCTGTTGGACCAACGCTCGCGCCGAGAGATTGAGCAACTGGTGCGTCGGGTTGAAAAAATCGAGACCGCAGTGGAGCCAAGGTTCCAGGAATTCTTTGTCGAAGCGATGGCAATTCCGCATCTGACGGCGCCATTTGAATGTCTGAGACAGGTTGTGAACCTGCCGGAGCGAACCGTCGTCGAATCTGAGGGCAGTGTGCGCAGTCGGCGAGCTGCCCGACGCACGGCGAAGGCCGATTGACCTCGGGTTGCATGCCATGGGCGCGTCGAGTATTCCAAGTTTTGTAGGGGGTATGCCACTGCATGGCTCGGGGGCGCGTTTTGAGACCCTCAATCCGGCGACCGGTCAGTCCCTTGCGGCGGTTTGGGATGCCAATGCTGCCGATGTTGAGGCGGCTGTGGCCAGCGCTCAGCAGGGTTTTGAACGGTGGTCGGCACTCACCGGCACTGAGCGCGGTCGTGTTCTTCGTCGGGCTGCCGACTTGCTGCGTCTGCGTAATCGGGAGCTGGCGGAATTGGAGGTGCGCGATTGCGGCAAGCCGCTGCAGGAGGCGCTGGTGGTCGATGTGCAAAGCGGCGCCGATTGCATCGAGTTTTTTGCCGGTGCGGCAGCCACCTTGATGGGCGCGCAGTACCCGCTGAAAAATGCGTTCGCCTACACGCGGCGCGAGCCACTCGGGGTCTGCGTTGGCATCGGTGCCTGGAACTACCCCTTGCAAATCGCTTGCTGGAAATCAGCGCCTGCCTTGGCCGCCGGCAACGCCATGATTTTCAAGCCATCGGAGCTCACGCCGGTAACGGCCTTGAAGTTGGCTGAGATCTATCTGGAGGCTGGTGTGCCGCCTGGCGTGTTCAATGTGCTGCAGGGTCGTGGCGGTACCGGTGCCCTGCTGGCGGCCCATCCCGGTGTGGCCAAAGTGTCGCTGACCGGCTCGGTTCCGACGGGTAAACAGGTCATGCAGACCGCTGCGGGCACGCTCAAGCGTCTGACCATGGAGTTGGGTGGCAAGTCGCCGTTGATTGTGTTTGAGGATGCCGATTTGGAGCAGGCCGTTGCCGCGGCCATGATGGGCAATTTTTACACCCAGGGCGAGGTCTGCACCAATTGCACCCGGGTCTTCGTGCAGCGCGGTTTGGCGGACCGGTTTCTGGCCAGATTGAAAGAGCGCACCGCATTGCTCAGGGTGGGCGATCCGATGGACGAACTCACCGAGGTCGGCGCCTTGATTTCAGCCGCCCACGCCGACAAGGTCATGGATTACATTGACAGCGGCCTGGCTGAAGGTGCCACCCTCAGCTTCGGGGGACATCGCCTCGAGATTCCCGGTTGCGACGGCGGCAGTTTCGTGGCGCCGACGATTTTTTCAGACTGCCAGGATCACATGCGCATCGTCCGGGAAGAGATTTTCGGCCCCGTCCTGTCCATGCTGGTGTTTGACCATGAGGACGAGGTTGTCCGCCGCGCCAACAACACACGCTATGGTTTGGCTGCCGGCGTTTTCACCTCCGACCTCTCACGTGCGCACCGTGTCGTATCGCGACTGAAGGCCGGCATCTGCTGGATCAACAATTACAACGTCACGCCCATCGAGATGCCTTTTGGCGGGGCCGCAGAGTCTGGCATCGGCCATGAAAACAGCATGGTGGCGATGGACCATTACACGCAACTCAAGACGGTCTATGTCGAACTCGGCCAAGTGGCTTGCAGTTACCGGTGACGGGTCGTCCAGATACATGACGACGTTTGACTACATCATTGTGGGCGCTGGTTCTGCGGGTTGTGTCGTGGCCAACCGGCTGAGCGAGGATGGTGCGGCCAGTGTCTTGTTGGTTGAGGCCGGTGCACTGGATCACAGCCTGTTCATCCACATGCCCTCTGCGCTGTCTTACCCGATGGCCAACAAAAAATACTCCTGGCTGTACGAGTCCGAGCCCGAGCCTTTCATGGACAACCGCCGAATTCATTGTCCCCGGGGCCGGGTCATTGGCGGGTCCTCGTCGATCAACGGCATGGTCTATGTTCGCGGCCATGCGCTTGATTACGATGGCTGGGCCAGTGTCGCGGGGCTTGAGGGTTGGTCCTATGCGCATTGCCTGCCTTATTTTCGCAAAGCCGAGACCCGTGCACAGGGCGGCGATCTTTACCGAGGCGACGCCGGCCCATTGCATGTCAGCACCGGGGCCTGCCGCAACCCGCTTTACCGAGCTTTCATAGAAGCCGGCCAGCAGGCGGGCTATCCCTATACCGCTGACATGAATGGTTATCAGCAAGAGGGTCTGGGGCCGATGGACATGACCGTGCACGAAGGCCGTCGCTGGAGCACGGCGATGGCGTACCTGCGACCGGCATGGAAGCGCAAAAATCTGACGGTTCAGATGCGCAGCCTGGTGACACGCGTGGTGTTCGATGGCAACGAGTCACGCCGGGCGGTTGGTATCGAAGTGTTCCATCGCGGGCAATTGCAGCAGCTAAGAGCCGACAAAGAGGTGATTCTGGCGGGCGGGTCCATCAATTCGCCCCAGCTGCTCAAACTCTCGGGTGTTGGTCCGGTGCAGGAGTTGCACACACTTGGCATCAGCGTGACAGCACCACTGCCGGGCGTGGGTGAGAACCTTCAGGATCACCTAGAGACTTATGTGCAGTTCGAATGCAAACAGCCCATCACACTGTTTTCTGCGCTCCAGCCTCTCAACAAGCTGAAAATTGGAATGGAATGGCTGTTGTTCCGCACTGGCCTGGGGGCCACCAACCATTTCGAGTCGGGTGGCTTTATCCGTAGCGAGCCTGGCGTTCGTCACCCGGACCTGCAATACCATTTTTTGCCCATGGCGGTTCGCTACGACGGCAAGTCGCCGGCGACTTGCCATGGATTCCAGGCCCATGTCGGCCCCATGCGAGCCACCAGCCGAGGCCACGTCCGTTTGCGCGATGCCAAGGCGATAACGCCGCCGCGGATTTTGTTCAACTACATGAGCACCGAACAGGATCGCAAGGAGATGCGGGCCGCCGTGCGCCTGACACGAGAGATCTTTCAACAAACCGCGTTTGACGCTTTTCGCGGCGCTGAGTTGTCCCCTGGCGCCAGCGTGCAAAGCGACGAGGCGATCGATGCGCACATCCGGGCCCATGCCGAGACCGCCTACCACCCTGCAGGCACTTGCCGGATGGGCACCGACGAGATGGCTGTGACGGATGCGCTCGGGCAGGTTCATGGCGTGGAGCGGCTGCGCGTGATCGACGCCTCCATCATGCCGCGGGTGGTGAGCGGCAACCTCAACGCCCCCACCATCATGATGGCAGAGAAGCTGTCTGACGCCATTCGCGGTCGGGTGCCCATGCTGCCTATGACCGTGCCCGTGTTTGAACATCCCAATTACATGTCCCAGCAGCGCTGAGGCAAATCCCATGGGACCTGTCACATCACAGACCCTGGCGCTCCGGCCTTTGGAGGAAATGCTCGCCGCCTGGCCGGCTTCGGCCCGGGAGCGCCTCACTGCATTGATTCACAGGCATGCCCATCAGGGTGCATTCGCCATTTTTGACGCTGATAACACCAGTTACCAGCATGATCTGCTCGGGGCCCTGCTGCCCTTCATGGAGCACAAGCGGCTGCTGACCCGGGAAACCATGGCGCCATCGCTGGCCGTGATTCCTTTTCAAGACCTGCCGGGCCGGCCCGAGACCCTGCACCGTTATTACCAGCGCCTGTGCGGGCTGGACGACCAGATCTCTTACCCCTGGGCTTCCCAGATCTTTGCCGGCTTTACGCTGCGGGAATTGAAGCAGCAGCTCGACGATCTGCTGTCGGACAGCCGGCCGATTCCGGTCCAATCACTCGTGGACGGCGAACTGCGCGATACCCTGGTAGAGCGGCCACGGCTGTTGCGCGGCCAGCAGGCGTTGTACCAGGCTTTGATGTCGCATGGCATCGAAGTGTTCGTTGTCAGTGCGGCCAGTGAAGAGTTGGTGCGCATGGTCCTGGCGGACCCCCGCTATGGCTATGCCGTTAAGCCGGAGAATGTCATTGGCGTATCCCTGTTGCTGAAGGACAGGCAGACCGGCCAAGTGACGACGGCTCGCAAATTGATCAGGGACGGCTGCTACCGGCCTGCCGACCTGCTGGACCATGAGTTAACACCGACCCTTTGGGCACCGTTGCCCTGGTACGAAGGTAAACAGGCTGCCATACACACCTATGTGCATCTCTGGAAACGCCCGATCCTGGTGGCTGGCGATACGCCTCTCAGCGATGGTCCTATGCTGTTTCGCAGCGCTGATGTGGCGCAGGGCGCTCTGCGCCTGTTCATGTCGCGCACCCAGCACCAGCTGAACAACATGGCAAAGCTGCGTGACCAGCATGCCGCTGAGCAACTCGCGCATGGCTTGAGTGTCACAGCCCATGACAATTGGCTGGTGATCGACACGTACGAGATCAGGTAAAGTTGGTCTCAGAGGGCCGCTGGTCCTGACCTTAACGAGCCCCCATGACCTCTGCACCCACCCCCGAGCTATCGAGTAACCGTTTTTCCAGCCTGCTGGCCTCGCGCCCTTGGTTGTTGGCCGATGGTGCCACTGGCAGCAACCTGTTTGATGTTGGCCTGATGTCTGGCGACGCCCCCGAACTCTGGAATATTGATCACCCTGACCGCATCAGCGCACTGCATCAAAGTTTTGTCGATGCCGGGGCTGACATCCTTCTGACCAATAGCTTTGGCGGCACCGCCTACCGGCTGAAACTGCACCGTGCAGAATCTCGCGTGGCAGAGCTCAATGAAGCGGCGGCACGCTTGGCGCGTCAGGTGGCGGATGCGAGTGGCCGCATGGTGGCAGTGGCCGGCAGCATGGGGCCGACCGGCGAAATCATGGCGCCCATCGGGCCATTGAGCTTCGAGCTGGCCAAAGAGGCGTTTGCCGAGCAGGCCCGAAGCCTGGCGGCCGGCGGGGTGGATGTGTTGTGGCTGGAGACCATGTCCTCCAAGGAGGAGGTTGAAGCCGCGGTAGCTGGCGCGGCCACGGTGGGCTTACCTATTGTCTGCACCCTGAGCTTTGACACCAATGGCCGCACCATGATGGGCATCTCGCCCAGCGACTTCGCTGGTTTGGAGAAAGCCTTGGTCCCGCGGCTGGCGGCCTGTGGCACCAATTGCGGTATTGGTGCCTCCGAAGTGGTGGCCTGCATCCACAACCTGGCCGAAGCGATGGGCCCGGAGGTGGTGTTGGTGGCCAAGGGCAATTGCGGCATCCCACAGTACGTCGATGGCGCTATCTGCTACAACGGCACCCCCGAATTGATGGCGGTTTATGCCAAGATGTCGCTCGATGCAGGCGCCCGCATCATTGGCGGTTGCTGCGGCACGACCGCCAAGCACCTGCGTGCGATGCGCGATGCGCTGGAAGCTCACACCCGTTCCAGCAGCCCTGCGCTTGAGGCCATCGTGACCCAACTGGGTGAGGTATCGACGGGGGCGCGAGCCCAGTGGGCGGGTGAGCAGAGCCGCCTCGGTGGCGCTGCGCCCGGCGCCAATCTGGCACGCGGACGTGGTCGACGATCCGGTGGCGCCTAACTCAAAGCAAGTGGCGCTTGATTTTTTTGTTCCACTCGCGCACCAGGACCTGGGTTTCGCCTTCATAGGCCTCTAGCCGCCCGGTCACGTGCCAGTGGGACAGCGTGGCGGTCATGGCCGAATAGGTTTCGGTGCGTACTTTCCAGTCGCCGCGTGAGGTCTCCATTGACCAGTGGCAGCTTGCTTTGGCCGAGAGCGGGTCGTCAGGCAGGATGCTGTAGGTCTCGCGGCCGCAGCCCCAGGTGGTCAGGCCGTGTTCGTCGATCATGCTGCGGCCAAAGTCGTCGACGATGCTCATGCGTCGCTCGCCAGTGCGTTGGTCAACCACCACTTCCCGCTTGTTCCAGGGCTTGTCCAGGACGGTCATCTTGACGGCTGGCGCCGCCTCTGCCGGGGCAAAAACCGGGGCTGTTTCATTGCGCCCAGGTTTGCGCACCGGTACATCGATGTAGCTCGCGCCGGTTTGCACCGTCAGTGTGACCGGCTCCGGCGCCGGCCAGATCAGCGGCCAGTAGCTGGTCGAGATGGAGACCCGCAGCCGGTGGCCTTTGGGGATGCGGTAGGCCACGTCGTCGAGCTGGATGCGCAGTGTGTAGGTCTTGCCCGGCGCCAGCGCCTCCGGGTGTTCGTGGCTGTCGCGGTGGCACAGGTTGACTACTGCATAGGTCAGGCGGGACACGGCGCCATCGGGCCACACCGCATTGAGCCGCACTGCGGCCATGGCCACCGGCCGGTCTGCGCTGACCCGCAGGTTCAGCACGGTGGCGCCAACCAGATCAACATCCCGCGCCAAGGGGGCCGAGTCAAAGGTCAGTGAGCCCGAGTCATCGTGCCGCTGGTCGCCCGGGAACTCCGGACCCATCCAGATGATGCAGTACTCGCCGCTGTCGGCGCCTGTGTGCTGCGGCGAGGTGATGCTGCGTCGGCTTTTGGCGCTGGGTTCGCGGCCCAGGCCGTCCTGGTTGAGGTACCAGCGCTGAAGATCAAGGCGGTCGGCCGGCCACACTTGGTCGCTGACCCAGCGGCCTGGTATGTGCGTGATCGAAGCGCCCGGTCGTCCCAAGTCCATGATGTAGGTGCGAAATGCCGCGTCTTGCTCCACGCCGGTTGGCTGGTCTTGGAGCCAGCGGTCCCACCAGCGCAGGGCCTCCTGCAGGAATCCGATGCGTGGCTCTGGAACCGCGAAATGGGGGTACTTGTGGGCCCAGGGACCAATGATGCCTTTCACTGGCGCCTGCACTGTGCTGACCAGACGCGGCACGGCATTGGTGTAGGCATCGTTCCAGCCGCCAATGGCCAGCACGGCGGCGTCAATGGCGCCAATATCCTCGCATACTGAGCCGTGTTGCCAGTAGGCATCACGGTGCGGGTGTTCGAGCCAGGGGATGGCCAGCAGCGGCTCGGCCTGCAGCCGCGCCAACCACATCTCACGCCAGTGGTCACCGACCAGCGCCGGGTCTGGCGGTCTGGACGAGTAGGCAAACATGGTGGCCGACCAGCCCAGATTTTCATTGAGCAGGCATCCGCCTTTGTAGTGGATGTCGTCGCTGTAGCGGTCGTCTGTAGAGCACAGGGTGATGATGGCCTTGAGGCCCGGGGGGCGGCGCGCGGCGACCTGCAGGCCGTTGAAGCCGCCCCAGGAGATGCCCATCATGCCCACCTTGCCTGTGCACCAGGTTTGCTGCACCAGCCAGGCAATCACGGCCTCGGCATCAGCCAGTTCCTGCTCGGCGTACTCGTCGAGCATGATGCCGTCTGAGTCGCCGTTACCCCGCATGTCCACCCTGATGCAGGCGTAACCGTGTCCAGCCAGGTAGGGGTGGGTCAAGGCGTCGCGCACGATGGTGCCATCGCGCTTGCGGTAGGGCAGGTATTCGAGCAGGGCTGGTACCGGCCGCCTGTCAGCGTCGGCTGGCAGCCACAGCCGGGCTGCAAGCAGAGTGCCGTCGGGCAGTGGGATAAACAGGTTGGGAATCTCCCGAACCTTGCGTGGAAACGATTTGATCGTCTTCATGGAGGCTGTGCCTTTGTTTTGCTTGTCTCAACGCTCAGAGCATAAGTTAATCTTGGTACGGCATCAACCACACATTGACCTTGCCCCGCAGGCCGCGCACCATCTCAAGGCTGTCATTGCCATCCCTGAACCTGTGGCACGAGACTGGTGGCACACTCTCGGCCTGAACCGTTCGCTCCCCTTCGTCCCAACGCCACCACGCCATGATCGCCAGCCCACACCCCACCCCTGCTTCCAAGACCTATCTGGTGGGGGTAGATACCGGGGGCACCTACACCGACGCAGCCGTCATTGACGCTGGCAGCCACCAAGTTATTTCTTCTGCCAAAGCCATCACAACCAAAGGGGACCTGGCCCTCGGCGTTGCGGAAGCCATCACGCGGGCCGTCGGCCTGTTGCCGCAGGGCCTGCAGCCGCAGGATATCTCGCTGGTGTCGGTATCAACTACCCTGGCCACCAACGCAGTCGTAGAAGGCCATGGCAGTGCGGTCGGTGTGGTGTTGATCGGCTTTGATGCAGCCATGGTGGCACGCACGGGTATCGCCCAGGCCTTCCCGGGCATGCCGGTCGAATCGGTGGCGGGCGGTCATGACCACAATGGTGAAGCGCGTCTGCCGCTCGACCTGGACGCGCTTGAGGCAGCCATCTCGCGCATGGCCGGCAAGGTCGACGCCTTCGCCGTCGCCTCTGCCTTTGCTGT
>JBAXMQ010000013.1:0-46229 GCA_037134215.1 Betaproteobacteria bacterium
GAGGTCAAGGCCTTTGCCGCCCGGCTCAGCCAGCAAAGCGGGCTGGACGTCAAGATCGAGCTGGTGTCCAGCTACCCGGCGCAGGGCTTTCACAGCAACTGCATTGACGCCGTGGCGCGTGCCGCGCAACAACTGGGCTACTCCAACATGCCGGTGGTGTCCGGCGCCGGGCACGACGCGGTCTACATGGCCAAGCTCGCGCCCAGCGGCATGATCTTCATCCCCTGCAAAAACGGCATTAGCCACAATGAAATTGAAGACGCCAAGGCCGAGCACATCACCGCCGGCTGCAACGTGCTGCTGCACGCGATGCTGGAGCGGGCGGGAACCTGAGTCAAAACAGGCGCTAGCCATTGTCCAGCAACGATAGCATGCTATAAAGTTTGTAGCTTATTCGCTCCTTTGCGGGTAGCGCGGCGGGCCAGCTACCCGCAGGCCCTGATGAAACCTTACCGCAAGGGAGAACGCTGAATGCTGGACCTGTTGATTCACAACGCCACGCTGCCCGATGGGCGCAGCCACATGTCCGTCGCCGTGCAGATGGGCCGCATTGTCGAAGTTACCCCCGGCCTGCAAGCCCCGGCGGCCGAGACGCTGGACGCGGAGGGCCTGCTGCTGAGCCCGCCCTTTGTTGACGCCCACTTTCACATGGACGCCACGCTGAGCTATGGCCTGCCACGCGTCAACCAGTCGGGCACGCTGCTCGAAGGCATTGCCCTGTGGGGTGAGCTCAAACCGCTGCTGACGCAGGAGGCGCTGATCGAACGCGCGCTGGCCTATTGCGACTGGGCCGTGGCCAAGGGCCTGCTGGCGATCCGCAGCCACGTCGACATCTGCGACCCGCGCCTGCTGGCGGTGGAGGCGCTGCTGGAGGTCAAGCGCCAGGTGGCGCCTTACCTCGACCTGCAACTGGTGGCCTTTCCGCAGGACGGCGTGCTGCGCAGCCCGGGCGCCATGGCGCAGCTGCAGCGCTCGCTCGACATGGGTGTGGACGTGGTCGGCGGCATTCCGCACTTTGAGCGCACCATGGCCGACGGCGTCGAGAGCGTGCGGCTGCTGATGGAGATCGCCGCCGCGCGCGGCCTGCGCGTGGACATGCACTGCGACGAAACCGACGACCCCCTGTCGCGCCATGTGGAAACTCTGACCTACCACGCGCAGCGCCTGGGCCTGCAGGGCCGGGTCAATGGCTCACACCTGACCTCCATGCACAGCATGGACAACTACTACGTCAGCAAGCTGCTGCCGCTGATGGCCGAGGCCGGCCTGTCGGCGGTGGCCAACCCGTTGATCAACATCACCATCCAGGGCCGGCACGACAGCTACCCCAAACGGCGCGGCATGACGCGCGTGCCCGAGCTGCTGGCGGCCGGCATCAACGTGGGCTTTGGCCAGGATTGCGTGATGGACCCCTGGTACTCGCTGGGCAGTGGCGACATGCTCGAAGTCGCCCACATGGGCCTGCACGTGGCACAAATGACCAGCCAGGCCGCCATGCGCCAATGCTTTGAGGCAGTGACCGTCAACCCGGCGCGCATTCTGGGCCTGGAAGGCTACGGCCTACAGCCCGGCTGCCACGCTGACTTTGTGCTGCTGCAGGCGCGCGACCCGGTGGAGGCGCTGCGCCTGCGCGCCACCCGGCTCAAGGTGTTCCGGCGCGGCCGGCTCATCGCCTCTACGCCGGCAGCCACCGGCACCCTGCATTTGGCCGGCCGGCCAAGCCACACCCAATGGATGACACCATGAACGCGCCTTCCCCCACGATCAGCGGCAACACCAGCCCCCGTTTTGCCGCCGTGCGCGAGGCCTTTGCCCGCAGTTTTGCCGACGGCCTGGAGTTGGGCGCGGCATTGGCGGTGGTGGTGAATGGCGAAACGGTGGTCGACCTCTGGGGTGGTCACCGCACGCTGGACCGCAGCGCGGCCTGGCAGGCCGACACTTTGGTCAACGTCTGGTCAGTGGGCAAGGGCGTGATGGCGCTGGCGATTGCCATGCTGGCCGATCGCGGCCAACTGGATTACGCCGCCCCTGTGGCCCGGTACTGGCCTGAGTTTGCGGCCAACGGCAAAGGCGCCATCACCGTGGATCAGGTGATGTCGCACCAGGCCGGGCTGGATGGCCTGAACGTGCATCTGTCAGATGAGGAACTCTATGGCTGGCACCCTGTGGTCAATGCACTGGCCGCCATGGCGCCGCTATGGCCACCCGGCAGCTGCTGCGTTTACCACCCGCTCACCTATGGCTTCCTGGCCGGTGAGCTGATACGCCGCATCGACGGCCGCTCGGCCGGCGGCTTCATTGCCGAGGACATCGCCAAACCGCTCCAGCTGGACCTTCACATTGGCCTGGCCGCCGCAGATGACCCACGGGCGGCGCAGATGTCGGTCGGCCCCAAGGCCTACGACTGGGTGCGCCAAGGCGAAAAAAGCGCCTATCCCGCCGCCTTCCAAAACCGCAACCTGGACGCCAGCGCACCCAACCAGCGGGCCTGGCGCGCGGCGGAGATTCCCGGTGCCAACGCCCAGTCTGACGCCCGCTCGCTGGCACGCCTTTACGGTGCCCTGGCGCGGGGCGGTGAATTGGGCGGCGTGCGCCTGCTGTCAGCGCAGGGGCTGGCCCATGCGGTGGCCGTGCGCTTTGACGGGCTTGACGCCTGCTTTCTGGCGCCCACCGTGTTTGGCGCCGGCTTTCGCCGCGACGCCGTGGGCTTCGGCCCGCATGTCGGCCCCGGCAACTTCGGGCATACCGGCTGGGGCGGCTCAGTCGCCTTTGCCGACCCGGCGCGCAGCCTGGGCTTCGCCTTTGTCACCAACCACCTGCTCGGCTTTGACGACGGGGTGGACCCGCGGCGGCAGCGGGTGTTGGATGCGGTCTATCAAGCGCTATAATAAGAATAGCTATAAACCTATACCGGACAAGGCCAAACGGCATATATGACCTCTTCAAAGCCACCCTACGACCTGCCTTCGAGCGCGACGCGTATCGGACTGCCAAAAACCGCCATGCCATCTCCTTCCACCCGCTCTGCCAAGGCCTCTGAGGCGTTTTGTGAATCGAGCATCTCTCGCATTGTGGAAATGGCTTGGGAGGACCGCACCACCTTTGAAGCGATTGAGGCCCAATTTGGTTTGACAGAATCTGCGGTGATCGATTTGATGCGGCGGCACTTGAAGCCATCGTCTTTCCGGATGTGGCGCAAGCGCATGGCGGGTCGCCGGACCAAACATGCGGCTCTGCGCGGGGCGGTTTTCCTGCGCCACCGCGCCAGTCACACACGGCAGTAGCAGGTCGCCCGGTCATGGAGACCCGCAATCACCGCCCTCTACAGTGCCCCAGTCTTTGGGGCCTGTAAGCCCTGCTATCGCGCGACCCCATTCTTGGCAGAGCAAGATCCAATTTCCCCGTGAATTTGTTGACTCTGCAAGATGCTCAAGAAAAAGATCATGTGCGCCACAGCGAATGCCGGGTAGCGATGGCGCCCGGCAATATATTGGACTGGATCTGCGCTGGGTCCAGTCCAAACTGGCGCTGCACGATGGGGACCATGACCGATCGCAGGTCAATCGTGGGTTTCAGGTCGCGCCCCTCAAACAATTGCCCGCCGGCCAGTCCCGGCCAGTCGGTAAGAACCGTGCCGCCCGCGACGCCGCCACCGGCAAGGAATGCAACACCTCCCGTGCCGTGGTCAGTGCCACCTGAACCGTTGAAACGCGCCGACCTGCCAAACTCGGTCATGACCAGCACAGTGGTGTTGGCCCATTGGGCTCCCAGGCCCTCGCGCAACGCTGCCAGCGCCTCGTCGAGCCCGTCAAGCAGGCGCCCCAGCCTGGCGTGCTGGTTGGCATGGGTGTCCCAGCCGCCTGCCTCCAGCCAGGCCACCCGGGGCCCGTTGGGGTCGGCCAGGAAAATGCCGGCCTGCCTGGCCAGGCTGGCCAATCCGGGCCCGCCATCAGCGTCCATCGCCATGTCTTTTTGGACAGCTGCCTCGCCGAATGCGGCGGCCAGTGGGCCGTCACCGCGGTACATCAGTGCCACCCTCGACATGAGATCCTGGTCTACCGGCCGTTGTCGGTCAGGCGTCCATGTGCTTGCGCCATCGGCACCGCGCAGTGCCAGCGGCATCGCGGCGGTGATGGCTACCGCTCGCTTGTCACGGGTCTGCAGCGCGCGGCCCAACCAGCCGGTACTCAGGACGAACGGCCGCTCGCCGCCACTTTCGAGCAATTGCTGAGCATCGAAATGCGAGCGCTCCCGGTAGGGGCTGGCGGTGGCATGCACCACCAGCAGCTCCTTGCGGGTGTACCAGCGGTGCAGATTTGACAGTGCTGGGTGCATGGAGAAGGTGGCGTCCAATGGCAGCGCTCCGGCCGCAGCATCCTCGTCGGTGCGCAGCGCCGACCAAGCCGGATCTCCCCGAGCCGGCACTGCCGCCAGACCGTCCAGCGCGCCGCGCAGCATGACCACGACAAGGCGTGGGCCTGCAGCTTCATGGGTTGACACTGGTGCGGCAAACACCATCCGGAGCGGTAGAAAAGCACCTGCCGCGCCCAGCAAGCGCAATCCGGCGCGACGGGTCAGCGTTGTCTGCATTCGCTTATCTCCTTTGAAACTCGGGACTCGCCAGCGCCAGCGCCAGTGCCTGTGCACTGCTGTCTGCATTGTCAATCTGCACACGCGAGCTCTGACTGAGGTCTTCACCCCAGGCCAGACGTGCCAGGCCACGGGCATCTGCAGCATGCCGGTTGAGGTCACCAAAGCGGTCCGCCCACTGGACGCGCTTTCTCAAAGTATCAGGAGACAACCAATCCTCTGTACGGTCGGGCCACCCCTGAGGGGATGGCGCCTGGCCGACCGCCTGGCCCATCCCCTTCAATTCAACAACAGCCCGCTCGACCGAGGCCACCGGGATTTTGAGCACACGGTGGGCCGATACCATCAGCTCTTCCGGGCGCTTGAACTTGGGTGGGTTCGCTGGGCTCCACGCCAGATCATGGCTGAAGAGGGCCGTGGCCAGCGCCATCAGATCACCACTGCTTTCGCGAAATCGACGCGCCACCCACGCCACGAGTGCGGCGGGCGGATCATCGGTCACAAAATGACGTACCAGCTTGGTCGCCACAAAATTGGCGCACGCTGGGTGTCGGCTTAGGTCGTCGAGCAGTTGGTCGAGGGCTTGTGGTCCTTCGGCGTACCGTTTGCCAAGTATCGTTTTAGGGCCGGGTTGGTGCAGTGCCGGGACGAACCCGGCCTTGCCGCCAGTTTGCGGGTTGACCGTCCAGCCGGTCAGCAGGTGTGCCGTCTGAGTCACATCCTGTTGCGTGTAACCACTGTTGACACCCAGCGTGTGCAGCTCAAGCAGCTCGCGCGCCAGGTTCTCGTTCAGTCCTTTGCTGCGCAATTGGCCAGCGCGCGATTGCGGGCCGATCGATTGCGCATTGTCCAGATAAATCAACATGGCGGGATGCACAACGGCGGCGCGTAAGAGCTCCCTGAAACTGCCAAATGCGTTGGGCCGGATCGCTTCGTATTCGTGCGGCCATACGAGGGCGATCATGGTGCCCTTGGTCGACGCCACACAAAAATGATTGGCCCAAAAATTCACCCAACGCTCGGCGACAGGGGTAGGCGTCGCAATGGCGTGCTGCCAGCGCCGCTGCAAGCCCTTCACATTGGTCTTGCGCAGCGTCAGCCGGGATGGCGTCATCGGCCCCAAATCATCGTCTGGTTTGCCGCCCGGTTCAACAGGCTTGGCCGCTAGCGCTCCCTTGAGGACTTCGCGGGTCAATTGCAGTGCCGCCACGCTGTCAACCAAACCGCCAGTATCCATGGCTGCAGGCTGCTTGAACTGCTCGAGCACCCAACCGCGTGGGTCGGACTGTAGGGAAGTGAGGCTGGTCTCTGAGTAACCGAAGCGGTGGGACGCGATGACAGAGGCTTGCATGGCGTGACTCTATCAGTACGGAATTCAAATCGAGGCGGGGCCGCTATAGCAGCGCAGACCGGTCTATCGGTGTGCCCACCACAAACACGCAATCACCCTGCTCCGTGATCGGGATCGCCTTGGTCACCACCACGATGCCATCGGTGGGTGACCGCAGCAGAATGGCCGGGCGGTCGGGGCGGTCCATGAACCAGAGGCGGCCCACGGGCTGGCCGGCCACCACCGGGTCGCCGGGCTCCAGAAGGGCTTCGAACATGCCGTCTTCCGGTGACACCACGATGTTGCGCGGGTCACGGCCGTCGATGATCACAGCCGGCGGCAGGCCCAGACTGGCCCGGGTCTGCACCTGGCCCTTTTGCACGCCCACGTGGCGCAGCACGTTGTTCAAACCCTCCCAGGCCAGCCGGTGGATCGGAGCCGGGGTGCGGCCGCCGCCGCCGAGCTCGGTGGTGATCACCAGCTTGCCTTGGTTTTCGGCCTCGACCGGCAACAGGCCATTGCCGTTGACGTCGATGTACAGGTAGTGGTGGTCCGTGCACCAGGCCTCCATCGCTTCGAGCATGGCTTTGCGCTGCGCCGGGTTGTCCACAACGTGCATGTGCGAGCAGGGCAGGAAATAGGCGCTGCGCCCGCCCGCGTGCATGTCGATCACCACGTCGGCCATGGGGAACAGCACGCGGGTCAGGTAATCGGCCAGCTGCTCATGCGGCGGGCCGTCCGGGCGACCCGGAAACGCGCGGTTGAAGTTGGCGCCCGAAGGCCAGTTGCGGGTGTTGCCCTTGGAGGCGGCCGGCGACAGCACCGGAATCACAATCACCCGCCCGGTCACCTGCTCGGGCTGCAGCTCCTGCAGCAACCGCATGGCGGCCACCTGCCCCTCATACTCGTCGCCATGGTTGCCCGCCAGCACCAGCACGGTGGGCCCGTCACCCTGCGCAATGCAGCCGATGTGGATGAAGGTGCTGGCCCAGCCCGCGGTGTTGGTGATCTTGTTGATGCGCAGATGGCCGATCTGCTTGCCCGGGGCGTGCAGGTCTATGCTGCATGAGACGGTTGAGGGACTCATTGGCTTCTCCATGACATGGTTCCTTGTGTAGTTGCTCCGATGGTCTGCCGTCAAATGGCGACCGTCATGCCGCCGTCGATCACCATCACCTGCCCGGTCATGAAGGCCGAGGCCTCACTGGCCAGAAATACCGCCGCACCCATCAAATCTTCTGGTGCGCCCCAACGTTTCATGGGCGTGCGGTTGGAAATCCAGTCATACTTGCCAGGCTGCGCCCGGAACGCCGTGTTGATGTCGGTCGCCATATAGCCCGGCGCGATGCAGTTGACCGTGACACCCCGCGTCGCCAATTCAGAGGCCATGCCACGCGCCAAGCCCTCCAGACCCGCCTTGGCCGTGATGTAGGGCGTGTTGGTGCCGCGGCCAATGCGGGCATTGACCGACGAGATCATGATGATGCGGCCCCAGCCTTGCGCGACCATGCCGGCGGCGGCCTTGCGCGACAGGCGAAAGCAGGAATCCAGCGCCACGTTCATGGACAGGCGCCAGTCATCGTCAGAAATATCAAAAAATTCACGCGGCACACCAAAGGCCGCGTTGTTGATCAGGATGTCCAGCTTGCCAAAACGAGCGACGATGTCATCGATGGCCGCATCAGCCGCAGGTCGGTCACACACATCGAAGGCGGCGATGGCTGCCTTTCCACCTGCTGCCTCGATCTCGGCGCACCGCGCCGTGAGGGTGCTGGCATCGCGGCCGTTCAGTACCACCAAGGCCCCGGCGTCGGCTAGGGCGCGGGCCATGGCAAAACCCAGGCCGCGCGATGCGCCGGTCACCAGGGCAACCCGCCCCTTCAGAGAAAACAGCGGACTCATCAGACATGCCCTCCGGGTTGGGTCAAGCGCCTTGGCCAGTGTCCTGGTCAGGCCGCAAACAGCGGAGCTGCGTCCGGCGTGTAGCGGGCCACGCCAGCGGGGTCAAGCTCAATGCCCAGCCCGGGCTTGTCGGGAATGGGAAGCATGCCATCGGCGTCCAGCACAAATGGCTCGCGCAAAATGCCGTCCACATACGGACTGCCACCGATAAATTCCACCAGGTCCACGCCGGGGAAGGCCGTGGCCAATTGCAGATCGGCCGCCACCCCCAGCGCGGTGTTCCAGCCATGACCGACATAGCGTATGCCGTGGTCCTGGGCCATCCAGACGATGCGGCGCTGCTCGCTGATGCCACCCACCTTGGTCACATCGGGCTGTACGATGTCAAAGGCGCCGCGCTCCAACCAGGGCTGGAACGACTGGCGCCGCGTCAGCACCTCACCGCCGGCAATCGGCACCGGGCTGGCGCGCCGCAGTACGCAAAAATCCTCCAGAGCATCGGGCTTGAGCGCTTCTTCAAACCAGCCCACCTGGTAGTCGGCCAGCATGTCCGCCGTGCGCAGCGCCCACTTCAGGCCCTGCGGCCAATGGGCATCGCTGGCGCCGGGGTCAACAAACAGCTGCACGTCCGGGCCCAGGGCGTCGCGGGTGGCGGCGATGATGGCGCGGTCCAGCCCAGCGTCGTTGGTGCGGCCAAACGGGCCCCAGCCGACCTTGAAGGCGGTGAAACCACGTGCCTTGAACGGGGCCACCACGTCGTGCATGCGCTCGGGCATCTCCATCAGTAGCGAGCAATAGGGGCGAACGCGTTCGATGTAGCGCCCACCCAGCAGGCTGCCCACCGACAGCCCGGTGACCTTGCCCAGGATGTCCCACAGGGCGATGTCGATGCCGCTGATGGTGTGCGTCAGCGTGCCGCCACGCCCCATCCAGAACGTGTTTTGGTGCAGTTTTTCCGTCACCCGCTCTGGTTGCAGCGCGTTTTCACCGCGAAACAGCGGCTCCAGCACCTGCAGCGCCGCCTGCACCAGCCGGCCGTCGGTGAACACGCTGCCGTAGCCGGTGATGCCAGCGTCGGTGTGGACAGCAATCAGAGCATGTATCGAGTCTTCGGGGCGGATTTCAGCTGACCAGCCGCCCTTGGGACTTTCGCCAAACAGCGGCGCGGCAACGATGGACCGGATGCGGACCGGGGGCTGGGTGCTGCCGACGGTGGGAATCAGGGTGGACATGGCCGTGGGCCCTTTCTATCAGTGGTTGGCGGTTTGCACGGTTTGTGAGCGCCGCTGCGCGATGATGTTCTCGATGTCGACCTTGTGGATCTGCACGTCGATGTGTTCTTCGATCTCACGCGCCATGTCAGCCTCATCGCCCGAGCGGAACACCTCGATCAGTCGCAGGTGCTCGTCCACGATGGCGGCCATGGGCTTGCCCAGCGTGGACAGGCCAAAAATAATGGTCATCTGCCGCGCCAGCATTTCCCACATGTCGGTCAGTACCGCATTGCCCGCCAAGGCGCACAGGGTGCGGTGAAAGTTGGTGTCGGCCGTGGCAAAGCCAAACACATCGTTGCGCGCGGCCATGGCCGCCATCTGCTGCACGATGCCAGCCAGGCTGTCGATGTGCGGGCCGTGGTTGAAACCGCCGCGGATCGCCCGCTTGGCGGCCGCGGTCTCCAACGCCACCCGGACCTCAATCAGATGGTCAATGCGCTCGGGGCTCACCGGCGTCAGGCGGATGCCTTTGTAAGGCTCGTTCACCACCACGCCCTGGCTTTCCAACACCCGCAGTGCCTCGCGCACTGGCACCCGGCTGACGCCCAGTTGCAGCGCCAAATCAGCCTCGACGATGCGGTCACCCGGCAGGATCAGCCCCTCCGAGGCACCGGCCACCAAGGCGTCGATCACCTGGTGCACCAGGGTCCGCGGCTGCAACTTGACAAAGCCTGGCGCGGGCGCCAATGCCGGCGGCGGATCGACCAAATGCAAGGACGGGGACGTGACGCTGCTCATGTGCAGATTGTATACTTTAATTAAATATGCTATTCTTGATCGACGCTTGTTGTGAGCAAGATGGCAACAAGCCCATGCAGAGATAGAAGGGGTAGGGACCACTGGCATTGCCCGCAGCTGCGGGCCAACATGAAGGAGACTTTGAATGAAACTGACATTCTTGAAGCTGGCCCTCGCCATGTCGCTGGCGCTAACAGCGGCTGGCCCGGCATTGGCGCAGAAAAAAGGCGGCGACGTCGTCATTGCCATGACTGGGGCCCCGCCCTCGCTGGACCCGCATGCCACCTCGGCCCAGGTGGCGCGCAATGTGAATCTGCACATCTTCGAGACGCTGTACGCCCGCGATGAAGGGGCACGGCCGGTACCCGATCTGGCCGAAGGGGTCACCATCTCGGCCGACGGTCTGAGCTATGTGTTCAAGCTGCGCACCGGTGTCAAGTTCCACAACGGCAAAGAAATGGGCCCGGCCGACGTGGTGGCGTCGCTGGAGCGCTACCGCAAGGGCGGTGCCTCCGCCAGCCTGATCGGCGCCATTGACACCGTCAGCGCCAGCGGCCCGAGCCAGGTCACGGTCAAGCTCAAATCGGTGCAGTCGACCTTCCTGGGCAACCTGTCCAGCCCGCGCGCGCCGATTGCCATCATGCCGGCAGAGGAAGCCGCCAAGGAGATGGGCAAGGCCGCCTCCATCGGCACCGGGCCGTTCAAGTTCGTCGAGTACAAACCCGACAGCCATGTCAAGGTGGCGCGCTTCGACGACTACAAGCCCAACCCGGCCTACAAGGTCCGCGACGGCTTTGCCGGCGCCAAGATCGCTTATGTGGACAGCGTGACCTTCCGCTTCATGCCCGAAGCCGGCGCACGCGACGCAGCGCTTGAGACCGGGCAGGTGCACCTGAACGAGACCAGCGACGGCCCAACCGCCAAGCGGCTCAAGGCCAACGCCAACTTCCAGGTGATCCCGGTGCTGCCCTTTGCGGTGCAGGTGCTGAAGTTCAACATGGCCCAGGGCGCTGGCGCCGACCTGAACTTCCGCCGCGCGGTGCAACAGGCGCTCGATGCCGAGGAAATCATGGCGGTGGCCTACCCGGACATCAACAAGATCGACCAAAGCTGGGTGTATGCCGGCTCGGCCTACTACAGCGGGCGCGCGCCGCTCAAGCAGAACGTGGCGGCGGCCAAGGCCAGCCTGGCGAAGTCTGCCTACAAAGGCGAGAAGCTCACCTTCATCATTGACAACATCCGCCCCAACATCGACGCCGCGACCGTGTTCCAGCAGCAGATGTCGCAAATCGGGGTGAATGTGGAGCTGAAAGTGGCCGACTGGCCGACCACCTCGGGCATCGGCCTCAAGAGCGACGTGGGCTGGAATTTCTGGACCCATGGTTTCGGCATCGAGCCCTTTGAAGGCCCGGCCTCGGCCATGTCGCACTGGGTCAAGGGCCAGGGCCAGCGCAAGGCCGACCCGGTGATCGACAGCCTGTTCGACAAACTCAACGGTGAAATGAACGTCGATGTCCAGAAGAAACTGTTTGCCGACTTCGAAAACCAGATGGCGGACCAGGCCATTGCCATCAACCTCGGCACCTACGGCCTGTTCCAGGTGGCCACAGCACGGCTGAAAAACTTCAAGGCGTACCGCATCCCGCGCATGTGGGGCGTCTGGCTGGAATAAGGGTGCAGGCCGGCCGGGTTGCCTGACATGGGGCGTTTCATCGTTCAACGCCTGCTGGCATCGATCCCGGTGCTGCTGCTGGTGTCCCTGATCACCTTCGCCCTGCTGTCACTGGTCCCGGGCGACCCAGCCTCGGCCTTTCTGGACGCCAGCGCCACCGCCGAAGCCCTGGAGCGGGTGCGGCGAGAACTGGGGCTGGACCGGCCGTTTCTGGTGCGCATGGGCGACTGGTACCTGCGGGTGCTGCAAGGCGATCTGGGCACCTCGCTGCTGCTCAACCGCAGCGTCACCAGCGCCATTCTGGAACGGCTGCCGGTGACGCTGTCGCTAACCGCCATGGCGTTTCTGGTCTCGGTGCTGCTCGGCATGGCGGCTGGTGTGCTGGCGGCGGTGCGGCACGGCAAGGCGGCCGACCAGGGGCTGATGACCCTGGCGCTGCTGGGCTTGTCGATCCCAGAGTTCTGGCTGGGCCTGGTGCTGATCTGGCTGGTGGCGGTGATGGTGCCGATCTTTCCGGCGGGCGACTATGTGGCCTTTGCCACCAACCCCTGGCAATGGGCGCGCCATCTGGCGCTGCCGACCTTCACGCTGGCCTGCGTGCAAATGGGCTTTGTCGCCCGCATGACCCGCTCCAGCATGCTGGAGGTGCTGGGCCAGGATTTTGTCCGTACCGCCCGTGCCAAAGGCCTGCCCGAACCCTATGTGGTGGTGCGCCACGGCCTGGCCAATGCCATGGTCCCCATCGTCACGGTGATGGGCATCATGGTCGGGGCCCTGCTGGGCGGCGCGGTGGTCACCGAGCAGGTGTTTTCCATTCCCGGCCTAGGTCGGCTGATCATCGGCGCCGTGCTGTCGCGCGACTTCCCGGTGATCCAGGGCGGGCTGCTGTTTTTGGCCCTGATTTACCTGGTGGTCAATCTGGTGGTGGACCTGTTGTACGCCGTGGTTGACCCGCGGGTCCGGCTGGGTTAGGCCGTGGCAAACGCTGCCACCCTGCCCGCTCCGGCCCCTGGCCGCGCTTCGTTCGCACGCCGCCTGCTGGCGAATCGTTCCTTCACCATTGGCGCCGGGCTGGTGGGGCTGGTGGTGGTGCTGGCCCTGCTGGCCAGCGTGATCGCCCCGTTCGACCCGCTCAAGGGCAATTTCCGGGCGCGCATGCTGGCCCCCAGCTGGCAACACTGGATGGGCACCGACCATTTCGGCCGCGACATCCTGTCCCGGGTGCTGCACGGCGCCCGCATCTCGCTGCAAATCGGTTTGATGGTGTCGCTGATCACGGCTGCTGCCGGGGTGGTGATTGGCGCCACCGCCGGCTACTTCCGCCGGTCGGATGGCCCGATCATGCGGCTGATGGATGCCTTCATGGCGTTTCCGTCCATCATCCTGGCCATCGCCATCAGCTCGGTGCTGGGCGCCTCGGTGGTGAACGTCATCATCGCCCTGTCGATCGCCGCCATCCCGCACACGGCCCGCATCGTGCGCGCCTCGGTCATGGTGGTGCGCGAAATGGAGTACGTCGAAGCCGCGCGGGCACTGGGTGCCGGGCATGCCCGCATCCTGCTGCGCCACATCCTGGCCAATGCCATGGCGCCGCTGGTGGTGCGCATGACCTATGTGTTCGCCGTGGCCATCCTGAACGAAGCGGTGCTGTCGTTCATTGGCGTCGGCCCGCCACCACCCGCGCCGACCTTTGGCGCCATCATTGCCAACGGGCGCGACTTCATCGTGGCGGCGCCCTGGATCACGCTGGCGCCGGGGTTTGCCATCCTGGTCAGTGTGCTCGGGCTGAACCTGCTGGGTGACGGCTTGCGCGATGTGCTTGACCCACGCATGGCGGTAAACACCCGATGAAGACCACCCGCCCTGAATCACCGCTTCTGCAGGTGCAGCAACTGAGCACGGCCCTGGGGTCGCGCGGGCCGGACATCCTGAGCGACATCGAGCTCAGCCTTGGCCACGGCGAAGTGCTGGGCGTGGTGGGTGAATCCGGCTCGGGCAAGAGCATGTTGGCGCTGTCCATCATGGGCTTGCTGCCAAGCCCGATCAGGGTTCGGCAGGGGGCCATCACCTTGCAGGGCAAGGACCTGCTGAACCTGCCAGCAACCGAGCTTCGCGCCTTGCGTGGCAGGGACATGGCCATGATTTTTCAGGAGCCCATGACCTCGCTCAACCCGGTGATGCGGGTCGGCCAGCAAATTGGCGAGGTGCTGCGCTGGCACCGCGCGCTGCAAGGCGCGGCCGCGCGCGAGGAAAGCATTGCCTTGTTGCGCCGGGTGGAAATGCCCGACCCTCAACGCCAGATCGATGCCTACCCGCATGAGCTCTCCGGCGGCATGCGCCAGCGGGTGATGATCGCCATCGCCCTGGCAGGCAAACCGCAACTGCTGATTGCCGACGAGCCCACCACGGCGCTCGACGTCACCATCCAGGCCCAGATCCTGGGCTTGATGCGCAAGATCCAGCGCGACGACAAGATGTCGGTGCTGCTGATCACGCATGACCTGGGCGTGATTGCCGAGATGTGCGACCGGGTGGCCGTGATGTACGCCGGTCGCGTGGTTGAGCAGGGCGCGGTGCTGGACATCTTTGACCGGCCCGCGCACCCCTATACCCGGGGCTTGCTGGCCTCGCGGCCGCGGATCGCGGCGGGCGCACAGTGGTTGAGCACGATCGAGGGCACGGTGCCGGGCATCGGTCAGACTGGTGCCGGTTGCAGCTTCGCGCCGCGCTGCGGCCTGGCCGGCCCGGCCTGCCACCAACGGCCGCCGCTGCGCGAGGTGGGGCCGGCACACCTGGCCGCCTGTGTCAGCCCCTTCGCACCTTCACCTGATGCAGCGGTGCCCACAGCATGAGTACCCTCCAGCCCCTGATCGAAGCCCGTGGGCTGCACAAGCATTTCGAGCAGCCACGCCACTTTCTGGCCAAGGCCGCGCCCGCGCTGCGCGCCGTCGACGGCGTTGACCTCAGCATCGCCCCGGGTGAAACGCTGGGGCTGGTGGGCGAGTCAGGGTGCGGCAAATCGACCACTGGCCGCCTGTTGTTGCGCCTGATCGAGCCCACGGGCGGCACCATCCTGCACCATGGTGAAGACATCACCCGGCTGGATGCCGCCGGCATGCGCAGCAAGCGGCGCGCGATGCAGATCGTGTTCCAGGACCCCTATGGCTCTCTCAACCCGCGCATGCAGGTGGGCGACATCATCACCGAGCCGCTGGTGATCCATGGCGTGGGCGACAGTGCCAGCCGCGCTGCCCGGGTGCAGCGCCTGCTGGACCTGGTCAGCCTGCCCAGCAGCGCACTGCAGCGCTACCCGCATGAGTTCTCGGGTGGTCAGCGCCAACGCATCGGTATCGCCCGGGCGCTGGCCCTGGAGCCGGAGTTCATCGTCGCCGATGAGGCGGTCTCGGCGCTGGATGTGTCGGTGCAAGCCCAGGTGATCAACCTGCTGCGCGAACTGCAACGCGACCTGAAGCTGACCTACCTGTTCATCTCGCACAACCTGGCGGTGGTGCGCAACATCAGCGACCGGGTGGCGGTGATGTACCTGGGCCGGATTGTGGAAGTGGCCCCGGCTGACACTTTGTTCGCCAGGCCGCGACACCCCTACACCCAGGCCCTGCTGGCCGCCTTGCCAGCCGACCACCCCGCACAGCGCCGCAGTGCCACCAGCGTTCAGGGCGACTTGGCCAAGCCCGACGCCACCGGCGCGGGCTGCCGATTTGCCAACCGTTGCCCGCACGTCCGCCCAACCTGTCTGACCCACGACCCCCTGCTGCACGCGGCCACCCCTGGCCACCAAGTCGCCTGCCTGCGCGTGGCCGACGGCAGCCTCAGCCCCTGAAAGGAAACCGCATGACCGCACCCGCCCGAATTCTGATCGCCGAATGCATGCAGGAGATCTCCTCCTTCAACCCGCTGCCGTCCGGCTATGACAATTTCCACATCGAGCGCGGCGAACAGATGCTGGCGCAAGACGGCCTCAACACCTCCATGGGCGGCGCTCTGTCGGTGTTCCGGGCCAAGGGCCTGCAGCCGGTTTTGACCATGGCGGCACGCGCGGGCTCGGCCGGCATCCTGTCAGCCCAGGGCTGGCAACGGTTGGCCGCCGAGATGCTGGCTGCTATTGCGGCCCAGGCGGGCGGCGGCATTGCCGGCGTCTACTTCTCCATGCACGGCGCCATGGCCGCCGAGGGCGAACTCGACCCCGAAGGCCACCTGCTGACGGAGGTACGCCGCATGGTCGGGCCAGAGATACCAATCGTGATTTCGCTCGACCTGCACGGCATCCTGACCGACCGCATGCTGCGGCAAATCAACGGTCTGGCGATCTACCACACCTACCCCCATGTTGACTTTGCCTCCACCGGGCAGCGTGCCGCCACCATCCTGCACAGGCTGGTGACCGAGAACATCCGCCCCACCATCGCCCGCGTGGTGATCCCCAGCCTGGTGCGTGGGGACGAGCTGATCACCAAATCCGGGTGCTATGGTGAACTGATTCGCGAAGCGCGCCGGCTTGAGCTCGAAGGCCAGGCCATGTCGGCCGGCATCATGATCGGCAACCCCTTCACCGACGTGCCCGAGCTGTGCAGCCAGGTGCTGGTGGCCACGGCCGGCGACGCGGCGCTGGCTGAGGCCGAAGCGCTGCGGCTGGCGCGCGAATTTTGGCCACTGCGCCACCGCATGCAGGGCAAGCTGACCTCGCTGGCCCGCGCGATCGCGCAGGCTGCCACCATCCCAGGGCCGGTCATCTTCACCGATGCCGCCGACGCCACCTCATCGGGCGCCACAGGCGACTCGAACCTGATCCTCAAAGGTCTGCGCGCGGTAGGCTACAAAAAACGTGTGCTGGCGCAAATTGTCGACCCGGCCGCCGCCGCTGCCGCCCACGCGGCGGGGGTCGGTGCCACGGTGACCGTGGGCCTGGGTGGTGCCATCGATGCGGGGCGCTTTTCGCCGATGCCGGTCACAGCACGGGTACGCCTGTTGTCGGACGGCCAAGCCCGGCTGGAGACCATGAAGACCGGCCTGGACGCCGGGCCCACCGCCGTGCTGGAATTTGATAACTACACGGTGGTGGTGTTCAGCAAGACGCTGAGCCTGTTTGACCGCGCCATGTACTTCGCCAACGGCCTGAACCCGACCGACTTCGATCTGATCGTGGTGAAGTCGCCGCACACCGAGCACCATATGTTCGAGGCTTGGGCCGACGCCAACTTCAATGTCGATGTGCCCGGGGCCACATCCGCCAACCTGAAGTCGCTGGGCCACACCATCTGTGCCCGGCCCATGTACCCGCTGGATGCAGATGCTGGCTTTGAGCCGCAGGCTGTCATTTACCGCAGCTAAGCCTATGCGGGTCATCTCTTCGTGGAATCAGGGCGGCGGCGCATTTGACTCCGCGGCTGTCCCCCGCCCTGCGGGCTCCTCCTTGATGCCGCTGCGCCAAACGCACCACCACTCTGATCTGGCGAGGTTTTTGGCCAGCCGGGCGGCAGCCAGTCCGTCGCCGCAGCTTGCCAACAAAAGAAAAGGGCCACTTGAGTATGAAGATTGATGCGGTTGATTTCTTTTACCTGGCCATGCCTGAGGTCACCACCGAGGCCGATGGCAGCCAGGATGCCCTGCTGGTGCGCGTTTCCGCCGGTGGGCTGGTCGGCTATGGCGAATGCGAAGCCGCGCCGCTGCCTTCCATCGCGGCCTTTGTCTGCCCCATGTCGCACGGCGCCTGCCAACCGGTCAGTGCCTCGGTGCTGGGCCGCGCGCTGAACGAGCCGCAAGACATTGCCGCTATCGCAGCCGATGTGGCCTACAACAGCATGGACCTACTGCAGGCGGCGCATACCTGGTCGGGCATCGAGATGGCGCTGTGGGACCTGCTGGGCAAGGCGCGTGGTGAGCCGGTCTGGAAGCTGCTGGGCTATCCCGTATCGCACCCCAAAACACCCTATGCCTCGCTGCTGTTTGGTGACACGGCCCAAGAGACACTGGCCCGCGGGCAAGATGCCATACGCCGCGGCTTCAAGGCGGCCAAGTTTGGCTGGGGTCCGATCGGCCGGGGCAGCCCAGCGCAGGACGCCGACCATTTTGTTGCGGCACGCGAGTCGCTGGGGCCAGACGGCATTTTGTTGGTGGACGTGGGTCAAATTTTTGGCGAGGACGTGGCCCGCGCCACGGCACGCCTGCCCGCCCTGGAACAGGCGCGCGCGCTGTGGCTGGAAGAGCCGTTCCATGCCAACGCCTTGCAGCAATATGGCGAGCTGGCCCAACGTTGCCGCAGCGTCAAACTGGCGGGCGGTGAGGGCTCCCACAACGCCGCCATGGCGCAGCACTTGATCGACTACGGCGGCATTGGCTTTGTGCAGATTGACTGCGGCCGCATCGGCGGTATTGGCCCCGCCAAACTGGTGGCTGATTACGCCAGCGCGCGCGGCGTGACCTATGTGAACCATACCTTCACCTCACACCTGGCCCTGAGCGCCTCGCTGCAGCCCTATGCCGGGCTGGCCGGCCACACCATCTGCGAGTACCCGGCAGCCCCCAAGGCACTGGCGGTGGCGTTAACGCAGAATCACCTCAGCCCGGACCACCAGGGCCTGGTGCAGGCGCCCGATGCCCCCGGGCTAGGCATCGCCATCAGCGGCGAAGCGGTGCGCCAGTACCAGGTGCCGGTTGAGATCCGGGTGGCCGGACGCAGCCTGTATGCTTCTCCACAGTTTTAAGAAAGACACGGTATGAACCAACTTGACATGAAAGGCCGCCACGCGGTCATCACCGGCGGCGCCACCGGCCTGGGCTATGCCATTGCCCAGCGCATGCTGGCCTCGGGCGCCAGCGTCACGCTGTGGGACCGCGACACTCAGGCGCTGACCAAAGCCTGCGCCGCGTTAGGTCCGCAAGTCCAGGGCGTCACGGTGGATGTGGCCGAGCATGCCTCGGTGGTGGCTGCGGTGGGCCAGACCTTGGCGCAGTCATCGGTCATTGATGCCTTGGTCAACTGCGCGGGCATCACCGGCCCCAACACCAAGGTCTGGAGCTACCCGGTGGCCGACTGGCAGCAGGTGATGCAGGTGAACCTGAACGGGCTGTTTTACTGCTGCCGCGAAGTCACGCCCCACATGCGTGAGCGCAATTACGGCCGCATTGTCAACATCGCCTCGGTGGCGGGCAAAGACGGCAACCCCAATGCCAGCGCCTACAGCGCCAGCAAGGCCGCGGTGATGGCGCTCACCAAATCGCTGGGCAAGGAACTGGCCGACACAGGCGTGCGCGTGAACTGCGTCACGCCAGCGGCGGTCAAGACCGCCATCTTTGACCAGATGACGCCCGAACACATCGCCTTCATGCTGTCCAAGATCCCGATGGGGCGCTTTGGCACGCCGGAAGAAGTGGCGGCCATGGTAAGCTGGTTGTGCACCGAAGACTGCTCGTTTTCAACTGGTGCCGTGTTCGACCTCTCGGGTGGCCGATCCACCTACTGACCCTTGGCGCGGTGCCGCTGGCACCACCGATCTTTTTAATGAAAGGCAATTCATGAAGCTTGTTCGCTATGGCAACCCTGACAAAGAAAAACCCGGTCTGATCGACGCCCAGGGTACCCTGCGTGACCTCAGCAAGGTGGTGCCCGACATCGGCCCGGCTCAACTCGATGCCGCCGTGTTAGCCAAACTGGCCAAGCTCGACACCGCCAAGTTGCCCGCCGTGCGTGGCACACCGCGCATGGGCTGCCCGGTGGCTGGCGTTGGCAAGTTCATTGCCATCGGCTTGAACTACGCCGACCATGCCGCTGAGTCCGGCGCACCCATCCCGAAAGAGCCGATCGTTTTCATGAAGGCCACCACCTGCATCCAGGGCCCGAACGACCCGGTGATGCTGCCCAAGGGTTCGGTCAAATCCGACTGGGAAGTCGAGCTGGGCATTGTTATCGGCACCCGGGCACGCTACGTCACGCAAAAAGCGGCACTGGAGCATGTGGCTGGCTACTGCACCATCAACGATGTGAGCGAGCGCGAGTACCAGATGGAACGCGGCCCGCAGTGGGACAAGGGCAAGGGCTGCGACACCTTCGGCCCCATCGGCCCCTGGCTGGTGACGCGCGACGAAATTGCCAACGTGCAAAAGCTCTCCATGTGGCTGGACTTGAACGGCAAACGCATGCAAACCGGCAACACCAAGACCATGATCTTTGGCGTGGCCAAGCTGGTGAGCTACGTCAGCCAGTTCATGACCTTGATGCCCGGTGACGTCATCACCACCGGCACCCCCCCGGGCGTTGGCCTGGGCATGAAGCCGCCGCTGTACCTGAAAAAAGGCGATGTGATGACGCTGGGTATTGAAGGCCTGGGCGAACAACGGCAGGTGGTGGTGCCCTTCAAGTTGTAAGGACGCGGATGGCGCACATTGATCCAAACCTTGCGCCAGATGGGCCAGTGGTGTCGCGTTTGCAACGGGCTTTTCCTGAACTGCTGGCCATCTATGCCTTCGGCAGCCGCGCACAAGGAACGTCCAGGCCCGACAGTGATGTCGATCTGGCGATTCTTGTCGCCGCCTATGCCGACCCCCTGTTGCTGTGGGATGAGGCAGGCGCCCTGTCCGACCAACTGGGGCAGCCGGTGGATCTGCTCGACCTGCGTGCCGCCAGTACGGTGATGCAGCATCAGGTGCTGACAGGGGGCCGACAATTGTGGGCCCGTCAACCCGCTGCGGGCTTGTTCGAGTGTTTTGTGATGAGCGAAAAAAACGCACTGGATGTCGCTCGCCAGGCACTGCTGACAGATATCGGCCAGCGAGGGTCGGTGTATGGTCGATGATGTCGTACTGAACAAGGCGGCGACCATTGAACGCTGCGTTGGGCGCGCTCGCGAAGAATACGCTGCCGCGGGCGATGCTTTCGCCCTAAACTTCTCCCGTCAAGACGCGGCTATCCTGAATATTCAACGCGCCTGCGAAGCCGCGCTTGATCTGGGACACCATCTGATTCGCCGCGAAAAACTGGGCGTGCCGCAGAGTGCTCGCCATGTGTTCGAGCTATTGGCCAACGCCGGTCAGATCGACGCAGGCTTGGCCGAGGCAATGAAAAAAATGGTGGGATACCGCAATGTTGCGGTGCATGACTATCAAAGCCTGTTGTTGCCAATCACCGTCAACATCATCACCCATCATCTGGACGAATTTTTGCAGTTCGCGGCCACCGTGCTACGCAGCGAGCACAAGTCCAATTGACATCCACCGGTACCGCCATGAGCTTGCTTTTCTCCCCCCTTCACCTGCCATCACCGCGCGGCGGCCTGACATTGGCCAACCGAATCGTGGTGGCCCCCATGTGCCAATACGCGGCGCAGGATGGCGCCGCCACCGACTGGCACCTGATGCACTGGGGCAACCTGCTCAACAGTGGAGCGGGCCTGTTCACCATTGAGGCCACGGCCGTGTTGCCTGAAGGGCGCATCACACCGGCCTGCCTGGGGTTGTGGGACGAACGTACCGAGACCGCGCTGGCTGACACTCTGCATCGGGCGCGCCGCCTGGCGCCGCCGACACCGATCTGCATCCAACTCGCGCACGCCGGCCGAAAGGCCTCCAGCGCCGTACCGTGGCAGGGTGGGCAGTTGCTGAGCCCGGCCCAGGGCGGCTGGCAAACCGCTGGCCCGTCGGCGCTGCCGCAATTGCCAAGCGAACCGCCCCCCGCCGAGCTGACCCTGCAGGCCATGGCCGACATTCGCATGGCGTTCGTGGCCGCCGCCCGGCGCTCAGCGGTCATGGGCATCGAGGCGATCGAGCTGCACGCCGCCCACGGCTACTTGCTGCACGAATTCATGTCGCCCATTGCCAACCAGCGCACCGACAGCTACGGCGGCAGTTTTGATAACCGCATCCGTTTTCCGCTTGAGGTGTTAAGTGCCGTGCGCCAGGCCTATGACGGCGTACTGGGCGTGCGTATCTCGGCCTCGGACTGGGTGGAGGGCGGTTGGGACCTGGCACAGAGCAGCGAACTGGCGCTACGACTCAAGGCTGCGGGCTGCGACTTCATTCACGTGTCTTCGGGCGGCGTGTCACCGCAACAAAAAATCGCTCTGGGCGCTGGCTACCAAGTGCCCTTTGCCCGCGCCATACGGCAGGCTAGCGGCATGGTCACCACGGCGGTCGGTTTGATCACCGAACCAGCCCAGGCTGAAGCCATTCTGCAGGCCGGTGATGCTGACCTGGTGGCGCTGGCACGGGCCTTTTTGTACCAGCCACGTTGGGGCTGGCAAGCTGCAGCAGCACTGGGCGGCACCGTCGAGGCCAACCCGGCCTACTGGCGCTGCCTGCCGCGCGAGGCGCAAGCGGTGTTTGGCAAGGTGGCGGTAGGCGGGCGCTGACGGCGGCAGCGCATGGGCAAATGGTTGCGCTGGGCGAGGTTTTGGCTGGTGCTGGTTCTGGCCAGTGGGGCTCAGGCTGCAGAAGTCAGCGTGGCGGTGGCCTCCAATTTTCAGGCGCCGATGCGCCTCATCGCCCAGGCCTTTGAGCAGGAGACCGGCCACAAGGTGTTGGCTGCCTATGGCGCCACCGGCAGCCTGTATGCGCAAATCCGCAACGGTGCACCCCACCATGTGCTGCTCTCAGCCGACGACACCACGCCGAAAAAGCTCGAAGACGAGGGCCTGGCCGTATCCGGCTCCCGCTTCACCTACGCCACCGGGCGCCTGGCACTCTGGAGCCGGCAGCCCGGCTTGGTGGATGGGCAGGGGGAGGTGCTGCGCAGCGGCAAGTTTCGCCGGCTGGCCATCGCCAACCCCAAGCTAGCGCCCTATGGTGCCGCAGCGCTGGAAACCCTGATCCGCCTGGGGCTGCTGGAACAAGTGCGGCCCAAGTTGGTGCAGGGCGACAACATCGCTCAGGCGCACCAGTTTGTCGACACCGAAAACGCCGAGCTGGGCTTTGTTGCCCTGTCGCAGGTGCTGACGCAAGGGCAGCTCGCCACCGGCTCGGTCTGGGTGGTACCCGCGTCAATGCACGCGCCGCTGCGGCAAGACGCCGTTTTGCTGACCCGGGGCCAGGACCAGCCCGCCGCCCGTGCCCTGCTGCGTTACCTCAAAGGCGACAAGGCGCTGGCCATCATGCGCTCTTACGGCTACGAGGTCTGAGCAGCGGCCACGCGCACGGCCCTCAGGGCTTGCGCTGCTCCAGCTTCAGGCCCACGGCGGTGCTGTTGCGGAAACCTTTCCAGTAGCTGTGGTCGCTCTTGAAGGTGCCATTGGCTTCGGCGGACCATTTGCCATCCTGCGAGTTTTCCACCAGGTTCAGGTAGCTGTCCATGCCGGCGTCGTTCTTGAGGTGCTTGGCCAGGAAGGCGGTCACAAAGTGCTGCGCGATGTTGTTCATGCGCACGTTGTCCCACACGGCATCGGTGTAATGCTCACCGCAGCCCCAGGAGCCATCACCGCATTTGAGTGTCTGCATTTCCTTAGGCGCAGGCATGGGCGCGCCAGCATTGTGGTTGGCGTTCAGGTAGGTCAGCAGGTAGCGCGGTGCGTTGACGCTGGCCTCGTAAATGTTGCGCACACCGGGCGAATAGCCCGAGGTGCTGTCCACGCTGCCGGCCACAAAAAACACCGGGGTCTTGATGCCGGCCAGACCGGCGGCGTCCCAGAAACCGGCATTCCAGCCCCAGGGCGCAAAGGCCACGGCAGCCTTGATGCGTTTGTCCATGGAGGCCGCATGGGCCGGGTTGCCAGCCTGGCGCACGGCCAGGGCGCCGTTGGGCGTGCCCCAGCTGAAGCCCACGCTGGCCGCGGTAAAGCCGCCGCCAATGGTGTTGACCACGCCGTAACCGCCCATGGAGTAGCCGATCAGGCCGGTGTTGTCGGCATTGACCATGCCCTTGAGGGTGCCGGCGGGGTCACTGGCGCCCAGGCGGGCCATCTCATTGAGCACAAACAGCTGGTCCAGGGGGCGGTTGAGCAGCGTGCTGCCAAAGGCGGTCTGGTTGTCGTAGGTGCTGTCGGTGTGGTCGATCGAGGCCACCACGTAGCCCTTGCTGGCCAGGTTCTCGCCCAGGTGGCTCAACAGAAAGCGGTTGCCGGGGTAGCCGTGCGAGATGATGAGCAGCGGGTAGGGGCCGGCGCTGGCGTCGGGCTGGGCGTCGCGCACGGCGCGGCCGGTGAGCGTCACCTCGGTCTTGCCGTCGCGCGGCAGCACCTTGTACTGCCCACCCGGCGCCTGGCCCGCCGCCAGCTTGGCCGGGTACCAAACCTCTACCGTCAGCGGCCGGTCATAGATGGGCATGGGCTGGCCGGCCTTGAACTTGACGATGTCCTGCTGCCCCGGGTTGACCAGCTTGAGGGTTTTGACGCCCACGTCCTGCTTGCCGTAGGGCGCCAGCTCGGGCGCGTCCGAGCGGATGGTGTCGATGCGGTTGTCTTGCGCCTGAACGGCGCCTGAAAGCGCCAGCAGGGCGGTCAGCCCTGTGACGATGGCGTGTTTGAACATGGTTTGCCTCCGGGTCATGAGAATTTGCACACTACAGCTGGCAGCTTACCTGTCTCCCGCCAACAGCGGTGGTGCCCGATGTAACGTGAGGGACAAGCCAGACATTTTGGCTGTCATCCCCGCTGTGTTGGCCGTGCCCGCGCCTGCGCCCGCGGTATCCAGTAGGCCAACTGCCCTGCAGCGAGGAACGCCGTCAACCCGGTCAGCGCAATACCAGCGCCCAAGCTCGCCACCGCCACGAGCAGCGAGAGCAGTACCGGTCCACACGAGGCGCCGACGTCCGACATCAGGCGCCACAGCCCGAGGAAATGCGCACACCCCTGGCGCGGTGAGTGATCTGCCCCGAGCGTCATGACCATGCCCGAACCGATACCGTTACCAAAACCGATCGCCATCGCGGCCAGCAGCAAGGTGGTGGCGTCCTGCGTCAGTGGTAAGGCCAGCAGCCCGGCGCCCATGATGACCAGCGACGGCACGGCCACCCAGCGCCTGCCCAATTGGTCCATCACCCTGCCGGCAGGGTAAAAAAGCAGCATATCGATGCCACTTGCCAGGCCGAAAATCAACGAGGTCACCGAAGCCTCGAGCGCAAGATGATCCGCCCAAAGCGGCATCACGGTTTGCCGCGTCGACCCCATCGTCGCGGCCACGCGCGCTGAGCTGACGGCACCTTTGGCGTGATCGACCTCGTGCACGCCGAGTTCTGGCATGCGTGCGGCCAAGGTGGACATGGCCCTGGCCCGGTATGCAATCGGCACCACGTCTGTGAGGTAACTTTGCCGCGCCAGCGAAAAAATGGCCTGTAACATGCCGATCATGAAGCTGCCCACGGCAAATACGCCAAGGTGACCCGACCAGCCACACAGCGCCATCGCGATGGCGCACCAGACGACGCCAGCGACGATGGTCCAGCGCTCGCCCCTTGCACAGCGATCAGTCGCCTTGCGTACGGACAGGCCCATAGCGGCGCAGCACATCGGACAGGTATTCGGCTGCCGGTGTGAGCGGGAAATCTGGCCGCTGAACCAGCACGATGGCCGGCGCCGGCAGCAGCTCCCGCACTCGAACCACCTGCAGTGCGTCCCGCGTCATGGGAAATTCTTCCCATTGAACCGGTAGCATGGCCAGCAGGTCGCTGTGGGCCAGGCTAACCATGATGGACATGGCCGAACTGGCTTGAAAAACGACTTTGGGCGGCCCCAGGCCATGGCTTTCAAAGAGGCGGGCAATGTCATCTTCCACGTTGTAGTCGACACCGGTGATGGCCCAGTCGGCGTTTTGCAGCGCCTTGAGCGAGCGCGCATTGGCCAGGGGGTTGCCCTTGCGGCAAACCACCGCGCGCCGGTTGTCAAACAATTTCTTCATGGCCAGGCCCGGCGCTGGCGTGGCGCGTGGGGCTGCGCCCAGGTAAAAGTCAACGACACCCTCGCGCAGTGGCCCTTCCACGTCGGGGAACAGCCCTTCAATGATTTGCAGCTTGACGTCGGGGTAGCGCTCGCGGAAGGTGGTCAGCGCAAACGGCAGCATGCCCACGTGCGGCATGATTGACAAGGCGACCACCACTGTGCCCCGGTCGTCGCCTCGGTGTTGGGCAATTTCGTCCTGGGCGCGCCGGGCCTCATTGACTATATTGCTGGCCCGCACATGAAAGCGCCGCCCGGTCTCAGTGAGTGTCATCCCCGTGGTTTCACGCAGGAACAGCGATTCGCCCAGCTCTTTTTCCAGCGCCCGAATGCTGCGCGTCAGCGCGGGCTGCGGCACGTCGAGCCGTCGCGCGGCAGATCGCAAACTGCCACTCTCCACAATGGCAACCAGGTGCTGCAGTTGATCAAGTTTCATGGAGATGTAAATATCGAATCACGTTCTGTGTTTTGCCATCTTATGTGAATCTCTTGGGGTCCCTAAAGTACGACTCAGATCGACAACCCGTCGGCGACTCTAGGAGACAAGCTTGAAACCATTCTCGATCCGCAGGAGCGTGCTCCTGGCTGCCGCGGCGCTGGCCGTGGCCCCCACCCTGGTGACGGCCCAAGCCTGGCCGGCCAAGCCCATCAAACTGATCGTGCCGGCCCAAGCGGGGGCCGCCCCCGATGTGGTGGCGCGCCTGCTGGCGGACAAACTGAGCGCTGTCTTGGGCCAAGGGGTCGTGGTAGACAACAAGCCTGGCGCGGGCGGCATCCCGGGTATGTCGGCTTTGGCGCGCTCGGCCAATGACGGCTACACCCTGGGCTTTGTGCCGGCCGCCATGGGCACCATCACACCGCTGGTCTATAAAAACCCGCAGTTCAACCCAGACACCGAGCTGGTTTCTGTCGCCACCGTGGGCATCAGCCCCCTGGTGTTGGTGACCCAAGCGGGCAACGGCATCAAGACACTCGCCGACCTGGCCAAGGCGGCTAAATCCCAACCTGGCAAATTGAATTTTGCGGCGCCCCAAATGAACTCTCTGCCGCATTTGGCTGGGGAAATGGTCAACAAGGCCGGCACCATGGGTCTAACCACAGTGCCTTATCCTGGGCCTCCTGCCGCCATTGTTGCGGTGTTGAGCGGCGAGGTGACCCTCACCGCCGATGGTATCCCTGGGCTGTTGCAGCACATCAAGTCCGGCAAATTGCAGCCCTTGGCGGTCACGTCGGCCAAGCGTTTGCCCGGTTTCGAGGATGTGCCCACCGTGGCCGAGACCTACCCCGGCTACGAGGCGGTCGGTTGGTTCCAGATCCTGGTGCCAGCCGGCACGCCGCCCAAAGTGATCGAGACCCTCAACCATGAGGTCAACAAGATCACGCAGTCGGCTGAAATGTCGTCGCGTCTGGCTGACTTTGGCGTGTACTCACGCCAAGACAGTGTGGGAGGCGCGCGGGATTTCTTCGCCAGCCAGCAAAAGGCCATGAAGAAAATTGTGAGTGATCTGGGTATTCAGGCGCAATAAGGTGCCGCAGCAGACGCCATCGACCTGGCTTGTACAAGGGACCATGCCATGACTGAACGTAAAAAGGCCCTCGTCACCGGCGGAGCCACCGGCATCGGCCGCAGCGCGGTGCTGGCCTTGGCCAAAGCGGGCTACGACATTGCCATCAACTACGCCACCAGCGCCAAAGGCGCGCAGGCCACATCCGCAGAAGCCCAGGCGCTGGGTGCCAAAACCCTGCTGGTGCAGTGCGACGTGGCGGACGACACGGCGGTTCGGGCCATGATGAAGACCATCGAGGCCGAGTTCGGCCACCTGGACGCCCTGATCAACAACGCCGGCACCACCGCCACTTGGAAAGTCAAAGACCTGGAAAGCCTGGACATGGGCGAGTGGGACCGTACTTTTGCGGTGAATGTGCGGGGCACGTTTCAGGTGACACGGGCGGCCGTGCCCCTGCTGAAAAAGGGCAGCAATCCGGCGGTGGTCAACAGTGCGAGCATTGTGGGCCTGCGGCCCGGCCCGCAGCCCCTGCCCTATGCGGCCAGCAAGGCGGCCGTGGTCAATTTGACCAAGACGCTGGCGTGGAACCTGGGGCCTGATATCCGCGTCAACGCGGTGGCGCCGGGCTGGATGGAAGGCGACTGGATGCAGCGCATGCTGGGCGACAAGTACGACGACCTGATGGGCAAGCGGGCCAAGCTCACGCCGCTCAGGCGCTGCGTCACCGCCGAGGACGTGGCCGAGACCATGCTCAACCTCTTGACCGCCAATCGGTTTGTCACCGGTGAGATCGTGGTCATCGACGGCGGCTTTACCAGTTCTACCTGAACCAAGGAGCCTGATCATGTTGAATGGTTTTGTGCCCTTTCCGCCCGAGTTTGCCGCCCGCTACCGGGCTAAGGGTTATTGGCAGGACAGGTCTCTGGCGCAAGAGTTTGCGGTGGTCTACGAGCGATTTGCAGACCGCATCGCCATCGTGGATGGCGACAAACAATTTTCCTATGCCGAGCTGGATCGCGTCACCACCAATCTGGCGCTCAACCTGCTGGAGATCGGCCTCAAGCCACTGGACCGCGTGGTGCCCACCTTGCCCAATGTGCATGAGTTTGTGCTGCTGTACTTTGCCTTGCAAAAGCTGGGGGCTATTCCCATTGCTGCCCTCGTCAGCCACCGCTATGCCGAGATCAGCCAGTTTGTCAGCCTGTCGGGTGCCACGACCTGCGTGTACCCTGAGACCTCGGGCGACTTCAGCTTTTCGCCCATCATTGACCGCATTGCGGCCGAGAACGCAGCGCTGCAGATCCGCATCGTGCTGGGCAAGCCCCAGGCCGGAGAGCATTCGCTGCGCGAGCTGATCGACCGTCCAGCGCGCTTGCCGGTCTCCAGGCTGTCAGCGATTCAGATCGACCCGACCGACCCCTGCATTTTTCAGCTCTCGGGCGGCACCACCGGCATCCCCAAACTAATTCCCCGCACCAATAACGACTACGCCTACAACTCCAAGGTGGCCGCCTCGGTGTGCGAGGTCAATGCTGACTCGGTACTGCTGTTGGTGCTGCCCATTGCCCACAACCTGCCGCTGGCCTGCCCGGGCATTCAGGGCTTTATGTTCCATGGCGCCAAGGTGGTGGTGCACGCCAACACACGCCCGGCGGAGTTGTTTGCGCTGATCCAAAAGCACCGGGTCACCCACCTGAAAGTGGTGCCGGCGCTGCTGATCCGCTTGATCAATGACCCGTCCGTGACGGACTATGACCTGTCCAGCCTCAAGCTGATTCAAAGCGGCGGGCAGCGCATGCAGCCTGAAGTGCGCGCCAAAACCCGGACGCTGATTCCGGGCGTGTTTGTGCAGGAGAACTTCGGCATGTCCGAGGGCACGCTGATGTTTGTGCGCGCCACGGACCCCGAAGACGTCAAGCTGGAGACCTGCGGTCGCCCGGTCTGCGAGGACGACGAGGTCAAGCTGCTGGATGAAGACGACCGCGAAGTGCCCCCGGGGGAGGTGGGCGAGTTCACGGTACGCGGCCCCTACACCTTGCGTGGCTACTTTGGCGTGCCCGAGTACAACGCCAAACAATTCACCACCGATGGCTTTTACCGGTCAGGTGACCTGATGCGCCTTCACCCTTCTGGTAACTATGTGGTGGAAGGGCGCAAAAAAGACCTGATCAACCGCGGTGGCGAGAAGATCAGCGCCGAAGAGGTAGAGAACCTGATCCTGATGCACCCTGCGGTGCAAAACGTGGCCTGTGTGCCCATGCCGGATCCCAACATGGGCGAGAAAATGTGCGCTTTTGTGATTCTGAAAAGCGGCCAATCGCTGCAACTCAAGTCGCTGGTGGACTTTCTGCTGACCAAAGAGATTGCCAAGTTCAAACTCCCCGAGCGGCTGGAGGTGCTGGCCGATTTTCCGGTGTCCACGTTTGGCAAGGTGTCCAAGAAGGCGCTGGGCGAGTTGGTCGCCGGCAATATCAATAATGGGTGCTAGCCCCGTGGCTATTGCTTAGTTAACTATAAAAATAGGAGCAATTGTGAGAATCATTGACCTGCACTGTTACCCCGGCACCCAAACCTGGATCGACGCCCAGGGCCCCTATCCAGAGGCGCTGGCCACCTACTGGAAGCGCGACTGGGTCGCCAAGTCTGAGAGCGAGGTGATTGCTGAATTCACCGCCGCCGGTGTTGACGCCTGCCTGGTGGCGCTTGATCTGGAAACCACCGTCGCCACACCACCCTGCACCAACGAGTATGTGCACGGCATGTGGCAACGCCATTCCCAGCGGGTGATCCAGTGCTGGGGGGCGGTGGAGCCGGCCAAAGGTGAAATTGCCATTCGCCAGGCCGAGAAGGCGGTGAAAGAGTTGGGCTTTATCGGCTTTCACTTTCACCCCATCATGCAGCACTTTGCAGTGAATGACCGCCGCCATTACGACCTGTTTGAGGTGATCAACGGCCTGGGGGCCGCCGTGATGATTGACGTGGGCACCACCGGCATGGGGGCTGGCATGCCAGGTGGGCATGGCGCTCGGGTCCGTCACGCCCACCCCTCGCACATTGACGATTTGGCCGCCGATTTTCCCAAATTGAAGATCATCATGGCCCACCCTGGCTGGCCATGGGTGGACGAGACCACGGCAGTGGCCTTGCACAAGGGCAATGTGTATTGGGAAATGTCAGGCTGGGCGCCCAAGCACTTCCCGGGCAACCTTAAAGTGGATATTCGCGGGCGTTTGCAAGACAAGATCATGTTCGGCAGCGACTACCCCAGCCTGCCTTACGAGCGCATTCTGCGTGAGTGGAATGAATTAGGCTACAAACCCGAGGTGATGGAAAAGATCATGCATGGCAACGCAGAGCGGGTGCTGGGTTTGTGATGGCCCCCGCTTACCTGTGCGACGGTGTACGCACGCCGATTGGCCGCTACGCTGGCGCACTGTCGGGCATCCGCACTGACGACCTGGGAGCCCTGCCCATCAAGGCCCTGATGGCGCGCCACCCATATCTGGACTGGGGCCAGCTTGAAGAGGTGTACTACGGTTGCGTGAACCAGGCCGGCGAAGACAACCGCAATGTGGCGCGCATGAGCGCCCTGCTGGCAGGCCTGCCAGTCAGCGTGGCTGCCGCCACCGTCAACCGCCTGTGTGGCTCGGGGCTGGAGGCGATTGCCAGCGCGGCGCGCGGCATCGCCTGCGGCCAGCTGGATCTGGCATTGGCCGGCGGCGTGGAGAGCATGAGCCGGGCACCCCTGGTTATGCCCAAGGCCACCTCGGCATTTTCAAGACAGGCCGAGATTCACGACTCGACCATCGGCTGGCGCTTTGTGAATCCTGAGATGCAGCGCTTGTACGGCATTGACGCCATGGGGGAAACAGCGGAGAACGTGGCGCAAGAGCACAACATCAGCCGCGAAGACCAGGACGCCTTTGCCCTGCGCAGCCAGTCGCGCGCCGCCCGGGCACAAAGCACAGGCGTACTGGCCAATGAGATCATGGCCGTGTCAGTCCCTGGCGCCAGGAAGGGCGAGTTGATCACGGTCACCCAGGACGAACACCCCCGTGCGGACACCACCTTGGAGAGCCTGGCCAAACTCAAACCCGCGTTTCGGGCCGGTGGCAGCGTTACGGCCGGTAATGCGTCGGGGGTGAATGACGGCGCAGCGGCCATGCTGCTGGCCAGCGAAGCGGGGGCGGTACGCCACGCCCTGACGCCCCTGGCCAGGGTGGTGGGCTTTGCCACGGCCGGGGTCGCGCCGCGTGTGATGGGCTTCGGCCCGACCCCAGCGGTACAAAAACTGCTGGCCCAAACCGGGCTGCGCATTGGCGACTTTGACGTGATCGAACTGAACGAGGCTTTTGCGGCGCAGGGCCTGGCCGTGCTGCGGGCCTTGGGCCTGCCTGATGATGGCGAGCACATCAACCCCAATGGCGGCGCCATTGCCTTCGGGCACCCGCTGGGCATGTCGGGTGTGCGCCTGACGCTCACCGCCCTGCGGCACCTGGAGCGCACCGGCGGCAAGCGCGCCCTGACGACCATGTGCGTTGGCGTGGGCCAGGGTATCGCGCTGGCCATCGAGCGTGTCTGAAAGACTGCCATGAGCGACTTAGTGCTTGAGGAGCGCCCGGCGCCAGGCCTGGCCCTGCTGCGCCTGAACCGGCCCGAGGTGCTGAACGCCCTGAACCTGCAGCTGCGACGCGACCTGGCGGCCGCCTTCAGCCGCCTGGATGCTGACCCGCAGGTGCGCGTGATCATCCTGACCGGCAGCGAGCGGGCTTTTTGCGCCGGGGCCGATTTGAATGAGTATGTGGACGCAACGCCGCCGGAAATCATCGGCCGTCACATGGACAGGCTGTGGGGGGCGATCAGCGGCTGCCGCAAACCGGTGATTGCGGCAGTTCGGGGCCATGCCCTGGGCGGTGGCTGCGAACTGGCCATGCATGCCGACATCATCGTGGCCGGTGCGGGGGCGCGCTTTGGCCAGCCCGAGGTCAAGGTCGGCATCATGCCCGGGGGCGGCGCCACCCAGCGCCTGACACGCGCCGTCGGCAAGTTTGCCGCCATGAAGATTCTGCTGTGCGGTGAGCCTTTTGATGCCACCACGGCTCTGGCCATGGGTCTGGTCAGCGAGGTGGTGCCTGATGCCGAGGTCGAGGCCCGCGCCCTGACCCTGGCAGCCCAGTTGGCGGCCCTGCCGGCCCTGGCACTGCAGTTCATCAAAGAGGCCGTGCTGGAGGGCATGAACCTGCCCCTGAACCAGGGCCTGCAGTTCGAACGCAAATCGTTTCAGCTGCTTTTTGCTACCGCCGACAAGACCGCAGGCATTCGGGCGAGGCTAGAGAAGCGGCCCCCAAAATTTGCCACTCATGATGAATAAGTTGCCATGGGTCGCGGTGCCATCACAGGTACCCGGCCCCATTGCGGCCGAACTGCTGCGCATCGGGCCCATCGTGGCGCCGGCGCCGACCGAGGCGCTGTATGCGCCGCTGAGCGAGCGGGAGCCCTTTGCCGGCATCAGCACGCAGCGTGACATCCGCTATGGGCCGGATGCGAGGCATCTGTTGGACGCCTTTGCGCCCCACCCGGCGCAGGTCGGCCGACCGATTTTGGTGTTTGTGCACGGTGGGGCCTTCATCAGGGGGGATCGGCGCATGGGCGATAGCCCGTTCAACGACAACATCGCCGTCTGGGCCGCGCGTCACGGCATGGTGGGGGTCAACATCACCTACCGGCTGGCACCGGGGCACCGTTGGCCGGCGGCTCAGCATGACATTCGCCAGGCGCTGCAATGGCTGGGTGAGCATGCGGCGCAATGGGGTGGCGATGCCGGGCAAATCATCCTGATGGGACACTCCGCCGGGGCCGCCCACGTGGCGCAGTACTTGGCTTTTCCGCGGTTTCACATGAATCACGGTCCCGGCATTCAGGGCGCAGTGATGGTGTCTGGCCTGTTCGACCCGGCCACCGCCGAACCTAACCCGCCACTGCGCGCCTACTTTGGCGATGATGCCGCAGAGTATCCCGCCATGTCCGCCGTGCCAGGGCTGGTCGGCGCTGCGCTACCGCAGCTCTACGCCTATGCTGAGCTGGACCCGGAAGACTTTGCCCGGCAAGCCCATCAGGTGGCCATGGCCGGGCAAGCGGCTGGCAAGGCGCAGCCCGTCTACCACCTCAAGGGGCACAGCCATATGTCTGAGATTTACGCGATCAACACGCGAGATGATGCGTTTGCCGAGCTGTTGCTGGGCTTTGTCGTTGCGGTGACCGGCACGCGGTTGGTGAGGCTTCCACGGCCATGAGCCTGCGGTGGCGGGCAACCTGGTAGGTTCAAGTGAAGCTATTGTTTAAATAGCAAACTAATTAGCGAAGACAAGGGCTGGAGCCGAATTTCGATTTTTGGTTTCGCGAGTTACCCCAGAACACCCGGCCCGTGTTTCTGGACCGCTGCCAACAGCTTGACCAGCGCTCAAAACGCTCAGGCGCCGTGCGCTGCGCCCTCACCTGGGTTGAGCAATTGCCAGGCTTCGGCCGGTGTCGCCACCTCACGGCCGCATTCATGGGCGATCGACACAATTCGCCGAATCAGGTCGGCATTGGTGGGCATCCCGAGCTCCTTGTACGGGTGGTCACCAAGCCCGATGGAGATATGCCCGCCTTGAGAGATGATGGCGGCGGCCAGCCCGAACAAGTTGCCGCCGTAGCTCATGGCCGTCCACTCCACGCGCTTGCCCGGCGGCAGAAAATCGAGGTGGGCCTGCAAACCCTTGAGCGTGCCCGGGTGCCCGCCCAGGTAGACGTTGTCGGTCATGACCAGGCACATGTAGAGCGGCTCGTCCAGCAGGCCCATGTCAGCAAAGGCGTTCACATATCGCAAAAAGCCAATGTTGAAGCAGGTCAGGTAGGGCTTGAGACCGGCCTCCCTGATGCGCTTGGCGAAGTACATCAGGTCGCCCGTTGGGTTGGCGTAAACCTGCGTCGTGGTTTCAAACTGCTTAGAGTCCGGGTTGTAACGGTCGACATTGATGGACCCCATGTCCATGGGCACGAAGTGCGGCGCCACCGCCTTGTCCTTGGCCAGTTCCACAATGTGGCGCAAGCGACCCTCGGCGCTGTGGTCGTCCATGGTGTTGTAGCCCAGGGTGGGGTGTACCAGGATGTCCGATGCGCGGCGGATGCGGCGGATGGTGTCCGAGTACACCGCGGCGCTGTGCTCGGGCGTACCGTCAGGCTTGCGGGCATGGAAGTGCACAATCGCCGCCCCCGCCTCACGACAGGCCACGCTCTCGCTCGCAATTTCCTCTGGCGTGTAGGGCACGTTGGGATTGCCTGCTTCACGCATCATGTACTCGTTGATGCGTGCCTCAATGATCAGTTTTTTCATGAAGTAGCCTTCTATGGGTCCAACATTTTCGCAGGTCAAAGGCGCCGGAACACGATCGGCAAGCTGGCAAACGCATCGTGGTAGCTGTCCGTGTTGCGCTTGGCCGGAGCGTCCGGGTCCAGTTCGGCGCCAGCGCGGTACAGCGCGGTCAGCAACCCCAGAAGGGTACCCAGCGTCGGGTCGGTGTCATCGTAGCTGTGTGACAGGCCCGTCACCAGTGCGCGGCCAATGCAGGTGTGCACACCGGCGCCGAAAGTAAGACCCCAAGGCGGTGGCCGTCTGCTGAACGGTCGATGCGGATTGAACTGCAAGGCATCGGCGCCGAACAAACCAGCGTCCCGATTGGCCTCAGAAAAGTACAGTGCAATGCGGTCCCCCTTGCGGAAGGAGCGACCACTGCTGGCCAGGGTGACGTCCCTCATGGCCAGACGCAGCAAGGCGGGCACGGGTTGGTGCAGGCGCAGCGACTCGCTGGCCGCCGCACGCAGGAACTCAATGTCTGTGGCGCGTTCACGATCCTCCGGGTGAGCGGCCCACCACTGGTCGAGGTGCCACAGCACATGCGGCAGTGCATGGGATGTGGTCTGCGTACCCGCCACCAAAAACAAGGCGCACTCGCGCCAGACATAGGCGTCTTCGTCGCCGCGCCCGTCCTCTCCGTGCTGCGCCAGCACGCTCAACAAATCCATGGGCAGTTCCGACTTTGGCAACTCACCCGCCGCGCATTGGGCGGCCAACGCCAATCGACGCGCCAGCGCCGGTTGGAGAAAGTCACGGATCAATTCGCGGCGCGCCATGACGCCCTCATCAAGCACCTCGGCATGGTTGCGGGTGGACCACTCCACCCCCGAGGCTGCCTCAAGCTTGGCCACCAGGGCCTGCAAGCGGCTTCGTCGGGCCGGGTCTTCCACATCATCGACACCGGTCACGCCCGCCGACACGCCGATCAGGAAACCGCGCAGCAGTGGCACCAGGTCTGCACGCACCAAGCCGTCCGGTCCACGGGTGCCTGTTAAGGCATCCAGCGTGCGTGCGATCGCCGGCAGCAGCGCCTCACGCTCATTGCGCTTGAGGGACTCGTGTGAAAACAGGGGCATCAGCGCACGGCGACTCTGTCGATGTTCTGGGCCGTCGATGGTCACCAGCGAGCCGCCATACACCGGGCCGCTTTCCCGGTGAGAGCCTTGGTGAAAGTCCGCAGAGCGCAGGATTTCGTCAATCTCGGCAAAGGTATCCACCCGCGGGAACTGCCCCAGGAACTCGGCCACCGGTGGCGGCGCCGGCTGCGGCTTGTTTGAAACAGTCGTGCTCATCGAGGTGTCACTCCAAAGGTTCTTGCCCCTTGCGGGAGGGCGGTCATCGGGGATGCAGGCCACACCCCCGCAGCAGCAAGGCCACCACATGTTCGGTGGCGCGGGCCTGGTCGGCGGCGCCCAGTTCGGGGCGACCCAGCACAGCGCAGACCTGCACGTCAAAGTCGGCATAGGTCTGGGTCGCCGCCCAGATGGTGAAAAACAGGTGCACCGGGTCAACCGGCGCCATGCGCCCGGCGGCGATCCAGCCCTGAAGCACGGCCGCCTTGGCCTGCACCAGCGGGCGCAGCTCGGCGGCCAGCAGGGCCTTGAGCACTGGGGCGCCGTGCAGCAACTCGTTGGCAAACACCTTGGAAGCATGCGGACGCTGGGCTGACAGCGCCATTTTGTCGCGGATGTAGCGCTCGATGGCGGTGCGCGGGTCGGCCTCGGGCGCGATGCCGAGCATGGGCGCCAGCCAGTCGCTCAGGGTGCGGGACAGCACGGCGCGGTACAAGGCCTGCTTGCTGCCAAAGTAATAGTGCAGGTTGGCCTTGGGCAGGCCGGCGGCCTCGGCGATGGCCGCCATGGTGGCGCCGCCAAAACCGGCGCCAGCAAAGATGCGCTCTGCGGCGGCCACGATCAGTGCCTCGTTGTTCTGCCGGATCTGGCCCTTGGCCAGTTCGTCGGCGACTGCGGGCTGGGGTAATGGGGGAAAAGGTGTCATGTCAGCCATAAAAAAGGGGCCCTACCCAGTGGATAAGGCCCCGGTGCGCCAGGGGCGCGGCGGCGTGCTTACTTGCTAGCAGCTTCCCACACGGCGTGGGTGTAGGCGGCCTTGCCCGGGTCTTTCTTGATCACCGGCGAGCTGCCACCGGCCAGCAGCACCTTGACGGTGCGCTCATAGGCGGCGGGCTCCAGGTAGCCCACCTTGGGTGTGCCGGCGTTGGTGATCAGCTTGGCCACGTTCTCCATCTGGCGCTTTTGCACCTTGAGTGAGGCGCTGCCCGAAGCGTCAGCGGCAACCACCAGTTTGGCGGCTTCTTCCGGGTTTTTGACGGCGTCGTTCCAACCTTTGAGGGTGGCCTTCAAAAACTTGCCCATGCGGGCCACAAAGGCGGGGTCCTTGAGCTTGGCTTCCATCACATACAGGCCGTCTTCCAGCGTGGCCACACCTTCTTTTTCATAGAAGAAGGTGATCAGGTCGCTCTCTTTCACACCCGCGTCCACCACCTGCCAGTACTCGTTGTAAATCATGGTGGAGATGCAGGCCGCCTGGTTTTGCAGCAGCGGGTCGACGTTGAAGCCCTGCTTCAGGATCTTGATGTCCGTGTCGGTCTTGTAGCCGAGCTTGGTCATCCAGTTGAGAAAGGGGTACTCGTTGCCGCCGTACCAGACGCCCAAGGTCTTGCCCTTGAAGTCCTTGGGGCTGGCCACGCCGCTGGCCTTTTTGCAGGTCAGCATCAGACCGGACTGGTTGAACACCTGGGCAATGTTGACCAGGGGCACGCCCGCCTCGCGCGAGGCCAGGGCCGAGGGCATCCAGTCCACCACCACATCGGCGCCGTTACCGGCAATCACCTGGGCTGGCGCCACGTCGGGGCCACCCGGCTTGATGGTCACATCCAGGCCTTCGGCCTTGTAATAGCCCTTGCTTTGGGCCACGTAATAGCCGGCGAACTGGGCCTGCGGCAGCCACTTGAGCTGCACGGTGACCTTGTCGGCCGCCTGGGCGGTGGCACCGCACACGACGAGCACAGCGGCCAGCAGGCTGCGGGTGAATTTGGAAGAACGCGTCATCAAAAGCTCCTTGAGGTTGAGGGACAGAAAACAGCCGGCCAACTCAGGCCAAGCAGGGGACAGGGAAACAGGGGAACAGGGGGAACATCATGGCAAAGGGGGCAAGGGTCAGTTGCCTGCGGCCGCGCGCACCGACGGGTGCCAAAAAGCAAAGCGCCGCTCCAGCAGCAGCAGCAGCGTGTAGGCCAGCGAGCCGGTCACGGCCGCCACCACGATCGCCCCCCACACCAGGGACATGTTCATGCGGGCGGCCTCGGTCGAGATGCGAAAGCCCAGGCCGGAGGTGGGTGAGCCAAAAAACTCGGCCACGATGGCGCCAATCAGGGCCAGCGAAGCGTTGATTTTGAGCGCGCCAAACATGAAGGGCAGTGCCACCGGCAGACGCAGCGCAAGCAGCGTGCCACCGTAGCTGGCGGCGTAGCTGTGCATCAGCTCGCGCTCCAGCTTGCCCGAGGCCTGCAGCCCGGCCAGGGTGGACACCAGCATCGGGAAAAAGGTCATCAGCACCACCACCGCCGCCTTGGATTGCCAGTCAAAACCAAACCACATCACGGCAATGGGCGCCACCGCCACCAGTGGGATGGTGCTGGTGAGTGAGGCCAGCGGCAACAGGCCGCGCTGCAAAAAGGGCTGCCGGTCGATCGCCAACGCCACGCCAAAGCCCAGGGCCGAACCCAGCAACCAGCCCAGCAGCACGGCCTTGAGCACGGTCTGGGTAAAGTCTCGCCACAGGGTGGGGCCATGGTCCAGCAGCGATTGCAAGATCAGCCCCGGGGGGGGCAGCAGCACGCGCGGCACCTCCAGGGCCACCACCAGCAACTGCCAGAAATACAACAGCCACAGGCCAAACAAGGCGGCAGTGAGGCTGCCGGTCAGGCGCGAACTATCGAGCGCCGCCAGTTGCCGCACCGACACCAGTGCCAGCAGGCCGAGCGTGCCCGCACCCAGCCAGAACAGGGGCGTGAGCGGCGCCTGAGCCAGCGCCTGCGGCTGCTGCATCAGCCCGGCCGCCAGGAGGGCTGAGACAGCTACCAGCACCAAGCTGGTTTTGGCCGCCCGGCTCATGCCTGCCTCCGTTGCCGCAGCACCAGGTGCTCGACGGCGGCCACCAAGCCGGTCAGCAGCAGGCCCAGCAGGGCCGACATGATCAGCGCCGACCAGATCTGCACCGTGTTGCCATAGTAGGAGCCGGTCAACAGACGCGCGCCCAGACCCGCCTGGGCGCCGGTGGGCAACTCGGCCACCATGGCGCCCACCAGCCCGGCAGCAATGCCCACCCGCAGCGCCGGGAACACAAAGGGCAAGGCTGCTGGCAGCCGCAGCAGCCACAGGGTTTGCCAGGCGCTGGCCGCATAGGTGTGCAGCATCTCCATCTCGATGCGTTGCGGCGAACGCAGGCCCTGCACCATGGCCACGGTGACCGGAAAGAAACACAGGTACATGGCAATCACCGCCTTGGGCGCGACGCCCGCGAAGCCGAGGCTGCCCAGAATGACCAGCACGATGGGCGCGATGGCCAACACCGGCACGCTTTGCGAGGCCACAATCCATGGCAGCAGGGCGCGGTCCAAGGTACGCGAATGCACGATACAAATTGCCAGCAGCAGGCCCAGCAGGGTGCCCAGGGCAAAGCCCCACAGGGTGGACTCGGCCGTCACCGCCACATGGAACAGCAGGTTGCGGGGTGAGTCGAGCGGCCAGTCGGTGAGGCTGGACCAAAAATCAGCTGCCACCTGGTGCGGCGCCGGCAGCACCGGCCGCTCCATGGCCATGGTCGCCGCCAACAGGTCGGGCCAGGCCCAGGGCTGGTCGCGCAGCACACGCTCAATGGCGCCGGGCGCATTCAGCAGCCACGCGCCGCCGTACCACAGCAGCAAGCCCAGCAGCAGCATGACCGCCACCGGCCAGCCCTGCAGCCGCAGCCGCGCCCCCCATGGCTGCAGCAAGGCCTCAGCCATGGTGTCCGTCGGCCAGGGCCAGCCGCACGGCGTGCGCCAGCGCGATGAATTCAGGGCTGTCGCGCAGGCCGAGGTGCCGTTCATCCGGCAGGGTGGAGTCGATCACCTGCACGATGCGGCCCGGGCGGGGCGACATCACCACGATGCGGGTCGAGAGGTAAACCGCCTCGGCGATGGAGTGGGTGACAAAGACCACGGTGCGTCGCTCGCGCTGCCACAGCTGCTGCAGCTGCTCATTGAGCCGATCGCGGGTGATCTCGTCGAGCGCACCAAAGGGCTCGTCCATCATCAGGATGCGGGGCTGAAACGACAGGGCGCGCGCAATCGAGACGCGCTGCTGCATGCCGCCTGAGAGTTGCCAGGGGTACTTGCCCTCAAAGCCGGTCAGGCCGACGCGCTCCAGCTGCTCCAGCGCGATGCGGCGGCAGTCCTCTCGGGCGCGACCCTGGATTTGCAGTGGCAGGGTGACGTTGGCCAACACCGTGCGCCATGGAAACAGCGCCGGCGCCTGAAACACATAGCCATAGGCCCGGTCCAGCCGCGCCTGGTGCGGGCTGACGCCGTTGACCAGCACCTCGCCGGTGCTGATTTTTTCCAGGTCGGCTATCACCCGCATCAGGGTGGTCTTGCCGCAGCCCGACGGCCCGATGAGGGCCACAAACTCGCCTTCACCGATGTCGAGGTCAATGCCGCTGAGCGCGTGCACCGGCGTGTCGGCGGTCTGGTAGACCACGCTGGCCTGGCGCACCTGCACAGCAAGCCGTTGGCCCGCGGGCGTGGCCGCAGACTTGGCATCGGGAAACGCAGACGGCGCAGCAGACAGGCTCATGGACAGGCAGACATCAAAAGGGGGCAGCGCATGGGCCTAAAACCCGGGGAAGTTAACCGAATGGTCAACTTATTCTAGCCACGCAAGCCAGTTTCGTGCCACCCATTTCATCAGGGTTTGTACGTGCTTGTCGCCCGGCGCGCGGCCAAGGCCACATACCAGTCAAGGCAGCCCGGGTTGGCCATAGCCTCGCGGTTCACCACCTTGTCCAAGGGCTGGCCGAGCAGCAGTTTTTTGATGGGCAGCTCCTGCTTCTTGCCCGATAAGGTGCGCGGGATCTCGGCCACCTGAAAGATCTCGTTGGGTACAAAGCGCGGGGACAGGGCGGTCTTGATGGCATCCACCAGACGTTGCTGCAGGGCCGCGTCCAGACTCAGGCCCTCGCGCAGCACCACAAACAGCGGCATATAGCTGTCGCGGCCCAGGTATTCCAGGTCAACGACCATCGAGTCCAGCACCTCGGGCAGCGCCTCCACCGCGCTGTAGAGTTCGCTGGTGCCCATGCGCAGACCGTGGCGGTTGATGGTGGCGTCAGACCGGCCATAAATGATGCAGCCACCGTTGGCGCCCACCTTGAGCCAGTCGCCATGGCGCCACACGCCAGGGTACATGTCAAAGTAGCTTGACAGGTAACGCTGGTGGCCGGCGTCGCCCCAGAAATACAGCGGCATGCTGGGAATGGGCTGGCTGCACACCAGCTCGCCCACCTCACCGATGACCGGTTCGCCCTGCTCGTTCCAGGCCTCTACCGCGCAGCCCAGCAGGCGGCACTGCATCTCACCCGGCACCTGCGGCAGCTCGCGGTTGCCGCCGATGAAGGCGCCGGCAAAGTCGGTGCCGCCGGAGATGTTGCACCACCAGATGTCGCCCCCACGCTCCCGCACTTCGTGTCGGTCGCTGCCCCCCCAGGGGGCTAATTTTCCTTGGGGCGGCCCGGCGGAAAATTGCGGCTCTAGGCCCGCGTTTTCGCTGACCTCGCCCTCGGCATGAAGGTTTCGGAACTGGTGGGTGCCCCAGTTTTGGGCATCAACGCTCAGGGGTGAGCCGGTGGTGCCCAGGGCGCGCACCTGGCGAAGTTCGCCGCAACTGCGCAGGTCCAGCCCGGCTTTCTGGCAGTTGGCAAAGAAGGCCGCGCCGGCACCAAAGAAGGTGGCGCCCACATCGGCACCGAAGCGCCACAGCGTGCCCCAGTCGGGGGCGAGCTTGTTGCCGGCATCGTCCACGGTGCGGCCGGCCGGGTTGCCGTCGTAAATGCAGCAGGTGGTGCCATTGAGCAGGCCGCTCATCTGCGCGTTCCACATCACCCAGCCGGTGGAGCTGTACCAGTGGTAGCGCTCGCCCAAAGAATTGGCGGCGTAGCTGCTGCCAATGTCGTTGTGCAGCACCTTGAGCGCCAGCGCCACGATGACCGTGCCGCCATGACCGTGCACGATGGGCTTGGGCAGGCCGGTGGTGCCGCTGGAATAGACGATCCACAGCGGGTGGTCGAACGGCAGCCAAAGCGGCTCAAACTGCGCAACTTCAGTGTCATTTCGGGCTGTAGCCCTTTCCAGGTCTACATAGTTAGCTATATTTTTTATAGCAATTTCTAGGCCAGACCGGTGCAGCAGCACATGCTGCACTGTGGGCAATGCCGCCAGCAGCTCGGTCACCACGCCGCTGCGGTCCATCACGCGGCCGCCGTAGCGCACCGCGTCGCAGGCGATCAGCACGCGCGGCTCGATCTGCTTGAAACGGTCCAGCACGGCCTGCGTGCCCATGTCGGGGGCGCAGATGCTCCAGACACCACCTATGCTGACAGTGGCCAGAAAAGCCACCATGGCCTCGGGGATGTTGGGCAGGTAAGCAGCCACCCGGTCGCCGGGTTGCAGCCCTTGCGCGCGCAAGTGCAGCGCCAGGGCGGCCACTTGTTGCTGCAACTGCGGCCAAGACAGTTCGCTGGCACCGCGCTGGCCCAGGCTGTCCTCGTTGTGGCTGACGATGGCTGGCAAGCCTGCGGCGGCGGCCGGCGCCACATGGCGCATCACCTGGCGCGCGTAGTTCACCTGGGCGCCGGTGAACCAGCGGGTGTGGGGCATGGCGGCGCCATCGCACACCACGGTGTGCGGCGTGGGTGACTGCAGGTCAAAATAGTCCCACATGCTTTGCCAGAAGGCGTCCAGGTCGGTGGTGGACCAGCGCCACAGCGCGTCGTAGTTATCAAAAGACAGGCCGCGCTCACGCGCCAGCCATTGCCGGTAAAGGGTGATCTGAGGGATGAAAGAGGCGTGCATAGGGACCATGATGGCATGAAGCGCCTGCGCCTTTCAAGTCGTGCGAACCCTGAGAACGGCGCCCAGCCCAGGGCAGGTCGTATAGTTGAACTCGATTTGACTCTGCAGATTTCACATGCGCATCTGGAAAAAACCAATCTCCGTGGCGGAACTGACCGGCATTCACGTCGACACGGCGGTGGCCCACCTGGGCATCGAGTTCCTGGAGGTCGGTGACGACTTCATCCGTGCCCGGGTGCCAGTGGACACCCGCACCAAGCAACCCTACGGTCTGCTGCATGGCGGGGTGAGTGTGGTGCTGGCCGAAACCCTGGGCTCCTGCGGCGCGGCTTTCAGCAGCCCCGAGGGTCACCGTGCGGTGGGCCTGGACATCAACGCCAACCACCTGAAAAGCGCCACCAGCGGCTGGGTGACTGGCGTGACGCGCCCGGTGCACATCGGCCGTACCACCCAGGTCTGGCAGATTGACCTGCACAACGAGGCCGGTGAGCTGACTTGCGTCTCGCGCATCACCATGGCGGTGCTGGCACCGCGCTAAAGCCAGCGCTGCGGCAAACGGGCTAGGGCGTTGCCTTGGCCATACGCTCGCTCTTCCAGTAGACGTCATCGCCCACCGAGCCATCGGTCCGGTGGCGGTTCAGCACCCGGGCCAGCACAAACATCAAGTCGGACAGCCGGTTGAGGTACTGGCGTGGTGTGTCTTTCAGTGCCTCTTCATTGCCCAGGGCCACCACCGCGCGCTCGGCGCGGCGGGCCACGGTGCGGCACACGTGGGCCAGCGAGGCCGCACGGGTGCCAGCCGGCAAAATGAATTCGGCCAGCGCCGGCAGCGTGGCGTTGTGTTCGGCCAGCGCCTCGTCCAGCGCCAGCACCGCCTCAGGCTTGAGCAGCTCAAAACCGGGAATCGACAACTCGCCGCCCAGGTTGAAGAGCTGATGCTGGATCTCTACCAGCAGCTGGCGCACACCGGCGGGCATGTCCTCGCACAGCAGCACGCCCAGGTTGGAGTTGAGCTCGTCCACATCGCCCATGGCATGTACGCGAAGGCTGTTTTTGGAGACCCGGGTGTTGTCGCCCAAGCCGGTGGTGCCGCTGTCACCCGTGCGGGTGGCGATTTGTGTCAGTCGTTGTCCCATGATAGTTTTCCTTTGAGTCGAGCGATTGTTGCAGCAAAATGGCGATCTCACGCTTTGGAGATCTCGCCGTATGAACGCCCCCACCCCTTCGGCCCATTTGACCCCCGCCGTTCTGCAGCGCGAGGTGCCTGCCGCCCTGATCACGACGCTGAAAGCCCGCTTTGCCGAGCGTTGTTCCACCGCGCTGGTGGTTCGCGAGCAGCACGGCCGGGACGAGTCGGCCTTCACGACCGTGCCGCCGCCCGCCGCCGTGGTGTATGCCCTGAGCACGCAGGACGTGGCCGAGGTGGTGACGATGGCCAGCCAGTACCGGGTGCCGGTGATCCCGTTTGGCGTCGGCTCCTCGCTGGAAGGCCATTTGCTGGCGGTGCAGGGCGGCATCAGCATTGATGTGAGCCGCATGAACCAGGTGCTGGCCATCAACGCCGAAGACCTGACCGTGACCGTGCAGCCTGGTGTCACCCGCAAGCAGCTCAACGAAGCCGTCAAAAGCACGGGGCTGTTTTTCCCGATCGACCCTGGCGCCGACGCCACGCTGGGCGGCATGAGCGCCACCCGGGCCAGCGGCACCAATGCCGTGCGCTACGGCACCATGCGCGAGAACGTGCTGGCGCTCGAAGTCGTGACCGCCAGCGGCGAAATCATCCGCACCGGCACCCGCGCCAAAAAGTCATCCGCCGGCTACGACCTGACGCGCTTGATGGTGGGCAGCGAAGGCACGCTGGGCGTGATCACCGAGGTCACCGTCAAGCTCTACCCGCTGCCCGAGGCCATCTCGGCGGCGGTCTGCTCGTTTCCCAGCATTGAGGCGGCGGTGCGCACCACCATCCAGATCATCCAGCTGGGTATCCCGATTGCCCGGGTGGAGCTGATCGACGCCAACACCGTGCGCATGGTCAATGCCCACTCCAAGCTGACCCTGCGCGAAGAGCCGCAGCTGCTGATGGAGTTCCACGGTTCCCCAGCCTCGGTGAAAGAGCAGGCCGAAGCGGTGCAGGAGATCGCGACCGAACTCGGCGGCAATGCGTTTGAATGGGCCACGACGCCCGAGGAACGCACCCGGCTGTGGACGGCGCGGCACAACGCCTACTTTGCGGCTCTCCAGTCCCGGCCCGGCTGCCGCGCCATCTCCACCGACACCTGCGTGCCCATCAGCCGCCTGGCCGATTGCCTGCTCGATTCGGTGGCCGAGGCCGACGCCAGCGGGCTGCCTTATTTTCTGGTCGGGCACGTGGGGGATGGCAACTTCCACTTCGGCTACCTGCTGGACCCCGACAGCCCGGGCGAGCGCGCCACCGCCGAGCAGCTTAACCACGCATTGGTGACGCGTGCCCTGCGGCTGGAAGGCACCTGCAGCGGTGAGCACGGCGTGGGCCTGCACAAAATGGACTTTTTGCTGGCAGAGGCTGGTAGTGGTGCCGTGGCCATGATGCGCACCATCAAACAGGCGCTGGACCCGCACAACATCATGAACCCGGGCAAGATCTTTACGCTGTAAGCCGGTGTTGCCTCAAGGCTTGAAGACCTGGATTTGCAAGCCGTTAATCACTGAGAGGTGTTTCTTGTTGGCTGTGATCAGCGGCATGGCGTGGGTGATGGCGGTCGCGGCGATCAAGGCATCGGCCATGTGAACGCTGTGGGACAAGGCATATTTTTCAACCAGGGTGCAGGCCAGTTGGCTGATGGTTGGCGTCAGCGGCAAAATGTCTCTATGCGCGTCGTGCTGGCTTGACTTGAACGCTTTTTGCAGAGCCTTGAGCTCAGCCTTGTCCCGGCATCCCTGCACCAGCTCCATATAAGACACCGCTGAAATCGTCCAGTCAGGGGTCTGTTGGAGGAGTGCGCCCGCTCCGGCATTGCCGCGCATCAGCCAGATGAGGACATCCGAGTCGATCAGTACACGCGTGCCGCCTGCGGTGGCCTTGGTCGAGCCGGCCATGAATCAAAAGCGCGGGGCACGCAAGGCGTTGACATAGGCGCCAGGGTCCGCCATCTCGTCTCGCTGCGCCCAGAGACCCACCAGGCCGGCCACCCGTTGCGCTTTGCTCGCCGGGTCTGCGGGAGCTTGCTGGTCCAAAAACTGGTCCACCGCTTGGCGAATCAACTCGCTCTTGGTCACCGCCGAGCGTCGACAGGCGGCGGCGAGGCGGGTTTGCTGCGCCTGAGTCAGGTAGATTTGGGTGCGGGCCAGGGCTTGGGTTGTGGGCATGATGTATAAATTGTACATCGCCACTTATTGCGGCCCTGACCTGATAATCAAACCTCATCAGCGCCTGCCCATCCCCATGCCATCCTCCTTGCTGCCCCCAGACATCCGGGTGTTCGAACGCGGCTGGCTGTCGTCCAACAACATCTTGCTGCTGGGCCAAGACAACACCGCCTTGGTTGACAGCGGCTACGCCAGCCACGCGTCACAAACGGTGGCCCTGGTGGCGTCGGCCCTGGGCGATCGCCCGCTGGACCAGCTGGTCAACACCCATTTGCACAGCGACCACTGCGGCGGCAATGCCGCCCTGCAACACCGATACCCGGGCCTGCACACCGCCATACCGCCCGGACAGGCCGAGTCGGTTCGGGAGTGGGATGTGGACGCGCTCACCTACGCGCCCACTGGCCAAACCTGTCCGGCATTCCGCTTCGACGCACTGCTGCAGCCAGGCAGCGAAGTCCGGCTGGGC
>JBAXMQ010000014.1:0-44921 GCA_037134215.1 Betaproteobacteria bacterium
CCGGGCTCGCCGATGAGCACCGGGTTGTTCTTGGTGCGCCGCTGCAGCACCTGGATGGCGCGGCGGATTTCGTCGTCGCGGCCGATCACAGGGTCGAGCTTGCCCAGGCGGGCGCGCTCGGTCAGGTCCAGGCAGTATTTTTTGAGCGATTCGCGCTGGTCTTCGGCGTCAGCACTTTCCACCTTTTGGCCGCCGCGAACCGCCTCGATGGCGGTCTCCAGCGCCTTGCGGGTCAGGCCGTGCTCGCGCACAATGCGGGCAAAGTCCAGCTTGCTGTCGGTCAGCGCAAGCAAAAACAGCTCGCCCGCCACAAATTGGTCGCCGCGCTTGATGGCTTCTTTTTCGGCCGCCTGCAACAGCGACACCATGTCGCGGCCCACCTGCACCTGCTCGTGGCCCTGCACCTGCGGCAGCCGGTTCATGGCGGACTCGGCCGCCGCTTGCAAGGCCGGCACGTTCACGCCCGAGCGCTGCAGCAGGGCCTTGGGCCCCTCCTCTTGCCGCAACATGGCCAGCAGCACATGGGCAGGCTCAATGAAGGCGTGGTCATTTCCCAGCGCCAGCGTCTGGGCTTCGCCCAGGGCTTCCTGAAATTTCGTGGTGAGCTTGTCGATTCGCATGGAGACCTCCGATTGCTTCTCAACTGAAGCTTAAGCCGAGGTTTTCAAGTGTCGCCGTCGCGGGACGCTGTCGTGCTTGATGCAGGTCAAACCTGGCGCACGTCCAGCGAGACGCCAGAGATTATTTTGGCTTCGCCTAATCCGCCGTGATGCCGTTGCGCCGGATGACCTCGCCCCAGCGCGGATAGTCCTTGGCACTCAGTGCACCGAGTTCATCCATGCTGGAGGCGGCAGCGTCCATACCGGCACGCCCCAAAAGATCACGAATTTCGGGCAGTTTGAGGATGCTGACCACTTCGTTATTCAGCCGGGTCAATACCGGCCCGGGGGTTTTGGCGGGCGCAAAAAACGCATACCAGAGATCGACCTCGACGCCTTTGACGCCCAGCTCCTCAAACGTGGCGACCGCCGGCGACACCGGGTGCCGCTTGGGGCTGCCAACGGCCAAAGCCGTCAATTTGCCCGCAGTGACAAAGCCCTGCGCAATGTGAACCGGTAAAAATCCCACCATCAATTCGCCTGACAGCAGGTCTTGGGTGTAGCCGGCCGTGCCGCGGTAGGGCACGTGCAACATGAACAACTGGGTCTTGGTCTTGAACAGTTCCATGGCCATATGGTGAGGCGTCCCGATCCCGGGTGAACCGTAGTTGATGGCCCCTGGTTTGGCTTTGGCACGCGCCACCAGGTCTTTCACCGACTTGATGCCGGTGGCAGGGTTGGCCACCAGCATCAGCGTACCCCAGGCCGCCAATGACACTGGCGCAAAATCCTTCATAGGATCAAAAGGGACGTTTTTGTACAACTGAGAGGCCATCAGCATGGTGTTGGCCCCCATCAAGACCGTGTAGCCGTCGGCATTGGCCTTGGCGACCACGTCCGCACCGATGTTGCCGCTGGCGCCCGCCATATTTTGCACAATGACCGGTTGCCCCAGGCGCTCGCTCAAACGGGGTGCGACGGCTCGGGCAATCGTGTCCATGCCAGTGCCCGGCGTGAAGGGCACCACGATGCGCAGTTGCTGTGTCGGCCAGTGCTGGGCGTGCGCGGTGACGACCAAGAGTGCACTCAACAGGCCCAGGCAGCCTTTGATTAATTTGCCCATCATCTTTGTCTCCACATCAGGTCGTTTTGATCTTGAACACCGACTCGGCATTGGTCTGGAAGAACTTCTTTTTGACCTCGGCACTCATGGCCATGTTGTCCATGACCGTCACCTCGTCCACGGCGTACTGGTAGGGGTAATCCATCGCGTACATGACCCGGTCCACCCCGACGATGTCCTGCGTGAACTTGATGGCGGGCTCCCAGGCCACCCCACTGTTGGTGATGAAGAAGTTCTCGCGCAGGTAGTCGCTGGGTTTTTTGCGCAGCGGCTTGATGCTCTCGTAACGGTTGGACAAGACGGTGGCTCGGTGCATATAGTCCAGCCGATAGGCCCAGAACGGCAGGGCTTCGCCCATGTGGCCAATGATCAACTGCAATTTCGGGAAATGGTCAAACACGCCTGCGGTGATGATGCGCAGGGCGTGCAGACCCGTCTCGACGCCAAAGCCGTAGATGGCGCCGTCGAGACCGCAGTCTTGAAAAGACCCAATCATGTTCCTTGGCAGTGAGTTCGGATGCAGGTAGATGGGCACGTTGTGGGCTTCTGCCGCGGCAAAAATATCCCAGAATTTGCTCTCGGACAGGTACTCGCCCTGGGTGTGCGAGTTGATGATGACGGCGTTCATGCCCAGGCGGGTCACACCACGTTCAATCTCAAGCGCTGCCGCCGCCGGATCCTGCGGCGCCACCGCAATCATGCCGGTAAACCGCGTGGGGTGGCGACGCACCGCTTCAGCCAGTTCATCGTTGGCCACCCGGCTGAAGGCCACTGCCGTTTCCTTGTCCATCACCTGCACGCCAGGTGCCGTGAGCGCAATCACCTGCCTGTCAATACCGGCTTCGTCCATGTGTTGCAGGCGGATCTGGTCCAGGTCCTGCAAACAACGCATGATGTGCTGGGCTCGCGCGCTCGGGCTGCTCATGTAAAAGCCCATCAGGCCCTGAAAGCCCGGATCGACGTCGGATTGGGTCAGAATTTTCCGATAGATGTCGAGCATCTCCGCTGGTGCAAAGGCCTCTTCGGTGGCGATGCGCTGGTAGGAGACCGTGGGCTTCGATGGCGTCAGTGTCATGGTGATGGCTCGTTGGCGTGGTGGCAATGTTGCAAATCGAAACCGGGCTAGCCGGACACCGGCAGGTTGGGCGCGTCCAAGCCCCATTTGGCCAGGGCCAGGTCATCACTGACACGGGCATCGACCCAGCGGGCGCCTTCAGGGGTCTGCTCTTTTTTCCAGAACGGGGCCTGGGTCTTGAGGTAATCCATCAAAAACTCACAGGCCTGAAAACTTTGGCCCCGGTGGGCCGAGGTGACGGCCACCAGCACGATCTGGTCCGTCGGCTGCAACAGGCCCACCCGGTGCACCACGCGGGCACCGAAGATGTCGAAGCGACGGTGGGCTTCATCGATCATGGCCTCGATCGAGGCTTCGGTCATGCCGGGGTAGTGCTCCAGCTCCATGCTGCTGATGCTGCCGGGCGTGCCCGCCGTGCGGTCGCGCACGGTGCCGACGAAGCTGCAGACCGCGCCAACCCGGCCGTCACCGGCACGCAGTTGGGCAATTTCTTGCGCCAGATCGAAGTCGGCCGGCTGGATGCGCACGCGCGCCATGGTGAGGGGTCCCGGCATCATCACTGGCGACCTAGCCACCAGTCACCGGCGGAAAAAACGCCACTTCGGCGCCGTCCGTCAGTTCGGTTTGTTCGATACTCATCACCTGGTTGAGCGCCATGCGCAGGGCCTTGCCCCGCGCCAGGCCGGCGGCATGCCCGCCACCACGGGCAATCAAGGCGTCGCGCAGTGCCGCCAGTGTGCCGGCCTCGGTCTCCAGTGTCTCGGCAGCCAGGCCGATGGTCTCCCGGATGGAGGCAAAGTACTTGATATGAACCTTCATGCCAGCAGTTCCGAAAAGGGAATGAACCGAACCAGATCGCCAAAGGCAATGGTTTTGCCCGGTGGATTGTCCACCAGGCCATCACCCCACACCGCGGAGGTGAGCACCCCGGAACTCTGGTTGCCAAACAGATCCAGGCCGCCTGCTGCATTGCGCCGGACGCGTAAAAATTCACGGCGTTTATCGGCTCTAGGCCACGTGAAATGGGCGGGTAGCGCTACGAATTCAGGAGCAATTTGGCTGGCGCCCTGCAACTGCAGCAAAAACGGCCGTACCAGCAGCAAAAAAGTCACAAAGCTGGACACCGGGTTGCCGGGCAGGCCGATGAAGTGGGCGTCTTGCACCCGGCCGTAAGCGAAGGGCTTGCCTGGCTTGATGGCGATCTGCCACAAATCCAGCCGGCCCAGGGCCTGCACAGCCGGCTTGATGTGGTCTTCCTCACCCACCGACACGCCGCCGCTGGTCAAGATCAAGTCATGCGCTTGCGCAGCCGACTGCAACGCCGCCAGGGTGGCATCACGGCGGTCAGGCACGATGCCCAGGTCGCTCACCTCGCAACCGAGCCGGCGCAGGAGCGCGCGCAGGAAAAACCGATTGGAGTTGTAAATGCTGCCCGGCTTCATCTGCTCAGGTGCCACATCGCCAGGCATCACCAGCTCGTCACCCGTGGAGAACAAAGCCACGCGCGGCCGACGCGCCACGTCCAGCCGATCCAGCCCGATGCTGGCCGCCAAGCCCAGAGACGCCGGTGTGAGGCGCGCGCCGCGGGCCAGCACCACCGCACCCTGGCGCACATCTTCCCCGGCACGCCGAATCCACTGACCCGGCGTTGGCAAAGACCGCAGGCGAATGGCCGGCAGCCCATCACCGTCAGCGGCCAGCAGCTCACAGTCTTCCTGCATCAGGATGGCGTCGGCGCCGTTCGGCACCGGGGCACCCGTGAAAATCCGCGCAGCCGTGCCGGCGGCCAGGGCGGTGCCGCTGGCCCCAGCGGCAATCCGTTGGCTTACCGGCAGCACCGGATTGGGCGTGCCCAAATCGGCGCAGCGCAGCGCATAGCCGTCCATCGAACTGTTGTCCTGCGGCGGCACCTGCAGTTCAGAGACCAGGTCTTGCGCCAAAACGCGACCGTCGGCGTCAAAAGTGGTCACCGTCTCGTGAGGAGTCAAGGGCTGCGCATGGCCCAGCAACTCCGCCAGGACGTCGTCCAAGGGGCGCAGTGTCGGCAATGGCAGTCGTGGCAGGGTCATACAAACAGCTCCGAGCGGTAGTCAAAGCGCGACTGGTTGCCGACCAGCCATTGCGCCACCGCCTCCGGATCGTTGAGATCAAGCACCGGGCGCAGGGTGGGTTGTGGCAGGGCCTGAGGTGAGTCGGTGGCGAGCGCCACGATGAAGTCGTCATCGGGGTAGCGCGCGGGTTGGTTGGCAGAGGCGCGCCAGACCTCGATTTTCAGCAAATCCGAGTCCTTGAAGCCCTCCACCAGCACCCAGTCAACACCCTCATACAGTTCGGCCAGCAATTGGTGCACGCTGAGCTGGGTCTCCTGCTCGAATTCCCGCAGCAGGGCCAGCCGCCGGTTGGAAGCAATCACCACCTCGAAGGCGCCTGCCTCGCGGTGGCGGTAGGTGTCTTTGCCAGGGTGGTCGATGTCAAAGCGGTGGTGGGCATGCTTGACCACCGACACCCGCAGCCCCTGCAGCCGCAGCACCGGAATCAGCCGCTCGACCAGCATGGTTTTGCCAGAGCCCGAGTAACCGGCAAAACCGACCACCTTCATGCGCAATGCCTTTGGATATAAGCCTTGACCGCCTGGACGTCGGCAACCATCCGGGTCACGCGCTTGGGCAGGTTTTCGACGCCAATGAAGGCCGCTGGCCGGTCCGGTTCACGGCCCAGCGCCTCGACCAGCGTGGCTGCAAATTTGATGGGCAAGGCCGTTTCGAGCACGATCATGGGCACGCCCGGCTGCAGTTGCTCACGCGCCACCTTCAGGCCGTCGGCGGTATGGGTGTCGATCATGACGCCGAGTCGGTCAAACGTGTCACGAAGCGTCGCCAGTCGCTCCGCATGGCTGCTGCGGCCGCTGGCAAAGCCGTAGCGCGACCCGGCCTGGGCAAACAGCGGGTCGGCGTGCAGGTCAAAACGGCCGTCGTGTGACAGGGCGTCAGCAAACAGGGCGCGAACCCGCGCGCCGTCGCGCCCCAAAAGATCAAATACAAAGCGCTCGAAGTTCGAGGCCTTGGAGATGTCCATCGACGGGCTGGAGGTCTCGTGCGTGTCGGCGCTGCCGCGCACTCGGTAGACACCCGTGCGGAAAAATTCGTCAAGCACGTCGTTCTCATTGGTGGCCACCACCAGCCGGGCGATGGGCAGCCCCATCATGCGCGCCACATGGCCGGCGCAGACATTGCCGAAGTTGCCGCTGGGCACGGCAAAACTGACCCGCTCGGTGTCGGCGGTGGTGGCCTGGAAATAGCCCGCAAAGTAATACACCACCTGGGCGAGCAGCCGCGCCCAGTTGATGGAATTGACGGTACCAATCTTGTACTGGCGCTTGAAAGACAAGTCATTCGACACCGCCTTGACAATGTCCTGGCAGTCGTCAAACACGCCCTCAATGGCAATGTTGTGGATGTTGTCGTCCATCAGGCTGAACATCTGCGCCTGCTGGAACGGGCTCATGCGGCCGTCCGGGCTGGTCATGAAGACGCGCACGCCCCTCTTGCCGCGCATCGCGTACTCGGCTGCGCTCCCCGTGTCGCCACTGGTGGCGCCCAGGATGTTGAGCTGCTCGCCGCGCCGGGCCAGTTCGTACTCAAAGAGCTGGCCCAGCAGCTGCATGGCCATGTCCTTGAAGGCCAGCGTGGGGCCATTGGAGAGCGCCTCCAGGTACAGCGGCGTGGCCTGGCCGGCTACGACCACGTGCTCCAGTTTTTTGAGCGGCACGATGGCTCGGGTGCCAAACACAGCCTCGGTGTAGGTCCGCTCACACAGGGCGCGCAGATCGGCCGGGGGGATGTCGTCAATGTAGAGCGACAGCAGCTCAAAGGCCAAGGCGGCGTAGCCCTGCGACTGGTACACGCTGCGCCAGCGGCCCAGCATCGCAGCGTCGACCTGCGGGTAGTGCTCAGGCAAGTAAAGACCGCCATCGGGCGCCAGGCCTTCGAGCAGGATGTCGCAAAAGCGTTTGCGCTCGGGGTAACCTCGGGTGGACAAATAACGCATGTCAGGCCAGCTCTTCCTTGCGGATGCGGATGATCGGCGCCAATACCGTGCTGAGGGCCTGCATTTCAGCCAGCGCTGCATTCATGCGGGCTTCCAGACAGTCGTGTGTCAGGATGATCAGGTCGGTCTGGGTTGAACCCTCCCCACCCACCTCATCGGCTTCGCGTTGCAACACGGCGTCAATGCTGATGTCGGCCTGCGCCAGGATACCGGTCACACGGGCCAGCACGCCGGCCTGGTCGGCCACACGCAGGCGCAGGTAGTAGCTCGTCACCACCTCGCCCATGGTCAGCACCGGCAACTGGGTCTTGGCCTGGTCAAGGGTCTGCGGCTGGAACGCCAGGTGGGGCACACGGTTGAGCGGGTCCACGGTGTGCAGCCGTGTGATGTCGACCAGGTCGGCAATCACCGCGCTGGCGGTCGGCTCAGACCCGGCGCCCTTGCCGTAGTAGAGCGTGGTGCCTACCGCATCGCCTTGGACCATGACGGCATTCATCGCGCCTTCGACGTTGGCAATCAGGCGCTTGGCCGGCACCAGGCTGGGGTGAACCCGCAGTTCCACGCCACGCGGCGTGCGCTTGGTGATGCCCAGCAGCTTGATGCGGTAGCCCAATTGCTCGGCATATCGGATGTCAGCGGCCCCCAAGCGGGTGATACCTTCAACATAGGCCCGGTCAAACTGCACCGGGATGCCGAAGGCGATGGCTGACATGATGGTGGCCTTGTGCGCGGCGTCGACGCCCTCAATGTCGAAGGTCGGATCAGCCTCCGCATAGCCCAACCGTTGCGCCTCCTTCAGGACGACGTCGAAGTCCAGCCCCTTGTCACGCATCTCAGACAGGATGAAATTGGTGGTGCCATTGATGATGCCGGCGATCCACTGGATGCTGTTGGCTGTCAGGCCCTCACGCAGCGCCTTGATGATCGGAATGCCGCCCGCCACGGCCGCTTCAAACGCCACCATCACGCCCTTGGCTGAAGCAGCCGCAAAAATCTCGGTGCCGTGCACCGCCAGCAAGGCCTTGTTGGCAGTGACCACATGCTTGCCGGCCGCAATGGCTTCAAGCACCAGGGTCTTGGCTATGCCGTAGCCGCCAATGAGTTCGATCACGATGTCGATCTCCGGGTTGGCGATCACCGCACGTGCGTCGCCCACCACCTGTACCCCCTCGCCGGCGAGAGCCTGGGCACGGGCCACGTCGAGATCGGCCACCATGGTGATCTCGATACCGCGACCGGCGCGCCGCCGGATTTCGTCCTGGTTGCGACGCAGCACATTGAAAGTACCCGAGCCCACCACGCCCATGCCCAAGAGGCCAACTTGTATCGGTTTCATAAATTTCTTAGGTCAAATAAGGCTAAGAGCCTTGTCCAGCGGATATTTAATGCTATCAATAATATAGTAAATCAGGTGCCGTGCCGCTTGCGATAGCCGGCCAGGAAGCGGGCCACGCGGCCGATGGCCTCCCGCAGGTCGTCCTCGTGCGGCAGGAACACGATGCGGAAATGGTCAGGCGCCGACCAGTTGAAGCCTGTGCCCTGCACCAGCATCACCCGGGTTTCGCGCAGCAACTCCAGAAAGAACTGGCGATCGTCTTCTACCGGGTACACCGCCGGGTCCAGCTTGGGAAACATGTACAGCGCGGCCTGCGGCTTGACACAGCTCAGCCCTGGGATGGCCGTGATCAATTCGTAGGCCAGGTCGCGCTGGCGGCGCAGGCGCCCGCCTTCACACACCAGGTCGTTGATGCTCTGGTAGCCACCCAGGGCGGTCTGGATGGCCCACTGCCCGGGCACGTTGGAGCACAGCTTCATGTTCGAGAGCATGTTCAGGCCCTCGATGTAGTCGCCGGCATTTTTCTTGTCACCCGAGACGACCATCCAGCCAGCGCGGTAGCCGCAGGAGCGGTAGCTCTTGCTCAGTGAGTTGAAAGTCAGGGTCAGCACGTCGCTTGAGAGGCTGGCAATGGCCGTGTGCTCCACCCCGTCGTACAGCACTTTGTCATAGACCTCGTCAGCCAGGATGACCAGCCCGTGCGCCCGCGCAATCTCGATGATCCCCAACAAAAGCGACATGTCGTAGAGTACGCCCGTCGGGTTGTTCGGGTTGATCACCACAATCCCCTTGGTGCGCGGGGTGATGCGGGCACGGATGTCGTCCAGGTTGGGCATCCAGCCGTTGGCTTCATCACACAGGTAATGCACCGGGGTCGCACCGGACAGGCTGGTGGCAGCAGTCCAGAGCGGGTAGTCGGGCTTGGGCAGCAGCAACTCGTCGCCGTTGTCCAGCAAGGCGTTGGTGGCCATGGTGATGAGCTCGCTGGCACCGTTGCCCAGGTAAATGTCATCCAGGATGACGCCGACCACGCCCTGCTTTTGGGTCTCGTGCATTACCGCCTTGCGCGCCGCAAAAATGCCTTTGCTGTCCGAGTAGCCGGCGGAGTTGGGCAAGTTGCGAATCATGTCCTGCTGGATTTCTTCGGGCGCATCGAAGCCAAAAACCGCCAGGTTGCCGATGTTGAGCTTGATGATTTTCTGACCCTCATCCTCCATCTGCCGTGCCGCGTCCATGATGGGCCCGCGGATGTCATACAACACGTTGGCCAATTTGGCTGATTTTTGAATGGTCTTCACATTCTCTCCAGGTCGGTCGCCACCGGCGAAACCTATAATTTGACCACATCCAGTCCCAGTGCCCGGCACACGCCAGCCAAGCCGGCGGACGCCACCCCAGAGTTATGAAATTTCAGCCTGACTTCATCAGCGTCCAATCGATCAGTGGCTACGGCACGGGCTGGATCAGCGTGGGCCAGGACAAGGTCACCAGCAGTGTTGTACTGACTTCCAAGGGGCAGCGCTTCGGCTGGGATTGCGCCCGTTTCGAAGATTTAGACTTGGCGCATTTCGAACAGTTGTCCGCGCTCGGCACCGAACTCGTGCTGTTTGGCAGCGGCAGCCGCCTGCGCTTTCCCCGTCCAGAATGGCTCAAACCCCTGATCGACAAAGGCATCGGTCTGGAGACCATGGACACGCCTGCCGCCTGCCGCACTTACAACATTCTGGCGGGCGAGGGACGACAGGTCGCGGTGGCCCTGCTGATTGAACCCGATTCGAATACCTGAGAGCGACAGCCTCGAACGCAGGCCCACCCTATTTCAAGGTAAAATTGACGGTTGCAAGCTCGGAGACCACCAGCATTGCAATGCACCCCCAGCCCAAAGGCATGACGCGTTCTGTCACACGAGATCAATGAACTATGGCGATTGTTGTCAATAAACCCATCCCCGAATTCGATGCCATGGCAACCGGTGGCGTCAGGGTCTCCAACTCCTCGCACCTCGGAAAAATTGTCATCCTGTACTTTTATCCCAAGGACAACACCCCGGGCTGCACCACCGAAGCGATGCAGTTCCGCGACAACTACAAGGATTTCACCAAAGCAGGCGCCACCGTCTTTGGCGTGTCACGCGACAACATGAAATCCCACGACGACTTCAAGATGAAGCTGGAGTTGCCGTTTGAGCTGATTGCCGACACCGAAGAAAAAATGTGTCACATGTTCGGCGTGGTCAAAAACAAAATCATGTACGGCAAAAAGGTCAAGGGCATTGAGCGCAGCACCTTCCTGATCGGCGCCGATGGGGTGCTGAAGGAGGAATGGCGCGGACTGAAGGTGCCAGGTCACGTGGACGACGTGCTGAAAGCCGTCAAGGAACTCAAAAAAGCCGCTGCCATGGCCTGATCGTCGGTCAGCACAGGCCGATGCACGGTGTGTCATTGGTGTCATGCATAATGATCTGCATGCGCTCACATGTGACTGCCGTGACACCCCATCAAGCCGCCCGGATGCCCTGGCGGCTTTTTTGTTTCTGAGTGCATCCCCACCCTCCTCCATTCAGGATCATTCGTCCGATGCCATTGCCCACAGCCCCAGCCAAACGCGCCGCGCTCCTGTCCGAACGCGATTACGAAGTCATCGCCGCAGGTTCACCCAAAGCGGCCAAGAGTGAGCGCGTGCCGGTCGAACCCGTCAGCGCACGGGCAGCGGCGCCGACCCCGGTCATCGACCTGGTCCCGGCTGCGGCACCATCCCTGAAAGCAAGCAACGGGCGCGGCCGCTTGGCCAACCAAGGCGCCACAGTCGCTGCCCCTTCGGTCGGTAAGGCGGCGCCTGCCGCCACACCGTCCAAAGCCCGAAAGACCCGTCCTGCCGGTCCAGCCAAGCTGTTTGTGCTCGACACCAACGTCCTGCTGCACGACCCCATGTGCCTGTTCCGCTTTGAAGAACACGACATCTTTTTGCCCATGATCGTGCTCGAGGAGCTCGACGGGCATAAAAAAGGTACCACAGAGGTGGCGCGCAACGCACGCCAAACCAGCCGAACCCTGGATGCACTCGCTGGTCAAAACGGTGTGGACATGGCCAATGGGCTGCCGCTGAATGCCACCGGACATCGCGAAGCAGGCGGTAAGTTGTTCTTCCAGACCAAATTGCTCGACTACACCTTGCCAAGCAGCCTGCCACAAGGCAAGGCGGACAACCAGATCCTGGGCGTGGTTGAAGCGCTTCGCCGGCAGCACACGCCCCGCGAAGTTGTGCTGGTGTCCAAGGACATCAACATGCGGGTCAAGTCACGCGCCCTGGGCCTGGCCACCGATGACTACCAGAACGACAAGACGCTCGAAGATGGCGACCTGCTGTATTCGGGCGCCCTGGCACTGCCGACTGATTTCTGGACCACCCATGGCAGTTCGGTCGAAAGTTGGCAACAGGGTCTGCACACCTTCTACCGGGTCACCGGCCCGAGCGTCCCCCAGCTCTTGATCAACCAGTTTGTGTTTTTTGAAGCCCCGGGCGAACCCAGCCTGTACGCCCGCGTGACCGAGATCCGCGGGAAGACGGCGGTTTTCAAAACCCTCAAGGATTACAACCACCTGAAACACGCTGTGTGGGGCATCACCACCCGCAACCGCGAGCAAAACTTTGCCATGAATCTGTTGATGGACCCGGACATCGACTTTGTCACCTTAACCGGCACCGCAGGTACCGGCAAGACGCTGATGGCGCTGGCGTCCGGCTTGACGCAAGTGCTGGACGACCGGCGCTACACCGAAATCATCGTGACCAGAGCGACTGTGAGCGTGGGTGAAGACATCGGCTTTTTGCCAGGCACGGAAGAAGAAAAAATGGGCCCGTGGATGGGTGCACTCGACGACAACCTGGAAGTGCTTGGCAAGACCGATACCAGCGCCGGCGAGTGGGGTCGCGCCGCCACCAGCGAACTGATCCGAAGTCGTATCAAAATCAAAAGCATGAACTTCATGCGCGGCAGGACCTTCCTGAACAAGTACGTCATCATTGACGAGGCACAGAACCTGACACCGAAACAGATGAAGACCCTGGTCACCCGTGCCGGGCCGGGCACCAAGATCATCTGCATGGGCAATCTGGCCCAGATCGACACACCCTATCTGACCGAGGGCTCCTCAGGACTGACTTTCGCGGTCGACAAGTTCAAAGGCTGGCAGCATGGCGGCCACATCACGCTGGCACGCGGTGAGCGCTCCCGGCTGGCAGACTTCGCCAGCGAAGTCCTTTAGCGGCTAAGCACCCGCTTCGAACGGGTGCTCAGAAATCGTCGCCGCCGCCCGAAGCCAGGTTTTCAAACTTGGTGATGGGCTTAAGGAAAGCCAGTTTCACGGTGCCGGTGGGACCATTGCGCTGCTTGGCAATGATGATCTCCGCCACACCGGGCTCCTTGCAGGCCTCTTTGGTGTAGTACTCATCGCGGTAAATGAACATGATGATGTCGGCATCCTGTTCAATGGCGCCTGACTCGCGCAGGTCGCTCATCATGGGGCGTTTGTCGGGGCGAGTCTCAACACTGCGGTTGAGCTGCGACAGGGCAATCACCGGGCATTGCAACTCCTTGGCCAACATCTTGAGGCCGCGCGATATCTCACCCAACTCGGTCGCCCTGTTTTCGCCATCATTGGTGGACCCGCTCATCAGTTGCAGGTAATCGACAACGATCAGGCCGAGCTTGCCGCATTGCCGCGAAAGCCGGCGCGCATTGGCGCGCAGTTCACTGGATGTGAGGCCGGCCGATTCGTCAATGTGCAGCGAAATGGTTCGCAGCCTTTCGATGGCCTCGGTCAGACGCGGCCATTCATCATCAGTCAGCTTACCGGTACGCAGATGTCCCTGGTCAATGCGACCAATGGACCCGACAATCCGCACTGCCAATTGGGCTGCGCCCATCTCCATCGAAAACACCGCGACCGGCAGGCCCTCGTTCAAGGCCACATGCTCGGCGATATTGATGGCCAGCGCGGTCTTGCCCATCGAGGGTCTGGCCGCCAGCACAATCAGGTCACCGGCCTGAAAGCCGGCCGTCATGCGGTCAAGGCCGTAAAAACCCGTGGGTACCCCCGTCACATCATTCGGGTTATCCGCCATCTCCTGGACCCGGTCCATCAGCTTGACCACCAGAGACTCCATGGCCTGAAAGCCCTGCTTGGTGCGGGCCCCCTCTTCGCCGATATTGAAGATTTTCTGCTCTGCCTCGTCCAGTATCGCGGCAACCGGACGCCCTCTGGTGTTGAAGGCATTGGTAGCGATTTCGTCACTGGCGCTGACCAGCTTGCGCAGAATGGCGCGTTCACGCACGATCTCGGCATAGCGCCGAATGTTGCCGGCGCTGGGCACGTACTGGGCCAGGGCGTTGAGGTAGGACAGCCCACCCATGTCGTCGGCCTTGCCTTGGCTTTGCAAGTATTCGAAAACCGTGATGACATCGGCTGGCTTGCTGGCATTGACCAAGGCGCCAATGGCGCCAAAGACCATTCGATGCTCGAACCGGTAAAAATCTGTCTCGGTCAGCAGATCGCCGACACGGTCCCAAGCCCCGTTATCGAGTAACAGGCCGCCCAGCACGCTCGACTCAGCCTCTGTAGAGTGCGGCGGTATGCGCAACTGCGCCACTTGCCGGTCCAGCCCATAGTCATCGTCAACGGCAGAAAGTATGGCTGACATGGTAATTCCTCGTAACTGCCTATGCTACGCCGCGCAGGCGGCGGCGTCGATTGGAAAGCTGTGTGCAAGCCCGAGAAAAGCTGTGCACAAGCTGTGAAATAGCACTCAGCAGGGCAGGCAGCCATCAAAAAAGCCGCCCGGGCTTTCGCCCTGGCGGCCTGACGCGGCGTCGCCCAGGGTTAGGCGGTTTCGCCGTAGACAGAGACAGTGATGTCCACGACCACGTCTGTATGCAAAGCCACGCTGACTGCGCTCTCGCCTACCACCTTGATCGGGCCATTGGGCATGCGGATCTGGGCCTTGACGACCTTAAAACCCGTCTTGCTGAGCTCTTCGGCAATATCCGCATTGGTCACAGAACCGAAAAGGCGCCCATCCACGCCAGCCTTCTGGGTCAGTTTGCACACCGAGCCAGCCAACTTTTCACCCAGTGCCTGGGATTCAGACAGCTTGGTGGCAGCCGCTTTTTCGAGTTCTACGCGCTTGGCCTCGAACTCCTGCTTGGCAGCAGCGGTTGCGCGCCGTGCGCGACCTGAAGGAATCAGAAAATTACGGGCGTAACCATCTTTCACGCGGACGATTTCACCGAGGTTGCCAAGGTTGACCACCTTGTCGAGCAGAATGATTTGCATGATTGCGCTCCTTAAATTTTGTGCTGGTCGCTGTAAGGCAACATGGCCAAAAAGCGCGCACGCTTGATTGCAGTGTTGAGCTGACGCTGAAAAATAGCCCGTGTGCCGGTCAGACGAGCAGGGATGATCTTGCCGTTTTCAGCAATGAAATCCCTCAACGTGTCGATGTCCTTGTAATCAATTTCTTCGACGCCGGTCACTGTGAAGCGACAAAAACGCTTGCGCTTGAACAGCAGGTTTTGAGCGGGGCGCTTGGGACGCTTGTCCTTATTATTGAAACGTTTGGGTCCAGCCATGAAGGGCTCCTTGAATAATGCGTTGATCTAACTAAAGTCTTGAAGATGAAACACCACGTGTTTGCCGTTGAGCGGGGTGGTCAAAAAACCCGTGAAACACCAGTCACTGCCAACGACTTGCCCAGCAAGCCGCTCTGCCACTGCACCAAAGGCTACCGCTTTGATGGCCGCCTTGATGGCCCTGACCTGTCCTGCCTCGGTCATACTGGAGCTATGTTCCAGCCTGACATTGAGTGCCGGCAGTCCAGACGGCGTGTACCGCAGCGCATCGAGCGCCACCACGCTGGCCGTCAACTGGAGCCGATTGGCAACCTGGGTTTTACCCTGCTCTGACAAACGTGGGTCAGGCCTGGTATTCGGCCTGCTGGGTCTTGCGGGCGTCTTCGCGCTCGACCGTGCGCATCATGGAGGACGGGCCGGTATCGGCCTTCTTCCGCAACACTGTCAAATGCCGCAAAACGGCGTCATTGAACTTGAAAGCATGCTCCAACTCAGCCATGACAGCCTGGTCCGCTTCAATGTTCACACAAAGATAATGCGCCTTGGCCAGTTTGTTGATCATGTAAACCAACTGGCGACGCCCCCAGTCTTCAACCCTGTGCACCTTGCCACCACCGGTGGTAATCATGCCTTTGTAACGCTCCAGCATGGCCGGAACCTGCTCGCTCTGATCCGGGTGGATCATGAGAATGATCTCGTAATGACGCATTGATACTCCTTATGGAAAGCCCGAAGCGGGCGGATGATCCACCCCCAAGCGTCGACGTAGGGTGTGGAAAGGCGAAGCCCTCGATTATAGACCAGCTGTCCGACGCGACAAAAGCGTCAGCACAATGATCGCCACAATCCCGGCAACAACCCCAAACACACCCGCCGACACTGGCTGAATACCGAACCAGAGTCCAGAGCCGCTCAAGCCAAGCGCCAACCTGATGGCGGGCGTGTTCAGCAGCATATAGGCAATGGTGAGGCCGAGGCCAGCGCTCATGCCGGCAGTCGCTGCCAGACGCGTGGTTCGCCGCCAGAAAATCCCGGCGACCATGGCCGGGACGAACGCGGCAGCGGCCAGGGAGAACGATGCAGAGACCAAGTACAAAATGTCTGCCGGGCGTTGGGCAGCGACGAAAGCCGCCATCAATGCCACCAGCAGCAGCACAAACTTTGACAACATCACACTCCGGAGCGCGCCGGACAGTCTGGTCTTCCCTTGAAAATAGCAGTCATACACCAGCGCATTCCCGATCGTCAGCAGCAGACCGTCGGCAGTGGAGAGTGCCGCCGCCAAACCGCCAGCGGCGACCAGCCCTGAGACCACATAGGGCAAGCCGCCCAGCTCAGGCGTGGCCAGCATGACGATGTCGGCACCCAAACGCAACTCGGCGAATTGCAGAATACCGTCGCCATTAACGTCTTGGACCGAGATCAGCGTCGGGTCAACCTTGGCCCATTGGGCGATCCAGGTTGGCAGGTGATTGAAACTCTGCCCGACCAACTGGCTCATGATCTCAAACTTCACCAGCACAGCCAGCGCCGGGGCGGAAATGTAGAGCAATGCGATGAAGAACAAGGACCAGGCCACCGAGGTGCGGGTCTCAGACACTGTGCGCGTCGTGTAGAAGCGTGTGAGCAGGTGCGGCAGGCCAGCAGTGCCAACCATTAGGCAGAACATCAAGGCAAGAAAATTCCGTCGAGACAAGTCATAGGCCTGCTGCTGTGCCGGATCACCCTGCGGATCGCCGGCGAAGGCCTGGGCATGACGCGGCATGCCTGCTAGCGGCTTGGCACGCTCCAGATTTTCGTGCATGGCGCGCGTCCAAACTTCCCGGGCCATCGGTACGTCCCGCGGTAGCGCAGAAAGCGCACGCCTGGCCGCCACAACGACAGACTCATCCATGCGGAGTTCGTTGAGTTGCCCGATTTTGGCCTTCAGCGCGCTACGTTCGGCCTCCAGGGCTGCCTCGACATCCTGCAATTTCAAGGCATAGTCTCGCGCCCGACGGGCGTACTCCTGGGTCACCGCGATCTCGGCCGGCGCCTCTGCCAATGCCTGTTCCATGACCGCAATTTTCTGCAATTGCTGCTCATAGACGAAGGGCGCCAAGGGGATGCCCAACTGTTTGTAAGCGAGCCATGAAACCGGTATCAAAAACGCCAGAATCAGGATCACATACTGAGCCACTTGAGTCCAGGTGACCGCTCGCATGCCGCCGAGAAATGAGCAGACCAGCACACCGCCGAGTCCCAGCAAAATGCCGATCTCGAACTGCACGCCTGTCATTCGCGACGCAATCAAACCGACGCCATAAATCTGGGCCACGACGTAGGTGAAGGAGCACAGGATCGCGGCAAACGCTGCAATCAAGCGAGGCCAACGGCCACCGAAGCGATGGCCGAAATAGTCCGGAACCGTGTAGAGCCCGAGTTGTCTGAGGTAGGGTGCCACCAGCAGGGCGACCAAGCAAAATCCGCCTGTCCAGCCCAAGACGTACACGAGGCCCCCTGGCTGGGTCAGCGTCCCGGAGAAGCCTTGCAGATACAAGCCACCAGCCATGCTGATGAACGAAGCGGCGCTCATCCAGTCAGCCGCTGTGGCCATACCGTTGTACATGGCAGGGATGCGGCGGCCAGCCACGTAGTACTCCGCAGCATCAGCGGTGCGGCCGTGAATACCGATCCCCGCATACAAGGCGATGGTCGCGAGCAGAAAAATCGCGCCGATCCAAGTTTTTTTGAGCCCCCAGGACTCGGCAAGTCCCATCCCTACAAGGAACACCAGCAGACAAATGATGTAGCCGATAAATATGCGTCGGATGCCCCGCCTGTACCCAAGGAACTCCCTCGGCTCAAAGCTACTCGTTGGATCGCGACGGTTGGCGATCCAGGCAAACAGAGCAACGATGGCCATGAAAACAAACACACTGCCCTGAGCCGCCAGCCAGTAACCCAAGGGCCAGCCGGCAACCACGGCATCCAGGTCACGCGCGAAAAAAACCACGCCGAAAGAAGCGGCAAACCAAAGCGCCAACAGCGACGCGTGTAAAGCGTATCCCTCGGTGCCGGAGACTGCAGAGGGGTTTGACGGGCGGAGGCTTACCATGCCCGCATGATGTCACCCCGGATCGAGGGGCACCATAGGTGTTTTCTAGCGGCTTGCCAACTGCTGCCAGGTAGCCACGACCGAGTCGGGATTGAGAGAAATGGACGAGATGCCCGCATCCGACAACCATTGGGCGAAGTCCGGGTGGTCACTGGGCCCTTGGCCGCAAATGCCGATGTACTTGCCCTGCGTCTTGCAAGCACTGATGGCCATGGAAATCAGGGCGGTCACCGCCGGGTCCCGTTCATCAAAATCCGCCGCCAGAAGCGCAAGGCCGGAGTCCCGGTCCAAACCCAGGGTCAGCTGAGTCAGGTCATTAGAGCCAATGGAGAACCCGTCAAAGTAGGCCAAAAACTCATTGGCCAGAATGGCGTTGCTCGGGATCTCGCACATCATGATGAGTTGCAGGCCCTGTTCGCCACGTTGGAGACCGTGCGCGGCCAGCAGTCCGGTGACCTTGCGTGCTTGAGCCAACGTCCGCACAAACGGAACCATCACCTGGACATTGCTAAGCCCCATGTCCTGCCGTACGCGTTTAATTGCTTCGCACTCCATCGCAAAGGCCTCGCCGAATTCGGCACTGACGTAACGTGCCGCACCGCGAAAACCCAGCATCGGATTTTCTTCCTCAGGCTCGTAGCGGCTGCCACCAATCAACTTACGATATTCGTTACTCTTGAAATCCGACAGGCGCACGATCACGGGCTTAGGCCAGAAAGCAGCGGCGATCGTGGCAACGCCCTCCGCCACCCGGTCCACATAAAAAGCGCGCGGCGAGGCATGTCCCCGGGCCACCGATTCGACCGCTTTTTTCAAGTCGGCGTCGATGTTCGGATAGTCGAGGATCGCTTTCGGATGAACGCCGATGTTGTTGTTGATGATGAATTCGAGCCGGGCCAGGCCGACACCGGAATTGGGCAGCTGACAAAAATCGAAAGCGAGCTGGGGGTTGCCAACGTTCATCATGATCTTGACGCCAACATCGGGCATGACGCCGCGCTGCACCTCTGACACTTCGGTTTCGAGCAGGCCATCGTAGATGAAGCCGGTGTCTCCCTCGGCGCAGCTCACCGTGACCAACATGCCGTCCTTGAGCACCTCGGTGGCATTGCCACAGCCGACGACGGCAGGAATACCCAACTCGCGAGCGATGATGGCGGCGTGGCAGGTGCGCCCACCACGGTTGGTCACAATGGCAGCGGCGCGTTTCATGACCGGCTCCCAATTTGGATCGGTCATGTCGGTCACCAGCACATCACCAGCCTGGACCTGGTCCATGTCGGAAAGGTTTTCAATCACGCGCACCGGCCCGGTGCCGATTTTCTGACCAATGGCCCGACCTTCAACCACGACGGGGCTCTTGCCCTTGAGTTTGTAGCGGTATTCCGCCTTGCCAGCAGCCTGGCTCTTGACCGTCTCGGGTCGGGCTTGCAGGATGTAGAGCTCGCCGTCAATACCGTCCTTGCCCCACTCGATATCCATCGGGCATCCGTAGTGTTGCTCAATGACCAGCGCCTGTGCCGCTAGCTTTTCCACGTCATTGTCGCTAAGTGAGTACCGGTTGCGCATCTCGGTGGGTACGTCAATGGTCTTGACCAGTTTGCCGCTCGAGGCCTGTTCGGCTGGCGACGCAAACAACATCTGAATCAGCTTGGAGCCAAGGCTACGGCGAATCAGCGCACGTTTGCCAGCCCGCAACATGGGCTTGTGCACATAAAATTCGTCTGGGTTTACCGCACCTTGCACCACTGTCTCGCCCAAGCCGTAACTGGAGGTGATAAACACCACGTCTGAAAAACCAGACTCGGTGTCGATGGTGAACATCACCCCGGCCGCACCCAGGTCCGATCGAACCATGCGCTGGATACCAGCGCTCAAGGCCACATGCTGGTGCGCAAAGCCCTTGTGCACCCGATAGCTGATGGCCCGATCGTTGTAGAGCGAGGCAAACACTTCGCGGATCTTGTGCAGGATGTCATCAATCCCGCTCACGTTCAAAAACGTTTCTTGCTGGCCCGCAAAAGAGGCGTCAGGCAAATCTTCAGCTGTTGCCGAAGAGCGCACTGCAAACGAGGCGCCAACTGTCGCCCCGCTCAGGGCGAGGTAGGCGGCCCGGATCGCCTCCTCCAAAGCTGCCGGAAACGGCTGCGCTTCAACCATCGTCCGGATTTGTCCGCCCACCTGAGCCAGCACCCTGACATCATCAGTGTCAAGACCTGACAACAAGTGGTTGATGCGGCCGTCGAGGCCGCCAAAGGCCAGGAATTCGCGATAGGCATGCGCCGTGGTGGCAAAACCGGTCGGCACCTTGACGCCAACGGGCAGTTGAGAAATCATTTCGCCGAGGCTGGCATTTTTTCCGCCCACCAGCTCGACATCGGTCATTCTCAGATTCTCAAACGGGACGACCAGGGCGGTCGAGCTGACAAGTGAAGACATTGAGATACTCCAGAAATTGAAAGCATAACGCCCATCAAATACAGCGCGTCTGGTGCGCTGACCAAGGCCATGGCTGAAGTCTGACGTGGGCTTTTGGCAGGACGGCCAGGCCAGCCCACTCAGAAACAGGGGATTGGCCTAATTGTAGGCGTCGAAGCAGTGACAATCAAAGGCGTCCCGGCCAATGCACGACCAGCACACAAAGTCGACTTTCACCATGTCAAACCGAACAGTATTTTTCATCTCTGACGGCACAGGCATCACTGCCGAGACCTTTGGCAACGCCATCCTGGCCCAATTTGAAACCCAGTTCCGCCATGTTCGCCTGCCATTTGTCGACTCGGTGGACAAGGCCCATCAAGCGGTTCGGCAAGTCAATCACGCGGCCGTGGTAGATGGCAAAAAACCGGTGGTTTTCACCACCTTGGCGAACACTGAGGTCCTTGAAGTGGTCAGCGCCGGCTGCCAGGGCATGCTGCTGGACATGTTCAGCACCTTTGTCCGACCATTGGAAAACGAATTACAGGTGAAATCGAACCACCGCATCGGCCGTTTCAGCGATGCCAGCAAAAGCAAGGCCTACCAGTCGCGTATCGAAGCCATCAATTTCTCCTTAGCCCACGACGATGGCCAATCAAATGTCGATCTGGAACAATCCGACGTGATTTTGGTGGGCGTCAGCCGCAGCGGCAAAACGCCCACCTCCTTGTACCTGGCGATGCAATATGGGCTGAAAGCCTCGAACTACCCGCTGATCCCGGAGGACTTTGAACGCCGCCACCTGCCGCCGGCGCTCAAGCCCCATCTGCCCAAACTGTTCGGTTTGACCATTCAACCTGAACGGTTGAGTGAAATTCGCAACGAGCGCCGTCCGAATTCCCGCTATGCGGCCTTGGATAACTGCCGCATGGAAGTGAACGAGGCTGAATCCATGATGCGTCGCAGCGGCATCCGATGGCTTTCCACGACGACCAAGTCGATTGAGGAAATTGCAACCACCATCCTGCAAGAAATCCGGCCGGAACGGCTGAATTACTGATCAGCGCACATTGATGGACTCTGGCCAGACCCCCATCGTCGGGCCCCGGGCCTGGCTGGTCGCCGGCTTGGTGGTCGGAGCCCACCTGCTGCTTGTGAAAGCCGAATGGCGCCAGCTCGTCCGGGCCCCGGGCATGCCCGCAGTCCTGAACGTCTCGCTGTTCGCCCAAGCTGAGCCGTTGGCTGTGCCCACTGTGACCCCTACCCCGGTCGCAAACCTGTCACCTTCGCCCGCGCTCAACCAGCCCCGGCCAGTCATCCGTGACTGGAAGGCAGACCCGACGCCCCAGGAGCCACCCGTCGGCCTCTCGGGCGATGGACACCGGCCCAGTCCCCGAGGCCCAGCGGTCGAGCCAGCGTCCGCTGGTAGGCCGACTGCCGAATCAGCTGCGGCCCCAGGCCCAGCCATGCAAGCCCGGCGGCCTGAGGCGAGCGCTCCAACGGCGGCGCCGCTGGCCCCGGCAAACGACGGGCTCCCCGCAGCGGGCCTGACCAGCCCAAGCAGCCCGTCCCGATCCGCCGAGGTCAGCGGTCCGGCCCCGGTGGGGGCCTCCAGCAAACTCGAGCCCACACAGCAGGCGCGCATCGAACTGCCCTTGGTCGCTGCAGAATACTTGAGCATTACCAAAGATGCGTACCCAGAGTTGAGCCAGCGGCTTGGCGAGCAGGGCCGGGTGGTGGTCCGCATCCTGATAGCCGCCGACGGCAGTGCGCAGCGGGCTGAAATCTCGCGCTCGAGCGGGTTCGAGCGCTTGGACAAGTCAGCGCTAACCTGGGTGCTGCGCTGGCGTTACCAGCCCGGTCGGCGCGGTGACGTGCCAGAGGCCATGTGGACCACCGCGCCCTTCACCTTCGCCCTGGAGGAACGGCGTACAGACTAGATCGCCAGAAAAGCGATCGCCGCCCGGGCAATTTGCGCATCTTCAACCGATTTCACACCGCTGACGCCAACGGCGCCCAGACATTGACCGTCTTTCATGATGGGAACTCCGCCTTCGAGCAGGCCCTTGATCTCGGGCGCGCTCAAGAATGATGCCCGACCACCGTTGATAATTTCCTCGTAAATCCTGGTCTCACGGCGTCCCAAAGCTGCCGCGTGGGCTTTGGCAGGTGCAATATGCGCCGACACCGGTGCTGCACCATCGAGTCGCTGCAACCACAGCAAATGCCCCCCATCGTCCACAATCGCGATCGTGACGGCCCACTGGTTCTGCATCGCTTCTTTTTCGGCAGCGGCAGCCATGCCTTTGACGTCAAGGAATTCAAGGGTCGGTTTGGTTTTCATGGGAAATATCGGGTTTGCTAGAGCATGCGAGCATACCGCGGGCTCAGGGTCTTAGGCGCAAGCTCTGCCCTGTTCACGAACGCACGCGATTCAGTCTAAAATAAATATTGCCCGTATTTTGCGGGCGTTGAAGGAGAGCATGATCATGGTTGATAACGTTCAAACTTTCGAGCACGGCTATTCGGATCTCGCAACGGCCGCCCAACGCAACAAGGTTCTACGAAACACCTACTGGCTGTTGGCACTGAGCCTGGTGCCCACGGTGCTGGGGGCATGGCTGGGTGTGGCCATGGGGCTGGCGCAATCGCTCAACGGCGGAATGGGCTTGGTCGTGTTCCTGGCGGGGGCTTTTGGCTTCATCTACGCTATCGAAAAAACCAAGAATTCGGCCGCAGGCGTGCCGGTGCTGCTCGGCTTCACTTTCTTCATGGGTTTGATGCTGTCGCGCATGATCGCGATGGTGCTGGGCTTCAAGAACGGGTCTGAATTGGTCATGACAGCTTTTGGCGGCACAGCCGGCGTCTTTTTCGTGATGGCCAGTTTGTCGAGCGTCATCAAACGCGATCTGTCTGGCATGGGCAAATGGCTGTTTGTGGGCGCCATCGCGCTTGTGGTGGGCGGCGTCATCAACATGTTTGTCGGCTCAACGGCCGGCATGATGGCGATGTCGGTGGCGGCGATTGGCATTTTCAGCGCCTATATGCTGTACGACCTCAAGCGGATTGTTGATGGCGGCGAAACCAATTACATCAGCGCCACGCTCGCGCTTTACCTTGACATCATCAATGTCTTCCAGAGCCTTCTTGCCCTGCTTGGCATTTTCGGTGGCGAACGGGACTGAAAGCAGCTTTAGACCAGCTCCAACAAAGGCCCTTTTCAGGGCCTTTTTTTGGTCTTTGGCCTCATCAGGCTCAATGCGGCGCGTCATCTGTCGATAAGAGGTCTATCCCGTTAACCCAATTCATGACTTTGCGCCTTTTTCTCCTCCTCGTTGCTCTGTTACTGGTCGCTTGTGACATTCCCGGCATGGGTCCGGATCCTCGTATCGCGCAGCGCGAAGCCGAAGCCAAGGCCATCGGCGGAGCCTGCCGTCATGGTCTGCGTAGCATTGAAGACTGCTACACCAAAAACGAAGAGGCCTCCAAGGCTGCCGTGTTTGCGGGTTGGAAAGAGATGGACGAGTACATGCGCGAGAACAAGATCGAAGGCGTGCGCGCCTCGGTTGTCAAAGTGGAGCCGGTTGAAGAGATCTTGCCCGACGAAAAAGCCAAGGCCTCACCCAAAGACAAAACCGGCAAACCGGGAGCCAAGGAGACCCCGGCCACAGCACCCACGGCAAAGGCCAAGGCCAAGCCACCGGAGAAAGACGCAAAAGCTAAGGAATAAATGTCAACTCGGGCAACGTGTCAGTTCTGGCGATCGAAGACCGCCAAGCTTTCGACGTGGGCAGTATGAGAAAACATGTTGATCACGCCGGCCGATGTGCAGCGGTAACCGCCGCCATGGACGAGCAATCCTGCATCCCGAGCCAAGGTAGCAGGATTGCAACTGACGTACACAATCCGCTTGGGCGGCTGCCAGCCCCCGATGTCAGAGGTGCCTGGCACACCGTCGTCAGAGGCCTGCCGCTGGAGGTCCACCAAGGCCTTGATGAGCGCAAATGCACCCTCCCGTGGGGGATCGATCAACCACTTATCGGCCAGGCCATCAAGCAGCAGCACTTCCGGCGTCATCTCAAACAGATTTCTCGCTATAAAATCAGTAGTACACAATGCAAGACTGGCGCGGCTTCGCGCCTGATTTTCTAAAAAATTCTGACGTGACCTGGCCACCAGGGTTTCGCTGCCTTCAACGCCCAACACTTGGGCTGCCTGGGTCGCAATGGGCAGGGTGAAGTTCCCCAAGCCGCAGAACCAGTCGATGACCCGCTCGTGCCCTTGGGCATCCAGCAAGCGCAGTGCTCGCGACACAAGAACGCGATTAATGTAAGGATTGACCTGGGTGAAGTCGGTCGGCTTAAAGGGCATGGACAGGCCGAATTCTGGTAAGGCATAGCTGAGTTGCGACCCACCCTCATCCAGACGGTGTGCGGTGTCCGGTCCCTTGGGCTGAAGCCACCACTGGAGGCCAGGTCGACACGCGGCAAATTGGCGCAGTCGTCCCAGATCATCCTGGCTCAAAGGCTCCAAGTGGCGCAGGACCAAGGCGGTGACGGTGTCGCCACAGGCAAGTTCGATTTGGGGACAGGTTTCAATGGCATCCATTGAGCCAATCAGTTGCCGCAGGGGCATCAGCAGGTCACTGACATGCTGCGGAAGTACATGGCAAACCTTGATGTCTGCCACATAGCTGCTTTTGCGTTCATGAAAACCAATCAGTACGGCACCCTTCTTGCGTACATGCCGGACTGATAGCCGGGCGCGGTAGCGGTAGCCCCAGGGCGGGCCTTCGATTGGACGCATCACCTGTTCCGCCTTGACCTTGCCCAGGTGCCAAAGGTTGTCCTCCAGAACTCTCTGCTTGACTGCCACTTGTGCGGCGAGATGCAAATGCTGCATCTTGCAGCCGCCGCAAGCGCCCGGGTGCAGGCCGAAATGCGGGCATCCCGGCGTCACACGCTGCGACGAGGACTGGTAGATGGTGGAAACAGTGCCCTGCTCCCAATTGTTCTTGCGGCGGTGCACGTTCAGGTCTACCCGCTCAAACGGCAAGGCGCCTTCAATGAAGACCACTTTGCCATCAGGTCGATGGGCCACGCCCTGGGCGTCGAGATCCAGCGATTCCACCCACAGCCCGGGCAGATCGGGCAAGGGCGTCGTTGTGGTGTCGTCAGTCATGCCCTATTGTCGGCGAACGCACCGGGCTCCTTCCCGCTCAGAGCGGTCGCCCGCTCACTTCGATGGCAGGTACTTGGCAGGATCAACGGGTTTACCCTGGCGCCTGACCTCAAAATGCAGCTTGACACGGTCGGCGTCGCTGCTGCCCATCTCAGCGATTTTCTGCCCTTTGCGCACGGTTTGATCCTCCTTGATCAGAAGAGTCTGGTTGTGGGCGTAGGCCGTGAGGTAGGTGTTGTTGTGTTTGAGAATGATCAGGTTGCCATAGCCGCGCAAGCCTGCGCCCACGTAAACCACCCGACCGTCGGCCGCAGCCACCACCGGGTCACCAGCCGCACCGCCAATGTCCAGGCCCTTGTTCTTGACCTCGTCAAAACCCGCCAAGACCGGTCCGTTGGTCGGCCAGATCCAGGCGATGTCGTCGTCCGTGGCCGGCGCTGCGGCACTGGCGGCGGGCGCGGACGCTGAGGCTGGCGCCTTTGGCGCTGAGGCCTTTTCAGCCGGTGCCGACTGCGCGAGGGGAGACGGCGTCGCATTGGCCTGGGCCACAGGCCGGCTGCTTGCCGCAGCAGCCGCTGCCGCCGGCGGTGTGACCCGCAACACCTGACCGATTTCAAGTCGGTTGGGGTTGTCCAGGTTGTTCCAGCGCGCCAGATCCCGAGACGACTGCCCGTGGTCCAGCCCAATGCGGATCAGTGTGTCGCCGGACTTGACGGTGTAGTAGCCAGGTTTGCCGGCATTGTCTGCACCTGCGGGTGGCACGCTGACCGGCGCAACCAATGCAGCCGGTGCCGCCGGTGCCGCCGATACCAGCGGCTGCGTGGCTGCGACGGCAGGCCGCGCCAAGCCCGCGCTGCGGTCCTCCACCGGGGCCTGGTTGACGCCTTTGGTGCCGCAAGCGGCCAACACAGCGCCCAGCACCAGTGCCATGCTGGCGGCCCGGAATCCCCTGTTTGCTGCGAGCATCGTTTTGTCTTTCATCCTAGGCCTGATTTTAGGGGGACAAAATGAACGGCCTCCAGCACGGTCTGGCGCAGACCCTGCGGTGATCGGTCGATCACAAGCAGTGCCTGCTGCCCAGCGGACGCCGCACCGACTGCCACCGGCGCCACCAAGCGCCCGCCCATGGCCAGCTGATCCAGCCAGGTTTGCGGCACGGCCTCACCGCCAGCGGCCGCAATGATGCCCGCATAGGGCGCGCCAGCGGCATAGCCCTCACGCCCATCACCAAACAGCAGATGCACATTGGCCAACCGCAGATGCCGCAAGTTGTCACGCGCCTTGTCGTGCAGGCCGCGCAGCCGCTCGATGCTGTAAACCTCGCTAGCCAGGTGGCTCAGCACGGCCGCCTGATAGCCGCAGCCGGTGCCGATCTCCAGCACACGCCCCATACGGTCGGCCTGCCCGCTGCGCAGCAGCGCCAGCATGCGTGCCACGACGCCAGGCTTGGAAATGGTTTGCCCCAGACCAATGGGCAGACTCGTGTCCTCATAGGCCTGATTGACCAACGCCGTATCGACAAAGCGGTGTCGCTCGACGGTACGCAGCGCCTCCAACACCTGCGGGTCAGCGAGGCCCTGAGCTTCCAGCTTGCGCACCATGTTCATACGAACCGCGCTGGAATCCATGCCCAGGCCTTGCACCGTTGACTCGGCGGCGCGGCGTGTCGGTGCCGGCGCCGCAGGCAAACCCAGTCGAGCGGGAAAACTGGGGCGCTCTTTCATGGCAGCCAAGTCAGGCGGCAGGTGCGGCGGGCGCGTCCGATGACGTCTGAGGCGAAAACCGCGCCGCAGTTTGGGCCCAGTAACCCAGCCGGTCGTGGTCGGTCAGATCCACCTTGAGAGGTGTCACCGCGATATGGCCCTGGTTGGTGGCGTGGAAGTCCGTGCCCTCCGAATCGTCCATGGCTGCCCCAGCCGAACCGATCCAGTACATGGTGTCGCCTCGGGGGCTCAACTGGGTGATCACCGGTTCGGCCGCATGCCGACGTCCAAGGCGGCACAGCTTGACATGGCGGATCTCTTCCAGCGGCAAATTAGGGATATTGACATTGAGCAACCACGGGCTGCTACCAATCAGGTTCAGCTGCGCCATTTGCTGAACCAGGTCACGCGCTTTGGACGCGGCCGCATCAAGATGGCCCCAGTTTCTCTCGACCTGGGAAAACGCGATGGCCGGGATACCGAACAGATAGCCTTCCATCGCGGCGCCAACAGTGCCGGAGTAAATCGTGTCGTCGCCCATATTGGCACCGTTGTTGATACCCGACACCACCAGATCTGGCCGGTAGCCGAGCAAGCCGGACAAAGCAACATGAACACAGTCGGCCGGGGTGCCGTTGATGTAACGAACGCCGGGCGGGCCCTGATAGACATAAAGCGGGGTATGCAGGGTCAGAGCATTGGATTTGGCGCTGTTGTTCTGTTCGGGCGCTACCACTTCAACATCCGCCATTCCCCTGAGCGCCTGTTGTAGAGCGATGATCCCCGCCGCTTGGTAGCCGTCGTCGTTACAGATAAGAATTTTCATGTCGGGTACTTGCTTTATGGGCATTGTAGGTGGCCCACTCGCTGTCCAGAGGGAGGTCACCCATGGGACATTTTGAGGCTGGTCGTACGCCTATCATGACAATCACAATAAGGAACCAACCCAATGCAAGCCTGGCTCTGTGAGAACCCCGTAGGCGTTGACGCCCTGACCTGGACGACGCTCCAAACACCTCAGCCGAAGGCGGGGGAGGTGCTGCTGGAGATCAGCGCTGCAAGCCTGAACTTCCCTGATTTGCTGATCGTGCAGAACAAGTACCAGATGAAGCCGCCACTACCCTTCGTGCCAGGCTCGGAATACGCTGGTACCGTGCAGGCTGTCGGTGAGGGCGTCACCGACCTGAAAGTCGGACAGGCCGTGGCCTGCCTATCCGGCACCGGTGGCTTTGCCACCCACACCCTGGCGCCAGCCGCCCTGTGCCTGCCGCTGCCCCCGGGTATGCCCATGGTGGACGCCGCGGCCTTCATCATGATCTATGCCACTTCGCACCATGCACTGATCGACCGGGCCCAACTCAAGGCTGGCGAGACGGTTCTGATCCTTGGAGCAGCGGGCGGCGTGGGCACTGCAGCTATCCAAATTGCCAAGGCCTGCGGCGCGCGGGTCATCGCCGCCGCCTCGACCGACGAGAAATGCGCGCTGTGCCAGTCCATCGGCGCTGACGCCAGCATCAACTACAGCGCCAGCAACCTGCGCGACGCGGTCAAGGCCCTGACCGACGGCAAGGGCCCCGATGTGATCTACGACCCGGTGGGCGGCGATTTCAGCGAAGCGGCGTTTCGCAGCATCGCCTGGCGCGGCCGCTACCTGGTGGTCGGCTTTGCCGCCGGCCCCATTCCTTCCTTGCCACTGAACCTGGCCCTGCTCAAGGGTGCGTCCATCGTCGGTGTTTTCTGGGGCGACTTTGCCAAACGGGAGCCCCGGGCCAATGCCGCGATGATGGCCGAGCTGGCCCAGTGGTACTGCCAGGGCAAGATCAAGCCGGTGATTGACCAGACCATGCCGATGAGCGAGCTCAAGGCGGCTTATGCCCACATGGGCTCGCGTGGCGTCAAGGGCAAGCTGGTGATGGTCAACTGAGGGGACACGGCGGCGCCTTTGTTAGCATCGTCCCTTCACGGAGATCTCCCATGCAGCCCTTTCACCTCGCCTTTCCCGTTACCAACCTGGACCAAGCCCGAGCCTTCTACGGCGGCGTGCTGGGATGTCCAGAGGGGCGCAGCAGCGCGGAGTGGGTGGACTTCAACTTCCAAGGTCACCAGATCGTGGCGCACCTGAGCCCGAACATGAATGCCGAGGTCTCACGCAGCGAGGTCGATGGCCACGGCGTGCCAGTGCGGCACTTCGGCCTGGTGATGAACCTGCCGGATTGGGAGGCGCTGGCTGCCCGGCTCAAGGCCCTGGGCACGGCGTTCATCATCGAACCGTATATCCGCTTCAAAGGCGAGCCCGGCGAGCAGGCCACCATGTTCTTCCTCGATCCGTTTGGTAATGCGATCGAATTCAAGGCCTTCAAAAACCTCGATTCATTGTTCGCCAAATAAGGAACTGCCATGACGCTGGCCATTGACTACGACGACGTGGCCGCAGCGCACGCTCGCCTGCAGGGGGTTGCCCACCGCACCCCGGTGATGACCTCGCAAACTGCCGACGCGCTGACTGGCGCCCAGCTTTTTTTCAAGTGCGAGAACTTCCAGCGCATGGGCGCCTTCAAGTTTCGCGGGGCCTACAACGCACTCGCACAGTTCACGCCCGAACAAAAGCGGCTCGGGGTCTGTGCCTTCAGCTCGGGCAACCATGCCCAGGGCATCGCGCTGTCGGCCAGCCTGCTCGGCATTCCAGCTGCCATCGTGATGCCGCAGGACTCCCCCGCCGTCAAAATGGCAGCGACCCGGGGTTACGGCGCCGAGGTCATCAGCTACGACCGCTACACCGAAGACCGCGAAGCGATTGGCCGCCAACTGGCCCAAGAGCGAGGCATGACCCTGATTCCGCCCTACGACCATGCCCATGTGATGGCCGGTCAGGGCACGGCGGCCAAGGAGCTGCTGGAAGACGCCGGCCCGCTGGACCTGCTGCTGGTCTGTCTGGGCGGCGGCGGCCTGATTTCGGGCAGTGCCGTGGCGGCCCAGAGGCTCAGCCCGGACTGCGTGGTGATCGGGGTCGAACCCGAGGCCGGCAACGACGCCCAGCAAAGCAAGCGTTTGGGCCACATTGTGCGCATTGATACACCCCGCACCATCGCTGATGGGGCTCAGACTCAATTTCTAGGTCAGCTGACCTTCCCTGTCATCCAGTCTCTGGTTGCCGACATCGTCACCGTCAGCGACGCTCAACTGGTCGAGGCCATGCGCTTTGCAGCGGCGCGCATGAAAATGGTGGTGGAGCCCACAGGGGCCCTGGCCATGGCGGCGGCGATGCAGGGCGCGGTGGATGTGCGCGGCAAACGCGTCGGTGTCATTGTCTCGGGCGGCAATGTGGACATTGCCCAACTGGCCAGCTATCTGGCCTGATCGCTGCGGCGGTTCAGGTAGCTCTGGAACACCGCCACGTACACGCCAGCCGGCTCGGCCGCTTCAGGCCAAAGCTCAAGCGCTTCGAAGCGCACGTCATAGGTGGGCTCATCGACCGCCGCCACGCCGTGAGCGTGTGCATCGGGGAACGGATAGGCCGGCGACGCACTCACCACCACCCCGTGCTTGCCGCGGATGTAGGCCGGCATGCGCACATGGCCGGCCACCAGGTCGGTGCGCACCGTGACCCGGTCTCCCGGCACAAAGTACTCGCGTGAAGCCTGATTGCTGCGCCCGGGCGCGCTCGGCAGGGCTAACGGAAAACCGCCCTGTGCCAATTGCTCCAGTTCGGCCAGCGTCACCACCCCTTTTTCAACGCACAGCGTGGCCAGGCTGGTCAGTGTGCGTTCGTAGTAGCCGGCGGCCAGGTAGTGGCGCGGCGCCATGCGCTCTATGGCATGGCGGTATTCATCCATGTTGAAAATACCCAGCTTCACCGCCAAACCGTACAAGGCGTTGACCCGCTGTTCCCAGGGCGCGTGAAACACCGCCGCATTGGGTGAATAGCGCACTGGGCCAAAGCCCTGTTTGCCACCGAGATCGTGTAGGCCGTCCATCGTGTCAAGCCCCTTAAATTGCCGCCACGCCAATCATGCCGTCGCGCGTGACCAGGCTCGCCAATTGCGCCTCTGACCAGCCCTCGGTTCCGGCCGGCCGTTCAGGCAGCACCATGTAACGGGTGTCGGCCGTGGTGTCCCAAACCCGGATCTCCACATCAGGCGCCAGAACGAGGCCCATCTCCTTGAGCACAGTGCGTGACTGGCGCACCACACGCGCTCGGTATTCCAGGTCCTTGTACCAGTCGGGCGGCAAACCAATCACGGTGAAGGCCGTGCAGGAACACAGGGTGCAACAGATCACGTTGTGCAGCCGAGCCGTGTTTTCAAGCGCCACCAAATGGCGGTGGTGCTTGGGCATCTGGATGCCAAACTCAGCCACCGCATCGCGCCCATTGGTCAATAACCGTTGCCGAAACGCCGCATCGGTCCAGACCCGGGCCACCACGCGGGCGCCGTTCTCCGGCAGCCACTGTTCGTCAATCAAGTGCGCCTGCGCCTCGATGTGCTCAGCCGGGTTCAGACCACGCTGCTCGAGGGCTGCTTCGATGGCGGCTGCGCGCTGAGCCAGGGTCGCGGTGGACGCTGGGGCGGGGGTGTGCGAGATGATCATGATGGGGTCTTGCGCTGGAGTCTTGAGGGCATAAGCTTGTTTATACCCGACCGGCCGCAGGCGGCATCCAGCGATTGATCAGTGCCCAGCCATGCGCTGCAAATGGGCCCGCATCTGCTCGCCCAGGCGCGCCACCAAGCCGCCATCGGTCTGGGTGGAGGTGGCCAGAATGATGGTCACTGCGGGCAAGGCGGCAAAGCCCTGCTCAGGTGTCAGCACTGTGGCATCGGCCGGCACGCAGCTCTGGGCCACCACCGACACCGCAAAGCCGGCCTGCACCGCCGCCTGGATGGCCGACATGCTACGGCTGGTGCAGACGATGCGGTGGTCGCGACGATGCAGCTTCAATTGCGTCAGCGCCCACTTGCGAAAGATGCAGCCTTCCGGAAAAAACGCCACGGGCAGGCAGGCCGCCAGGTGCACATCGTGCTGTGCCGAGGCGGTCCAGACGACCTGCTCTGTGCGCAGCACCACCCCCTCCTGGGTATCGGTTTCTGCCGACAAAATCGCCAAATCAAGCTGGCCATCGGCCAACATGGGCCTCAGTTCAGCGCTTGGGGCACACAGGACCTCGATGTGGGCGCGTGGCGCCAGGCGTGCCAGCGTGGCCAGCAGCGGCGTCATCAGCACCGGAATGTAATCATCTGGCAGGCCCACCCGCAGTGCGCCACTGATGTCGGTTGCCTGAAAATGCGCCACAGCCTCACCTTGCAGGGCCAGGATGCGCCGCGCGTAACGCACGAGTTCAGTGCCGTCGTGGGTGAGTACCAGGCGACGGCCCTGGTGCTGCAACAGGTCGCGTGACAGGCTCTGTGCCAGCTTAGACAGGTGCAGGCTGACCGCCGACGGTGTCTTGTGCACCAGCTGGGCCGCGCCTTTGCAGCTGCCGGCATCGGCAAATGCCACCAGGGTACGCAACTGTTCGGTATCCAGGAGCATGCGGGCGCTACAGTTGATGAAAATTCAATTGTCACACGCCAAACATTCGATTGTGGAGAACGACCGGGCCGCTTATAGTTTGGATCATTCCCCTACATTGGACCTTTCTTATGCTGAAACTGCAGATCCGCAAACTTGTCATCCAGCTTGAAGAAACCTGCCTGGAAATGGGCCGCGAGGTGTCGCCGCCGTCGCGCAAGGTGACGGTCGCCGCCGTCATCACCAACCCCTACGCGGGCCAGTACGTGGAAGACCTGTCGCCCCTGTACGCATTAGGCGCTGAAATAGGCGGGCTGCTGGCGCAGCGCGGCGTTGCCGCCCTCGGAGTTGCCCCCAATGATGTGCAGAGCTACGGCAAGGGCGCCATCGTCGGCACAGCAGGTGAGCTGGAGCACGCGGCAGCACTGATCCACCCCAGTTTTGGCGCCCCGGTGCGCGCCGCAGTGCATGAAGGCAAAGACATCATCCCCTCCACCAAGAAAATGGGCGGCCCGGGTGCCGTGATCGTGATGCCAGTCACCAACAAGAACCGGATCTGGAACTTTGACGACATGGACGCCGCCGAAATCGTGATCCCCGATGCGCCCCACGCCGACGAAGTGGTGGTGGCGTTGGTGCTCGGCATTGGCGGGCGCCCCCTGCACCGCATCGGGCCAGCCAAATAAACACACACCAGGACCCTGCCATGTTCAAAGCCATCATCCTGCTCAAGCGCCGAGACGACACCAGCCACAAGGATTTTGCCGACTGGTGGCTAGGTGATCACGCCCCGCTGGCCAAGGGCCTGCCCGGCGTGCGCGGCGCCACGTTCAACCTGGTGGCGGGGGACGGCAGCGGCGCCTTTGATGGCATCTCGGAGCTCTGGTTTGACGACCAAGCGGCGTTCGAGGCCGCCTACGCCACCGAGCACGGCCGGGCCGTGGCAGCCGACTCTATGGCGCATGTGTCGCGACGCGAACGCCTGTTCGTTGCCGAGCATGTGCTGGTGCATCGCACCTGAACCCTTACCCCAACTCAACCTACCACCGGAGTCCACGCATGGGCAACTACCTCAACGCCGACCTGTTGGCACGCGACCACCGTCACCTGGTGCACTCGTTGCACAGTGAAAAAACCCACCTGGACGGCAAGGTCTGGGTCAAGGGCGAGGGCTGCGAACTGATCGACGCCGACGGCAACCGCTACATCGACGCGATGTCTGGGCTGTGGAACGTCACCCTCGGTTATAGCCAGCCGACGCTGGTAGCGGCAGCGGCCGCCCAGATGGGTACTCTGGCCTATGCCTCGGGCTACTCGGGCAGCAGCAACCTTCAGGCCATGGCGCTGGGCGAACGGCTGGCTGGCTTAACCTACCCCAACATCAACCGGTTTTTCTTCACCTCGGGTGGTGGCGAATCCACCGACAGCACCATCAAGACCGCGCGCTATTACTGGAAGGCCATGGGCAAGCCGGGCAAGGTCAAGACCATCAGCCAGATGGGCGGCTACCACGGCACCACGCTAGCCGCCATGTGCGCCACAGGGCTGCCCGCCTACTGGCCCGCGTTCGAGCCTCGCATGCCCGGCTTTGTGCACATTCCCAACTACGATCCCTACCGCTATCCGGTCGAACCGGGGCAAGACCCAGGCAAGGCCGCCGCTGATGAGCTGGAGCGCGCCATCCTGGCCGAAGGGGCGGACTCCGTGGCGCTGTTTCTGGTCGAACCGGTGTGCGGCGGCGGGGCCTATGTGCCGCCCTCAGGTTACTTCAAGCGCATCCGCGAAATCTGTGACAAGTACGACGTGCTACTGGCGGCCGACGAGGTCATCACCGGCTTTGGCCGCACTGGCCGGATGTTCGCACTGGACCATTGGGGCGTGCAGCCCGATCTGATGCAGTTTGCCAAGGGCATCACCAGTGGCTACGTGCCGCTGGGCGGCATTGGCCTGTCCGATCACATTGCCGACGTATTTGACCGCGCCGGCTCCGACCCCTGGATGCATTGCTACACCTACAGCGGCCACCCAGTCACCTGCGCCGTAGCCCTTGCCGCCATCGATGTCATCGAGCAGCAGCAGCTGGTGCAGGCTGCAGCCCACAATGGCGCGCAGTTTTTGGCCGATCTGGGCGGCGCGCTGGGCGACCATGTGCATGTGGGCAACGTGCGCGGTCTGGGACTGATGGCGGCAGTGGAATTGGTGGAAGACCGGGCCAGCAAGGCCAGCTTTGATGCCAGCCGCAAGATCGGGCCGGCGGTGATCGCCGAGGCACGCCGCCGCGGCTTGGTCACGCGCGGCCGTGGCGACACCATTTACCTCGGCCCGGCGCTGGTGATGCAGCCGCCCATGATCAAACGTGTGGTGGACATCATTGCCGAGTCGGTGCACACGGTGCTGGCAGGCGCCTGAGCCACCGGCCGGCGCCAGCCTATTTTCGGACGGCTGGCACCTCGATTGGCAGGCCTGTGCCGCGCCAAGTCAGGTACAGCGCCAACTGCCGCATGTGCAGGTCGCCCCAGGGCGGCGGCTCGGCCCGGATGCCGGCGTAGCAACTGCGCAAACGCCGCTCCAGCGAGCCCAGCTTCTGCCATTCCAACCGATAGACGGGATAGCCATTGGGCTGCCCCTGGCTCAGGCGATCCGAGTACAAACGCCAGCCCTGCTGCTGGTCATGGCATTGCGAGCAAGACAGATTGAGCTGGCCCTGCCGCCGCTGGTAGAGCGCTGCGCCAGCCTGCAAATGCACCGCCAAACGTGGGTCAGGGGACATGTGCAGGGGCTGACCCCTGGATGCCTCGGTGACATACAAGGTCATGGCGAGCAGTTCGTCGGATTCAAAGGCCCAGTCATCGGCTTGCTGCTGCTGGCTTCGGCAAGCCCTGATCTGGTCTTCCATGTTGATCAGTTGGGACCCTCCCGGGGCAAGCCTGGGGTACTGAGCCGCCACACCCCGCATCGACTCGGCCTGCAGCCCATGGCAATCCCGGCAAGACTGCTTCCGTGGTCCAGCACCCTGGGCCCATAGCGCTTCACCTCTCGACAACCACAACAGCCCGGGGTTGGCAAAGCCGTCCGCCTGCAGACGCTGCACGTCAGGGCCAGCAAACGCCAGCCCGGATCGCAATTGGTCTGGCGCAAGCGCCCTGGCTGGTTGCGGTTGGGCCTGCGCCAGCGTGCCAAGGCCCAGCATAGCGGCCACCAGCAACGGCCAGCCGGGTCTCATGGCTTCGGCGTCTTGCGTTCCGCCACCTCCATGCGCTGCCGCCACTCCCCCATGACGCCTAAGTCATCCTGCCAGCGCACCACCATCTCTGCCGAGGCACGGGCCCGCACACAGAACTCGAAGTACGGGTTAGCCGCAATACCTGAAGAAGGCTCGACCCGGAAAACCTCCTGGCCGCCGAGTTCGCACGCCAGCCAAACCAGCACGTTGCGCGCAATCAAACGCCCCTGCATATCCTGTTGGTAGCCGGTGTGCATCGGGTGCTGCACGAGCAGGCGAACCTTGACGACATCGCCCGCCTGGATAACCACGGGCCATTGCAGCCGCGCAAGCCCCTGGCTCATGACGCGTCCACACAGGCGGATTCGGTCACAATCACTTCTGCCGCTGCAAACCAGAATTCACCGCCTGAGAGGCGCGCCAAAGCCAACAATTGCTGGCTGCCGGCAAGCCTGACCCGGGTGCTGATCTCGGCTCTACCCGACCAGGGCCCGAGGACAAAAGCAGCCACCTGCATCACCGGGTTGCGCGAGGACAGGAGGTAGATGTGGTTGACGTGATCGTCCTCAGACATGGGGCTGATGACCTGTACAGAAATAGGAACCAAGGTGCCGTTGTCGGCGAGCGCCGGCGCCGTCAGGCTGACGCCCTGCTCACGCACCGGCCTGCCACCCACCAGGCGCTGCAGCATGTCGGCGACAGTGCGTTGCTGGTCAAAGCCGATTTGCTGCGCTAGCGCCCGACTCGGGCCACCCAGAGCCAAACAGGCGCCCGATGCCGAAGCCAACTGCATCCACCCTCGCCGGCGCAACCCCGATGGGCTCATGGGCGCACCCCGTCCGGCCGCATCAGGTAGGCCACGATATCGTCCAGCCCCTGCTCAGTCAGGATCGTTTTACCCTGGTAGGCCTGTGCGACGTTGGTCAGCCCGCTGAGGCTGAGGTAGGCCGGCATCACGGTATCCGGATTGAAGCGCCTGGGGTCTGCGATTCGCTCGCGCACAACTGCCGCGCCGGACCTCGCTGCCAGCCCCTGCAGCGAAGGGCCAATTTCGCCGCCCACGGCAAGACCCGGGATACGGTGGCATAGCACGCAACCGGAGTCCTGCCGCTGCAAAAGCAACTGGTAGCCGCGCAGAGCCGCCTCGCTGGCCATCGCAGGCTGCCCCGACGCGACACCCGGCGCAAACGACCCGGCAGACACCAAAGCCAGTGCAAACCGGCCGGCCACGGCTGACCATTCAAAAAGCATGGCAGGTCAAACGATGCGCAGGCCTTCGCGCTGCAGCGGCAGTTGGCGGAGGGGTTTCCCCCGTGCTGCTGAAATAGCGTTCATGATGCAGGGTGCGACCACGCAGATGGTCGGCTCTCCCACACCACCCCAAAAATCATAGGTCGGGGCGATCACGGTTTCTACCTTGGGCATCTGGTACATCCGCGCAATCGGGTAGGTGTCAAAGTTCTTCTCGGTGATGCGGCCATTGAGCACCGTGGACTCACTTTGCAAGGAGTCCATGCCATAAGCCACCGAGCCCTCAACCTGCGCCGCGATTTGGTCCGGGTTGAGCGGGTGGCCGCAATTGGTGGCCAACACCACGCGGTGCACCTTGACATCATTGCCCTGCACCGACACCTCGGCCACACCAGCGGTATAGCTGCCGTAACCCATGAACTGGGCGACACCGCGAAAAACACCCGCCGGCAATGGCTTGCCCCAGCCGGCCTTGTCGGCCGCAGCATTGAGAACGGCCAAATGCTTGGGATGTTTGGTCATCAATGCACGGCGGAACTCCAGCGGATCGCGCCCGGCGGCACGCGCTACTTCGTCCATGAAGCATTCAAGGTAAATGCCGTTCTGGTTGGTGTTGACGCCTCGCCAGGCGCCCACCGGTACGTGCGTGTTGCGCATCGCGTATTCGATCATCAGGTTGGGTACGGTGTAACCCAGCTGTGCATCACCCGCTTCCGGGTAGTAGCCTTGCAACTGGCGCCTGTCACGCCCTTTGTCGATGTTGTGCGGCGAGGAAAATGCGTTGATGGACTGGCCACTCACGCGCAGGCGAAGCGCGCTGAGTTCACCCTTGTCGGACAGACCGGCCTCCAGACGGCACAAGCCGATCGGCCGGTAAAAGTCATGGCTCATATCCTCCTCGCGGCTCCAGATCAGTTTGATCGGTACGCCCGGGAATTGCTTGGCAATCGCAGTCGCCTGGCGGACATAGTCTTGCGCGCCACCGCGTCGGCCGAAGCCGCCGCCCAGGGGCGGGTTGTGGGCCTCGCACTGATCCAGCGGCAGGCCGGACACACTGGCAACCACCGCCAGCGCCGCCTCGGCATTCTGACTGGACACCCAGACCTCGGCCCGGTCGGCCGTGATGCGGGCGGTGCAGTTCATGGGCTCCATGCAGGCGTGGGACACAAAAGGTGTGCCGTACACGGCCTCCACCCGACGGCTGGCGGCAGCGATCGCCTTGGGTGCATCGCCGATTTCGGTATCGGCAAACACATTGTCATTGGCGGTCAGGCCCGCCTGCAGCCTGCCAGCAATGGTGGCACTGGACTCCTGGCCGTGTTCGCCCTCGTTCCAGACAATCGGCAACTCTTGCAAGGCCATCTTGGCCCGCCACCAGCTGTCAGCCACTACCGCCACGGAGGTCTCATCCACCCGGACCACGCCCTTGATACCTCGGCGACCACTGATGGCAGCAGCGTTGAAGCTCACCAACTTGCCGCCGAACACCGGGCAGTCCATGATGGCCGCATACTGCATGCCAGGCAATTGGGTGTCAATGCCATATTGCACCTGCCCATTCACCTTGCTGGCGGTATCCACCCTCTTCATGGGTTTACCGGCGATGGTCCAGTCTTTGGGCTGCTTGAGCACAATGGATTTGACGTCTGGGGCAGGCAACTTGGCCGCGGCCGCCGCGACCTGGCCAAAACGCAGCTTGCGCCCGGTCGCGCTGTGCTCGATCACCCCCTTGTCCACCCGCAATTCAGCCGGGCTGACGTTCCATTCGGCCGCCGCTGCCTGCATCAACATCATGCGGGCCGCCGCGCCGCCTTGGCGCACATAGTCCTGCGAGCCACGTATGCCTCGGCTGCCACCGGTGGACATATCGCGCCAGACGCGTTTGCGGGCGAGGTTCTGCGCCGGCGTCACGGTTTGCGTGAGCACCTTGGTCCAGTCGCAGCCCAACTCTTCCGCCACCAGTTGCGCCAAACCCGTGTGGGTGCCCTGCCCCATTTCTGCCCGCGCGACCCGCACCACACAGGTGTCATCGGGGCGCACCACCACCCAGGCATTGACCTCCTGACCACCTGCGCTTGAAGCTGCGGCGCCCTGGGCCATGGCAGGAAGATGAAACCCCAGCGACAAGCCGCCGGCGGCTGCACCGGCCCCCACCACAAAATGGCGCCTCGTCAGGCCTTTGGCCGAGATTGCGGCGCTCATGCTTGCACCCCGGCGTCAGGGCCACAGCCGGCGCCACAGGCCTGAGCGGGCGTGAGCCCAGCCATGTGAATGACAGAACCTACGCCCTTGCCCGTGCCAGCCGCCAGATGGATGGCAGCACGGACACGCTGGTAGGTGCCACAGCGGCAAATATTGGTCATGGCCTCGTCAATATCGGCATCAGTCGGTTTGGGTTTGTCTTGCAACAGGGCCGCCGCCGCCAGAATCTGGCCGGATTGGCAGTAGCCGCACTGCGGCACGTCCAGCGCCTTCCAGGCCACTTGAATCGGATGCGACGACGTGGCCGACAAGCCCTCGATGGTGACCACCTTGCGGCCCTCCGCAGCCGAGGCTGGGTAGGAGCACGAACGCACAGGCTGGCCATCCAGGTGAACCGTGCATGCACCACATTGGGCAATACCGCAGCCAAACTTGGTGCCAGTCAGCCCCAACTGCTCACGCAAGACCCACAGCAGAGGCATCTCGGGCTCCACATCGACCCGGTGGTCCCGACCATTGACATTCAAAGAGAGCATGAGTGACCTTTCTGGAATAAGGGAACTTCAAAATGATTCAGCCACGTACGCTAAGCCAATCATTGGCGGCGGTCAAGAGCAAAAGCCCGGGGTTAAACGTCTGAGCGAACCATGTCTTGTTGACGCCGAAACAATAGGGCGCCACAATCAAGCGTCGACTCGAGTTGTAAATGCTCCAAAGTCGGCAACGCAGTCAGCTAGGCGTGCTCGCAAGAGCTAAAACTGACAAGGGCAAACTTGGCGAAAGCCAGGGACGCAAAGCTTCCGGGCTGTGAGACATTGTTCTTATGCCAGCGGGGCCGCCAGGGTACCCCACCATGGGAGTCCTGTCATGCGTCGCCCTTTATTTGTGCAACTTCACAGTAAAGGCGACTTGATGAAAACATTTCCCTACAAGGATCCGGCCGAACAGGCCCTGGCTTATGTTTGGGCGGCAGGCCCGGCTGATGCCCCGATCCACGATCCCCCGGCCTAGCGCGCAGACGTCTACACCGACTGGCATTCGACGAAATTATCCGACTCCAATTCGCCAGTCCAGTTCCTTGTAAAAGTGCGAAGGCATTCCTGCTTCGCCTTTCGGCTGTCACGCCGAGACACGGTTGCTCTTGACCGAGCCTCCCACTCGACTTGCCGTGCTCACGCACGGCAGGCGCTCTCATTCAATACCCCTGGCGACTTGACGCCGTCAATCGCCTGACCCATTCCTTCATGTCACTGATTCCGGAGACACACCATGCCCAGCTATACCTTGAACGTCAACAGCCAATCCCACACAGTCACCGTCAGCAGCGCCGAGATGCCGCTGCTGTGGGTACTGCGCGATGTCCTCAACCTCACCGGCACCAAATACGGCTGCGGGATCGAAGTTTGCGGCGCCTGCACGGTGATGGTGAACGGCCAGCCAGAAAAATCATGTGACATGAACGTGTCCTCTGCGGTTGGCAAGAGCATCGTCACCATTGAGGGGCTCTCAAAAGATCGCAGCCACCCGGCCCAGCAGGCCTGGATCGTGAACCAGGTGCCCCAGTGCGGCTATTGCCAATCCGGCATGTTGATGTCGGTGGCCTGCGCAATGAAGGCCGGCCACCATGGCAGTTCAATCGCTTCCGAAGTCAAAAACCTGTGCGTCTGCGGCACCTACCCGCGCATCAAGACGGCAATCGCCGCCCTTTGAACCTACTTTTCAGGACAACACCATGAACACCTCCATCACTGTGGACCGCCGGAAATTTCTTGGCATCAGCGCCACCGGTTTGACGATAGGATTCGCCATCATTGGCATGGCACCGCTGGACGATGCCCACGCAGCTGACAGCACCACAGTCAACAGCTGGCTGACCATAGGCTCAGACAACAGCATCACACTGACCGTGGGCCCCAGCGAGATGGGTCAAGGCTCGCGCTCTGGCGTGGCGCAAATCATGGCCGAGGACTTGATGGTGGACTTCAGCCGGATCGCGGTCGTCCAGGGCGCCCCCAGTCTCAGCTCAACGGCCATCGGTACTGCCATTGTGGCTGGCGGCTCCAGCATCATCCGCAACAACTACTGGAAGTTCCGCAACGCCGCCGCAGTCGCTCGCGAAACCCTGGTGCAGGCGGCCATGAACCGCCTGCAAGACAACAACCGCAGCAGTTTCAGCGTCAAAGATGGGGTGATCAGTCACAGCTCGGGCAAGACACTGTCCTATGGCGATGTGGCTGCCGACGCGGCCCGCCTGACGCCGCCAGCGTCTGCCCCGCTGGTGCCCGATGCCGAGCTGAAAGTAATTGGCAAGTCGCTTCCCAGGCAGGACATCCCGCCCAAGGTGGACGGCAGCGCCAAGTACGGCCTTGATGCCCGGCTGCCGGGCATGGTGTTTGCCGTGATCAAGCACTGTCCTACCTTTGGCGGCACGCTGGCTGCCACGCCCGGTGTACCGGCCGGTGCGCTGGCGCTGGTTCCGGTCAATGTAGGCGCCGCGCTGGGGCGCGGGGCAGACCTGGCCGGCAATGTCAATGCCGTGGCCGTGGTGGCAGGCACGACGTGGGACGCCATGCAGGCCGCGCGCCAGCTGACGGTCAAATGGACTTTGCCGGCCAATGCCGCACAGTGGAGCACTGCACAATTCACTGCGCAGGCGCAGGCGCTGGCGGCCAACGCCACACCGTATGTCGCTGGCGGCGCCAATCCGCCTGGAACGCTCTACACGGTTGAAAGCGTCGGCAATGCCAAGGACGGCGTCAACAAGCCCGCTCCCGGCGCCAAGCTGGTCGATGCCAGCTACCTGCTGCCCTATGTGGCGCATGCCTGCATGGAGGTCCTGAACTGCACCGTGGACTATGTGCCCGGCGTGCGCTGCACCATCTATGCACCGACCCAGGTGGCCAATGCCGCGCTGGCCAGGGTGCTGCTGCTGACGGGACTCACGGCAGACAAGGTCACGTTCAACACAACCCTGCTGGGAGGTGGCTTGGGCCGCAAGCTCGAGATTGACTTCATCAGCCAGGCCGTTCAGGTGGCGATCGCCTTACAACGGCCGGTCCAGCTGGTCTGGCCCCGCGAAGAAGATTTCACTCACGACCAATACCGGCCCATGGGTCTGGTTCGCATCAAATCAGCGCTGGACGCAGCCGGCAACATCACCGCGTGGACCTGCCGCAATGTATCCCCGTCGATCCGGGCCCAGCGGGGTTCCGTCCTGGGTGCCACCGGGGACAGCCAGGGTTACGAAGCGGCGCAGGGCTTGCCCTACGCTTTTGGCAGCCGCCTGACCGAATGGGTCAGCCATCCATCGCCCATTCCGGTCGGCTACTGGCGTTCCGTCGGCGCGTCGATCAACACCTTCGCGGTCGAATCCATGATGGACGAACTGGCCTTTGCCGCAGGGGTGGACCCAGTGCAATTCCGCCGGTCCAGGCTGGCCGGTGACACGCGCTGGCTGGCAGTTCTGGACGCGGCGGCCAGCCTTGGCAATTGGGGGTCACCAGCGGCCAGCGGCACAGCCAAAGGTATCGCTATCGGATCGGCTTTCAACAGCATTTGCGCGGCCGTCGTTGAGGTTTCGGGAACGAGCGCCACATCGTTCACGGTCAAGCGGGTCTCGGTGGTGATCGATGCCTACCTGACACTGAACCCGGGCAACGTGGAGGCGCAGTTGACAGGCGGTGTGGTTCATGGCTTGAACGCGGCACTGTATGGCCAACAGACCTTTGTCAACGGCGTCGCACAGCGGCGCAACTTCAACACCAACCGGATGATGCGCTTGAGCGAGATGCCCCAGGTCAGCGTCGGCATCATGCCTCGTCCTGCCCGGAGCGACAGCACAAAGCCTATCGGGGGCGTGGGCGAGCTGGGTGTGCCTACCGTCGCACCGGCACTTGCCAACGCGGTGTTCAGGTTGTCCAAGCAGCGGGTCAGGACCCTGCCCTTTTTCCCCAACGCCACGATGGGCGACTGAGCGTGGACGCACCGAACTCGGAGAACACGATGCAACCCATTGTTCTTTTGGCCAGTTTGGCACTGTGCCTCTGTGCGGGCCTTACGGCCTGTGGCGGTGCAGACAGTGCGCCATCCGTCGAAGCCTTGGCGATGCCCGCCAACGCGGAGCCTCGGCTGGCCGCTGCTGCAACAACCCAAATACCGGCAACCGGAGCGGCCCGTGTGCTACCGCAACCGTGGGAGGAGTCGCCATGACGAACCACGGGCTTGGCAAAAGCAGCTCACGAGCGCCATTCAGACCTACTCCGGCTTTGCCCCGGAAAAGCGCACGACCTTGGCCCAACGCTCGATCTCGGATTGAACGAAGCGTGAAAACTCCTCGGGCGAATTACCGACCACCGATGCCCCATCGGCTTCGATCCTGCGGCGCACCTCGGCACTCTGAACAGCCTGGCGGGCGGCATCGGCCAGCCGACGGCTTAAGCCTGCATCCATGCGCCCTGGCGCAAACAAACCAAACCAGGCACTGGACTCGTAACCGGGCAAGACCTCAGCGATGGCCGGCGCCTCCGGAAACTGGGGCAAACGCTGCTTGCTCGTGACACCCAGGGCCTTGAGGCGACCCGCACGGATGTTGGGCAGGGTGTTGACGAGCGGCGCAAACATCATGTCCACCTGGCCGGCGATCACATCTTGAACCGCCGGGGCCGTGCCCCTGTACGGAATGTTCACGATGAACAGGCCCGATTGCATCTTGAACAGGTCGCCAGCCAGGTGCAGTGATGAGCCCACCCCGCCAATGGCGAAATTGAGTTTTCCAGGTCGAGGCTTGGCGTACGCGATCAACTCTTTGACGTCCTTCACCGGCAGCGAAGGGTGGGCCACCAGGACCGAGGGTTGCGTCGCCACACAGGTCAGCGCCGTGAAGTCTTTGACTGGGTCAAAGGGCAAGGCGGGATAGAGCGAGGCGTTGATCGCGTGGCTGGTAAAGCTCATGAGCAGGGTGTTGCCGTCGGGCGGCGCCTTAGCGACCAAATCGGCCGCCAAGTTGCCGCCCGCACCGGCGCGGTTCTCGACAATCACCTGCCGACCGAGCAAGCGCCCGATCTCGACACCCACGGCACGGGCCAGGGTGTCAGTCGATCCGCCCGGCGAGGCGCCCACCAGAATACGCAGGGGAGCGCTTGGGGAGGGCTGTGCGAGAGCGCTCCTGCCGGCCGATGCTGCGCCAATCAGCGCTGCACCGCGACTGAGCCACACCCTACGGGTCAGATGGCCTTGAACATCGTGTGTCATACGCGCTGTGCCCTCAGAATATCAACACCACTTCATTTGCTGCAGTGTACGGGGCATCCGCTCAAGGCGCGCTAGATGCTAAGGGATGGGAAGAAATAGCAGAAGCTCCCCTCGCTTTGCCTGCCACCCATCCTCAAAAATCAACGGCTGCAAACGTCGCCAGTGCTTTACCGCTGTCGTCCAAGAGTGTCAGAACATCACCACTGACAGAAAAAGTTCGTACCAGATCGAGCGCCGCGTAGTACGCTGACTCCGTCTCCATGCCGTTGACGCACGCGCGCCT
>JBAXMQ010000015.1:0-42804 GCA_037134215.1 Betaproteobacteria bacterium
AGGCGGATCGTCTCCTTGTTCATGGACCGGTGGTTGCGCTGCGCCTCTGCCGCCAGCCAGTCTTTCAGGTCGGAGGGCATTTTCTTGATCAACAGCGTGGCATCAGACATGTTGGACCTGTTAGATAGCAGTTAGATACCTAAATGCTATCTATACCCGGCGAGCCTGTCAACCGCCGTCAGCTGTTTGTCGGGAATTAATGAGTTGTCCGGTTTTTAGCAAGTCATCTGTCCGGTGCAAGGGCCAGACGCAGTTTGGCGATGTCGTACACCGCACTCTTGTCGCGCTTGCCGACGGCAACGGTCAACAACACAAGGGCGTCATCCTGCACCCGATAGACCAGACGAAAGCCGGTGCTGCGCAGCTTGATTTTGTAGCAATCAGGCATCGCCGTCAGTGCGGCAGAGGGCACCCTGGGTTCATCCAGCCTGCGCAGAAGCACCTTGGCAAATTGGGTCTTGATGCTGCCATCGAGTTTGTCCCACTCCTGCTTGGCCTGCGGCAAAAACTGCAGCCGGTACGCGCCTGATGCGGTGGCCATGGCTCAGACTTGTTCTGCCGGTGGATTGGTCCGTGGGCGTGATCGAGGCGACTTTTCTGTCTTACCGTTTACGAGGGCTTCCAATTCAGCGCGCGTGACTTCCACCACCTGATCAGGGTCAGCGAGCCATGACGCCACGCGTTGTTGAACAACCGGGATCAATTGCAAATCGTCGAGCACATCCATCAGGGCCTCATAGGTTCGCGCTGGCACAAGATAGGCCGATGGCTTGTTGTGATGCAAGACAACGATGGTCTCGGTCCCGGCATCACGGATGACAGCAGAGGGGTTTTTCTTCAGTTCGGTGATGCCAATCGATGTTTCAGCCAATACAGCGTCCATGAGAGTGCTCCAGAGCTTCGGTACCCTCGCATAGTACCAAAATGACCAATTAAGTGGTCTTATTTCGACGATTCTGTGGGAAAAGATTGTCCGGGCCCCCTCGGGTTGTTCAGCATAATCAAGCGCAGGGAGTACAACATGACAAAAGCTTTTCTCACCCGGCGGCTGGCCTTGGGCGCGGTGTTGCTGGGGCACTGGCCCTGGAGCGCCACGCGGGCCCAGACCCCGCCTGCCACCGGCCCGGCGACACATTCTTTGCCCGCGGCGCCCATGCTGGGCAAGAACTGGCAGCCCGGGCTGAACCCAGCCGATTTTCTGGTGAGCGAAAAGCTCGACGGCGTGCGGGCCCTGTGGGACGGGCAAACCTTGCGCTTTCGCAGTGGCCGGCGCATCGCCGCACCGGACTGGTTTCTGGCCGGTTTGCCGGCCACGCCGCTGGATGGCGAGTTGTGGTTGGGGCGCGGCACTTTTGACCGCCTGTCGGCGATCGTGCGACGCAGCTCGCCCCTGGAGGCCGATTGGCGCGCCTTGAATTACATGGTGTTTGATTTGCCCGGGTCGGGCGGGCCGTTTGCCGAGCGGGCGCAGCGCGCTGCCGCTTTGGTGGCTACGGGCAGCTCGGCTTGGCTGCAGGTTGTCGCCCAAGAGCGGGTGGCCGACGCCAACAGCCTGCAGCGGCTGCTGCAAACCCGGGTGGGGCAGGGCGCCGAGGGGCTGATGCTGCACCGTGCCGATGCGCTCTGGGCGCCTGGCCGCAGCGACGCGCTGCGCAAACTCAAACCCCTGCCGGACGATGAAGCCCGGGTGGTGGCCCATGTGCCGGGCAAGGGGCGGCTTGAAGGAAAACTGGGCGCTCTGCAAGTGGAACTACCCAGCGGCCAGCGCTTTGCCCTGGGCAGTGGCCTCAGCGATGCCGACCGGCTGGCGCCGCCGCCCGTCGGCAGCCTGGTCACCTACCGCTACCGCGGTCTCACCCCGTCAGGCCTGCCGCGCTTTGCCACCTTTGTGCGCCACCGAGCCGACGAATAGACTAATTCAGGCAAATACGCCGGCCGTGTCCTGCATCCGGTTGGACACCTCGCCCAGGTGGTGCAGGGTGTCGCCGAAGGTCATTTCCAGCTGGGTCAGCTTCTTGAAGTAGTGGCTGACGATGTACTCGTCGGTCACGCCAATGCCGCCGTGCAATTGCACCGCCTGCTGGCCGATGAAGCGCATCGAGTTGCCGAGCTGGTACTTGGCCCGGGCCATGGCGGCGCGGCGCTCGGGCGCCGGGGCGTTGAGCTTGAGCGAGGCGTAGTAGCTCATGGAGCGGGCCAGCTCCAGCTGCATCTTCATGTCAGCGGCGCGGTGGCGCAGCGCCTGGAAGCTGCTGATGACGACGCCAAACTGCTTGCGCGTGTTCATGTACTCGGTGGTCAGGCTCAGGGTCTTGTCCATCACGCCCACCGCCTCGGCGCAGGTGGCGGCGATGCCGATGTCCACCGCATGCTCCAGGGCGGTGAGGCCGTCGAGTGTGACCAACTCGGCGGGTGCCTGCTGCAGCGTGACTTCGGCGGCGCGGGCGCCGTCCTGTGTGCCGTAGCCCCGGGTGCTCACGCCAGTTGCGTCACGTGCCACCAAAAACAAGGCCATGCGCTCGCCCACCAAGGCCGGCACCAGAAAGGCATCGGCCTGGTCCCCGGCGGGAACTATGCTTTTTGTAGCATCCAAGGTCCAGCCGGCGCGGGTTTGGAGCGCTTTTGCCATGCAAACATCGAGCCGGTAGCGGGCTGTGCGTTCCTGGTGCGCCAGCACCACCAGCGCTTCGCCAGTGGCGATGCGCGGCAGCCAAGCGGCCTGCATGGCCAGTGGCGCGTAGCCGCCCAGCACGCCGCTGGCAATCAGGCTGTGCGCCAGGGGTTCGAGCACGATGCCGCGTCCAAGTTCTTCCATGACGACCATGCCTTCCACCGGCCCCATGCCCATGCCGTCATGCTCGGGGGCGATGTAGAGGCCGCACAGGCCGAGTTCAGCCAGTTCGGTGTAGGCGGCGCGCGAGAAACCGCCGGCGCGCGTGGTCTCGCGGCGGCGGTCAAAGCTGTAGCCCTTGTCGACCCATTTGCGCACGGCGTCGCGCAGTTGGTCCTGGTCTTCAGAAAAATCAAAGTCCATGGCGTGTGTCCTTTTGGTTCGGCGGCGGCGGCGGGCGGGTCAGCCCAGCACCACCTGCGAGACGATGTTGCGTTGCACTTCGTTGCTGCCGCCGTAGATGGTGGTCTTGCGCATGTTGAAGTAGGTGGAGGCCAGGGGCGCGCACCAGGCGGCACCCACGGCGTCGCCCTGCCAGCCGGCTTCCATGGCCTCGCGGATGAGCGGCAGGGCGTAGGGGCCGGCGGCCAGCATCATCAGCTCTGAATAGCGTTGCTGGATCTCACTGCCGCGAATTTTCAGCAGGCCGGCAATGTCGAGCGACTGCTTGCCCGAGGTTTCTGCCGCCAGCACCCGCAACACCAGCATTTCCAGCGCCACCACATCGACCTCCAGCTTGGCGATTTCGTCGCGGAAGCGGGTGTCTTCGTACATCCCTTCGGCGCGGGCGATGCGCTTGAGCCGCTCCAGCTCGCGCTTGGTGCGGTTCACATCAGCGATGTTGGTGCGCTCATGGGCCAGCAAGTGCTTGGCGTAGTGCCAGCCCTTGTTTTCTTCACCGACCAGGTTCTCGGCGGGGACTTCGACGTTGTCGAACCAGACCTCGTTGACCTCGGCTTCGCCATCGAGCAGCACGATGGGCCGCACCGTGACCCCGGGTGACTTCATGTCGATCAGCAAAAAGCTGATGCCGGTCTGGGGTTTACCTTCGTTGCTGGTGCGCACCAGGCAGAAAATCCACTCACCGTACTGCCCCAGCGTGGTCCAGGTCTTCTGGCCGTTGACAATGAACTTATCCCCGCGGCGCTCGGCCCGGGTTTTGAGCGAGGCCAGGTCAGAGCCGGAGCCCGGTTCGCTGTAGCCCTGGCTCCACCAGACCTCGCCGCTGGCGATGCCGGGCAAAAAGCGCTGCTGCTGCTCGACATTGCCAAAGGCCATGATCACCGGCGCCACCATTACCGGGCCGAAAGGCACCACGCGCGGTGCTCCGGCCAGCGCGCACTCTTCTTCAAACAGGTGTTTCTGGATCGAGTTCCAGCCCGGGCCGCCGAATTCCTTGGGCCAAGCGTGGCCGAGCCACCCTTTTTTGCCCAAAATTCTGGCCCAGTGCTGCATGTCTTCGCGGGTCAGGCGCAGAGCGTTGTGCACTTTGTGAGAGATGTCAGCGGGCAGGTGCGCGTGCACCCAGGCACGAATGTCACTGCGGAACTGTTGTTCCTCAGGGGTAAAAGCCAAATCCATGTGAGGTCTCCCGTTAATTGCTGCGCTTGGTGGTCTCAAAGGGTATTGGACGCCAACTCAAGGCAGTTTTTAGCACGACCGTGCGATTATGGCTGTCCAAGCGGTGACAAACCCAGCTCGCATAGGAGATGTTTCAGCTGCGCTTGCAGTTGGGCGACCTCGTTTTCGAGCTGATCCAGCCGGGCCTGCGTGCTCGCGTCGCCGGTATGTCGGCCCGCACCTGGGTTTGACGCGCCGCCGGCCTCGGCCGTCGGCAGCCCGCACAGCAGGTGCGCCCAGCGCTGTTCCCGCGCCGCAGGCGCACGCGCCAACTTGACCGCCAGCGGGCCGCCCTTGTCGACACTGCGATCCTGCATCTCTTCCAAAAAGCCCTCGACCGACGACACATCGGCAAACCGGTACCAGCGCTCGCTGTTCAGCCTCAACTCGGCCGCGGTCTGCGGGCCGCGCAGCATCAGCAGGCCAAGCAGCACAGCCGATTGCTCGGGCACGCCGATGCCTCGTTGGGCGTTGTGCTCAAAGCGCGCAGTGCGCCCGCCGCTGGTTTCGCGCACCAGGCCACTTGCCTTGAGGCTGTCGATGGCGGCGGCGATGTCGGCCTCGCTCAGGTCCATCAAGGGCTCGCGGCTGCTTTTCTGGTTGCAGCCCAGCAGCAGCGTGTTGAGCGTGAGCGGGTAGCTGTCGGGCACGGTGCGGGCTTTTTCCATCAGCGTGGCCAGCACGCGGGCTTCGGTGGTCGACAGGGGGCTGGTGGCAGGGCACAGGGTCATAATTCAGGCTCGTATGAACATCGCGATTCTGATCTCGGGCGGCGGCTCCAACATGGCCGCCATTGTGCGGGCCGCGCATCGCCATAACTGGCAAGGGCATTATGGCGCCCGGGTCGCTGTGGTCATCAGCAACCGGGCTGAGGCGGGTGGTCTGGGCTTTGCGCGTGAGCAGGGCATTGCCACCGAGGTACTGGCCCACGGTGCCTACAGCACCCGCGAAGCCTTTGACGCCGCATTGGCCCAGCTGATTGACCGCCATGTCGGGACGGACCAGCCCGCACTGGTGGTGCTCGCTGGCTTCATGCGCATCCTTGGCCCCGGCTTTGTGGCGCACTATGCCGGCCGGCTGCTCAATATTCATCCCTCACTGTTGCCGGCCTTTCCCGGCCTGCACACCCACCAGCGCGCGCTGGAGGCCGGCTGCCAGTTCGCTGGCGCCACGGTGCATCAAGTGACGGCCGAGCTGGACCATGGGCCGATCCTGGCGCAGGCGGTGGTGCCGGTACTGCCCGGTGACGATGCCGACAGTCTGGCCGCGCGGGTGCTGACGCAAGAGCACCTGATCTACCCGCGGACAATAGCCGGTTTACTATCGAATCAATAGCTAAAACCCTAAGTGTGGCAAGGCTTAGGGCCGTTTTACATCTTAAATAGGGCGAAAGCGTGGCTGCTGCACGCCGTCAATTTCAACCGCTTCATTGAACATGGCCGCTGGCCGCACCCAGAGTCCATGCTCGCCGTAGAGCGCACGGTAGAGCGTCATCGGCTCCAGCGTTTCACTGTGGCGCACGGTGTCAATCACCTCGTACAGACCGCCTTTGTAATGGCGGTAGCGGCCTCGTGCGGTGGGGATCAGGGGGGGCAAGTCAGAATCAAGCATGGGACAATCCTAAGCCATGCACCCCAAAGCCTTGCTCGACGCCTGTTCCGAACTCGTCGCGCTGACCCTCAAGTTCGATCACCCGGCCGATGCCGTCCTGTCGCGTTTTTTTCGGGAGCACCGCGGTCTCGGGACGCGCGAGCGCAACACCCTGACCGAAACCGTGTACGAGGTGCTGCGCAAAAAATTGTTGTTTGACCACATGGCGCCGTCGGGCAGCGGGCCACGCGATCGGCGCCTGGCCATCCTGGGCTTTCATGGCCCGGACGATTTCCTGCGCAGTGCGCTGACTGATCAGGAGAAAAAATGGCTGGACCAGTGCCGGCAGATCAAGGCGGGCGACCTGATGGAGCGGCACCGGCACAACCTGCCCGAGTGGCTGGTGCAGCCGCTCAAGGACCAGCTCGGCGCCGAATTCTGGCCGTTTGTGGACGCCTTGGATGCGCAGGGCGCGCTTGATGTGCGCGTCAATGCCCTGAACGCCAAGCGCAGCGAGGTTCAGGCCGAGCTCGCCAAGGCCGGCGTAGATGCCCGGCCGACCCCTTTTTCGCCTTGGGGCTTGCGTTTGGCCGGCAAGCCGGCGCTGAACCGGCTAGACGCTTTCGCCCGAGGCGCCCTGGAGGTGCAGAACGAGGGCTCGCAGCTGCTGGCCTTGCTGACCGATGCCAAGCGAGGCGAGATGGTGGTCGATTTTTGTGCTGGCGCTGGTGGCAAGACGCTGGCGCTGGGTGCGGCCATGCGCAACACCGGGCGCCTCTACGCCTTTGATACCTCGGCGCACCGGCTCGATGCGCTCAAGCCGCGCCTGGCGCGCAGTGGCCTGTCCAATGTGCATCCGGCTGCCATCGCCCACGAGCGGGATGACCGCATCAAGCGCTTGGCGGGCAAGATTGACCGGGTGTTGGTGGATGCCCCCTGTTCCGGCTTGGGCACGCTGCGTCGCAACCCTGATCTGAAATGGCGTCAGACGCTGCAAACTGTGCAGGAGATGGCGGTGCGCCAAGGTGCCATTCTGCAAGGCGCGGCGCGGTTGCTCAAACCCGGCGGCAGGCTGGTCTATGCCACCTGCAGTGTGCTGCCCCAGGAGAACGAAGCCGTTGCTGAGGCTTTCGGCGCGGCTCATCCCGATTTCCAGCCCCTGGAGGTTGCTGAACTGCTGGAGCGCGACAACATCGAGGACGCAGCCGGCCTGTGCCAGGGTGGCGAGTCGGGCCGGCGGTACCTGCGTCTTTGGCCGCACCGGCACCACACCGATGGTTTTTTTGCCGCTGTCTGGCAGCGCAGCTAAGGAAAGACCCTGTTGCCGGGCCGGATGGGTCTGCTTCATAATAGGGCGATGCCTACCTCCACAGCGATGGTCGCACCAGACCCTCTTGGCCAGCAGGCCAAACAGGCCTTGGCGGGTTTGGTGGCCCAGATGGCGGTGCTTGCCGGTGTCGTGGACGCCATTTATTTCCTGTTTTTCCTGTCCATCGGGTCCACGGTGCTGGCCTGGTTCAACGTCTTTGGCATCCTGCTCTACGCCTCTGTTTTTGTGCTGGTCCGTCGGCGCAGGTTGGGGTTGGCGATCACCCTGTTTTGGCTGGAGGTGTTGCCCCACGCGGTCTTGGGCACACTCTTTCTCGGCTGGGGCAGCGGCTTTCATTACATTGCCCTGATCTTCGTGCCCATGGTCATGATGACCGATTCGCGCCTGGCAGGCGTGGGTAAATCGGTGTTCATGGTGCTGGTATTGGCAAGCCTCGAAGTCATCCTGTGGCGGCAAGGGCCGCTGGAGCCCATCACCGACTATCAGTTGCTGATGGTCAGGTGGTTCAATCTGCTGTTGTTTGTGGTCCTGATGGCGACGCTGACCACCTACTACTGGGGCAAGATTGTGTCGGCTGAAAAGCGCCTGCGAAAGCTCGCGGTCGTCGATGCCTTGACCGGTCTGTACAACCGATACCATGTTCAGCAGGTTTGGGAGCATGAGATGGCGCGTTTGCGGCGCAGTGGCGGGGAGGCTTGTCTGCTGCTCACTGACCTTGACCACTTCAAAGCCATCAATGATTCGCTGGGCCATGGGGTGGGCGACAGGGTGTTGGTGGCGTTCAGCCGTATCTTGAAGTCGGGTGTGCGCGATGTCGATACCCTGGCGCGATGGGGCGGTGAAGAGTTCCTGCTGCTCATGCCTGACACCCCGTTGGATGTAGCCTTGTTGGTGGCTGAGCGTCTGCGCACCAGCATCCATGCCGCCAGGTTGGACGAGGAGCTGGGCGACAGCCCAGTCACTGCGTCATTCGGGCTGACCCAAGTGCAGCCCACTGACAGCCTGAGCCAAGCCGTGGCCCGGGCGGACCAGGCGATGTACCGCAGCAAGTCGAGCGGCCGAAACCGCATCAGTGATGCATGACAGCCTTGCGTGACACTTGGGGCTATCAAGGCGCCCGCGTCAATACGCCTTAGCGCGTAAAATTAGAAGATTAAGTTCGAAACCAATCAATCCGTCCCGCTGGGGACAGTTTTTTTCTGGAGACTGATTTCCCTATGATCTTGCCTGACTGGACAGTGTTGAACGCGGTGATCAACTGGTTGGCTTATGGAACCTGGCCCTTGAGCTGGTGGCAGATCGTGCTGTTCACACTGGTTCTGACACACATCACCATGATCAGCGTCACGGTTTACCTGCATCGTCATCAGGCGCACCGTGCGCTTGACCTGCATCCGGTCGCCTCACATTTCTTCAGGCTTTGGCTTTGGCTGACGACCGGCCAGGTCACCAAGGAATGGGCCGCCGTTCACCGCAAACACCATGCCAAATGCGAGCAGGCCGAAGACCCGCACAGCCCGCACGTGCATGGCATCAAGACCGTTTTGTTGCGGGGCGCTGAGTTGTACCGTGCTGAATCCAGAAACAAGGACACGTTGGCGCGCTTCGGCCATGGCACGCCCGACGACTGGCTGGAGCGCAACCTGTACACCCGTTTTTCCTGGCAGGGTGTGGCCGTGATGATGGTGATTGACTTGGCCCTGTTCGGTGCTGCAGGCCTGACGGTTTGGGCGGTGCAGATGGCTTGGACACCCATCATGGCCGCTGGCATCGTCAATGGTGCTGCACATTTCTGGGGCTACCGCAATTTTGAGGCGGCCGATGCCAGCACCAACATCTCGCCTTGGGGCATCCTGATTGCCGGCGAGGAGCTGCACAACAACCATCACACCTACCCGACCTCTGCCAAGTTGTCGGTTAAACCCTATGAGTTTGACATCGGCTGGATGTACATCTGCTTGCTGCAAATGGCCGGTTTGGCGACGGTCAAAAAGACACCGCCCAAGCTGGCTTTGGGCGCAGTTCGGCCTGTTGCCGACGAGAAAACCCTGGAGGCATTGATCTCCAACCGTTACGAAATCATGGCCCGCTATGCGCAGGACATCCGGTCTGCGGTCCGCACTGAGCTTGGCGCCATGAAGGCGCGCAGCGCCGACGCAGCGGTGATACGCACCGCGCGCCATTGGTTGCACCGTGACACCGACAAGGTGCCGGCATCAGCCATGCCCCAACTCGTGCTGGCACGGGCTGCGTCGCCGGTGCTGGACAAAATGGTCACCATGCGTGAGGAATTGCGACAGCTGTGGCTGAGCCGTTCCCACACGCGTGAGCAACTCGCGGCAGACTTGCAGGCTTGGTGCCACCGCGCCGAGGTCAGCGGCATTGCGGTGCTGCAGGAGTTCTCGCTCACGCTCAGATCAGCCCGGGCCTGAGTGCCACGCCAGGGTCCGCTGGCGGCCCAACTGGACACAAAAAAGCCCGCATCCAGCGGGCTTTTTTGTCGAGAGAAACCGAATTACTTCAGCTTCATTTCCTTGTAGTCCACATGCTTGCGAGCTTTGGGATCAAATTTCTTGATCAGCATCTTCTCGGGCATGGTTTTCTTGTTCTTGCTGGTGGTGTAGAAGTGACCGGTGCCGGCCGTGGATTCCAGCTTGATTTTTTCGCGTCCGCCTTTGGTTGCCATGGTGCTGCTCCTTAAGCTTGGCCACGTGCGCGCAGGTCTGCGAGCACAGAATCAATGCCGTTCTTGTCGATCAGACGCAGACCGGCGTTGGAGATGCGCAGACGCACCCAGCGGTTTTCAGTCTCGACCCAGAAGCGGCGGTATTGCAGGTTCGGGAGGAACCGGCGCTTGGTTTTGTTGTTGGCGTGGGACACATTGTTCCCCACCATCGGGCCCTTGCCCGTGACTTCACATACGCGTGCCATGTGGACACTCCATGATTTTCAAAACGGCGGTCACTGACGTGAGCGCCTCACCTCGCCAAGATCCTGGGTGGCGGTAACCCGGTTGCCCGACCCTGGCCTTGGGTAGGCCCGGATTCAGCAAAGCCTAAGATTATAGCGGGGCTTCAGCCTTGTTCCAGAAACCGCTGGGCGTCCAGCGCCGCCATGCAGCCGGTGCCCGCGCTGGTGATGGCCTGGCGGTAAACGTGGTCCTGCACGTCGCCGGCGGCAAACACGCCCGGTACGCTGGTCATGGTGGCAAAGCCCTTGAGCCCGCCCTGTGTGACGATGTAGCCCCCGGCCATCTCGAGTTGGCCTTGGAAGATGTCGGTGTTGGGCGAGTGTCCGATCGCAATAAAGCAGCCTTTGAGGGTGAGGTCTTCGGTCACACCACTCTGCACGTGTTTCAGGCGGATGCCAGTGACACCACTGGCGTCACCGAGCACCTCGTCCAGCGTCTGGAAGGTTTTGAGTTCGATCTTGCCAGCGGCTACCTTCTCCATTAGCTTGTCGATCAGAATGGCCTCGGCCTTGAACTTGTCGCGTCGGTGCACCAGGTAAACCTTGCTGGCGATGTTGGACAGGTAAAGCGCCTCTTCCACCGCTGTGTTGCCGCCGCCGACCACGCAGCAGACCTCATTGCGGTAAAAAAACCCGTCGCAGGTGGCGCAACCCGACACGCCGCGGCCCATGAACGCGGTCTCGGACGGCAGGCCCAGGTACTTGGCCGAAGCGCCGGTGGCCAGAACCAGTGCGTCGCAGCTGTACTCGCCGCTGTCGCCCTTGAGGGTGAACGGCCTTTTGCTGAAGTCGACCGCACCGATGTGGTCAAACACGATCTCGGTCTTGAAGCGCTCGGCGTGCTCCAGAAAACGCTGCATCAGCTCGGGGCCCTGCACCCCATGCACGTCGGCGGGCCAGTTGTCGACATCGGTGGTGGTCATGAGCTGACCACCCTGGGCGATCCCGGTGATCAGCAAGGGGCTGAGGTTGGCGCGGGCCGCGTAGATGGCGGCCGTGTAGCCGGCGGGGCCGGAACCCAGGATCAGAACCTTGGCATGACGGGGTGCAGACATGGAAAAAACCTTTGCGAAAATGGAAGTCGGGCGTGTACAGTCGGGAGCCGGGTTGTCCCCCGCCCGCCGGCAGGCGGCGTCGGGCAGCGACCCGGCCCCACAGAGATGCCACCATTGTATGAACCCTTGCCCGCGAACTTCTGCTGACGTCTCCTTGACCCCATGACCTATTCATTGAACACCCTTAACCCGAACCGCCAGACGCAGGGCTCGGTGCGTTCGGGCTGGGTCCGTTTTGCCGACGAGTTCGGGCTGGTGCTGGGCCTGTTGCTGCTGGTTTTCTGGTTGTTGGCCTTGTTGAGCTATTCGGCACAGGATTCGGCCTGGTCCACGTCCGGACTGGGCGGTCCGGTGCGTAACCGGGCGGGGCAGCTCGGTGCCTGGCTGGCCGATGGCAGTTATTTTCTGCTTGGCTTCTCGGTGTGGTGGTGCGTGGCAGTGGGGCTGCGGCTGTGGCTGTCCGGCCTGGCGCGCTGGCTGCGCGGCCGGGATCCGGCCGCGGTCGAAGCGCCGGAACAGGGGCCACAGGGCTCGCCCATGGCGCAGCGTCTCTTCTTCGGTCTGGGCCTGCTGCTGCTGCTGTATGGCAGCGTCAGCCTCGAGTGGGTCCGCTTGCATAGCCTGGAGCCGCGCTTGCCAGGCCACGGCGGGGGCATTCTGGGCTATTGGCTGGGCCCCTTGAGCGTTCATTGGCTGGGCTATGTGGGTTCGGCCTTGGTGGGCATTGTGCTGGCGCTCGTCGGTGCCGCCCTGGTGTTTGGTTTTTCTTGGGCACAGGTCGCGGAACGGTTGGGTGCCTGGCTGATGTCATGGATCGAGTCGCGCCGTGAAAAGCGTGAACTGGCGCAGGACATCGCCCTGGGCCAGCAGGCGGCTCGTGAGCGCGAAGATGTGGTGGTTGACGAGCGCGAAGAGGCAGCGCTGGCCGTAGCGCCGCCGATGGTGATCGAGCCGGTGCTGGTCGAGTTGCCCAAAAGCGAGCGGGTGGCCAAGGAGCGGCAAAAACCGCTGTTCACCGAGCTGCCGGACAGCCGCCTGCCACAGGTGGACCTGCTTGACGAGGCCCAGTTGCGTCAGGAAACCGTCGCGCCCGAAACGCTGGAGATGACCAGCCGCATGATCGAAAAAAAGCTCAAGGATTTCGGCGTCGAGGTGCGGGTGGTGCTGGCCCAGCCCGGCCCGGTGATCACGCGCTACGAGATCGAGCCCGCCACTGGCGTCAAGGGCTCGCAGATTGTTGGTCTGGCCAAGGACTTGGCGCGCTCGCTCAGTCTGGTGTCGATTCGGGTGGTCGAAACCATTCCCGGCAAGAACTACATGGCGCTGGAGTTGCCCAATGCCAAGCGACAGTCGATCAAGCTGTCGGAAATCCTGGGCTCAGGCGTGTACAACGAGGGTAAGTCCATGCTGACCATGGGTCTGGGCAAGGACATCATTGGCAATCCTGTGGTGGCCGATTTGGCCAAGATGCCACACGTGCTGGTGGCCGGCACCACGGGTTCAGGCAAGTCGGTGGGCATCAACGCCATGATCCTGAGCTTGCTGTACAAGGCCGAGGCGAGGGATGTGCGGCTGCTGATGATTGATCCCAAAATGCTGGAAATGTCGGTGTATGAGGGTATTCCTCACCTGCTGGCGCCGGTGGTCACCGACATGAAGCAGGCCGCGCACGGCCTGACCTGGTGCGTTGCTGAAATGGAGCGGCGCTACAAGCTCATGAGCAAAATGGGTGTGCGTAACCTGGCGGGGTACAACACCAAAATGGACGACGCCAAGGCCCGTGGCGAGCACATCGGCAACCCCTTCAGCCTGACCCCGGAGTCGCCTGAGCCGCTGGAGCGCTTGCCGCACATTGTGGTGGTGATCGATGAACTGGCCGACCTGATGATGGTGGTGGGCAAGAAGATCGAGGAGTTGATCGCCCGGCTCGCGCAAAAAGCCCGGGCCGCCGGCATCCACCTGATCCTGGCCACGCAGCGGCCCAGCGTGGACGTCATTACCGGCCTGATCAAGGCCAACATCCCCACCCGCATTGCCTTCCAGGTGTCGAGCAAGATCGACAGCCGCACCATCCTGGACCAAATGGGGGCCGAAGCCCTGTTGGGCATGGGCGACATGCTCTACATGCCCAGCGGCACCGGGCTGCCGATTCGCGTGCACGGCGCCTTTGTCAGCGACGAGGAGGTGCACCGGGTGGTGAGCTACCTCAAGAGCCAAGGGGAGCCGAATTACATCGAGGGCGTGCTTGAAGGCGGTACGGTCGACGGCGAGGGTGATGCCTTGGGCGAGGGCGGCGCCGGTGGTGGCGAGAAGGACCCGATGTACGACCAGGCGGTCGAGGTCGTTCTGAAAAATCGCAAGGCCAGCATCTCGCTGGTGCAACGGCACCTCAAAATTGGTTACAACCGCGCCGCCCGGCTGGTGGAAGATATGGAGAATGCCGGCCTGGTCAGCAGCATGAGCAGCAGCGGCCAGCGCGATATCCTGGTGCCGGCGCGCGCCGAATGAGGGCCCGCATGAGGTGGTTTGCTCTATTTTTGATAGTGATAGCCTCAAGCTGGGCAAGGGCTGGCGGCCTGGAAAGCCTGGAAAACTTTGTCAAAACGACCAAGTCCGGGCGGGCCGACTTCACCCAGGCGGTGACGGCGCCGCCCAAGGACGGTGCCGCCGCTCGCACCCGCACCTCCACAGGCAGCTTTGAGTTTGCCCGCCCCAACCGCTTTCGCTTCAGCTACCGCAAGCCGTTTGAGCAGACCATCGTCGCTGACGGTCAAACGCTCTGGCTGTATGACCTGGACCTGAATCAGGTCACCGCCCGCAAGCAGGCGCAGGCGCTGGGTGCGACGCCGGCGGCGCTGATCGCCTCGGCGGCCGATTTGAACGCCTTGCAGGCGGACTTCAACTTGGCGGACGCACCGGCGCGCGATGGCCTGCAGTGGGTGCTGGCCACCCCGAAAGCGCGCGACGGCCAACTGCAGAGCGTTCGCATCGGCTTTCGTGGGGCTGACCTGGCGGTGCTGGACATGCAGGACAGTTTTGGCCAGCGATCCGTACTGACCTTCAGCTTATTCGCCGCCAATGTGGCCTTGGACCCATCCACTTTTGTGTTCAAGCCGCCACCCGGGGCGGACCTGATCCGGCAATAAGGGCAAGCCCGCGCCAGGCGGTCAGGCCCTTGCCCGATGCGTCACCCAGGCGTCTGGCCCCCAGGGCGTGACCGGTGCGTCGCCCTGGGCCCGGAACCGCTCGGGCAGGTCCTCGGTCATGTCCCAGGTGGCGGACAGCCGGCCAAAACCGATGCAAATGGCGCACACGGTGCCGAGCTCGACCAGTTCCTTGTCAGAAAAGTGTGCCCTGAGCTGGACATAGAACGCCTCGTCAATCGCCAGATGGTTGTTGGCCAGCAGGTCGGCGTAGCGCAGGGCGACGCGCTCTGCCAGGGTCAGGTCGGGGGCCTCTTGGGGTTGTTCCAGCGAGCACACCAGATGCTCACTGACACCATCATCAACGGCATCGGCGTAGCGCATGGCCATGCAGCTGCGGCACTGGTTGTGAAAAGCAATGCGCAGGCGAACCAACTCGCGCAGGCGCGCGGACAGCACCGAATGCGTTTTCAGGGCACCGCCAAAGCGCAGGTAGGCCTTGGCCAGTTCCGGGTGGTGGGCGCGGATGCTGGTCGGGCGCAGTTCGCGTTCGGTTTTTTGCTCGGCGTTGAGCAGGCTCAGCAGTTCGGGGTCGAATTCACTCAAGCTGAGCGATCGGATGCGTGGCATGTCAGTTCTCCGTTGGCGCCGGGGCCGCCCGGCTGTCGATGTAGGTTTGCAGCAAATCGGGTAAATCGGCCTGCTTTGGCTCGGTGCCGGGCCAGCGCACGCGCAGGGGCTGGTCCAGGCCTTGGGCGACCTGGTCGAGCGGCAGCACGTAGCGAAACTTGATGTCGCGCGCCTGGAACACCCAGCCGCTCGCCGTCTTGGTGTAACGGTCGAGGTAGCGCAGGGACAGTCGTACGGTCTGCCCCTGGATGCACAGCTCGGCACTGGCACTGACCACGCCGCTGGCCTGTGTGTCAGAGGCAAAATCAAAATGCCAGGTGTGGGCGTAATGGGTGCTGGTGCTGAACAGCGCGGTTCGCATCTTGTAAAACGCGATGACGTCGTCCCGGCCCTTCACGTGCTGGAATTCGCCGTCGGGCGCAAACAGCTTGGCCAGCGTGGCGAAATCCCGGTCGTCCACCGCCACGCCATAGCGGGATATCAGTTCTGCCAGTTGCTGGCGGTCATCCACGCGCTGGACCAGGTGCGCGAGTTGTTGTGGGTCGGTTGGGGTAGATGCCATCGTTGTCGCCTCATTGGTTTTGATGTCTCGGCATTGTGCGGCCCGACGCGCCGACCCGCAAGCAGTCGGCCGGCCTCAGGGCTTGGCCAGTGCCAGGGCCGCGCGCCTGAACGGGTTGAACCCGGTCACCATCATGGTGGCGATGAGCACCAGTGCGCCGCCGGTGTATGAGGCGGCGGTGAACACCTCGTCCAGGAACAGGTGGCCCCAGATCACACCAAAGATGGTCACCATGAAGGTGGAACTGTGGGCTGCCACGGCGCTGACCCGGTTCATGATCCGCATGTACTGCCAGTAGGCCAGCCCCGAGGTCACCACGCCCATCGCCGCCACAGCCGACATCGCCGGCAGAGTGAAGCGCGCCTGCGGCAGCGCCCAGAGCGCGCCTGGCAGCAGCAACAAAAAGCCGAACACATGGATGCCCGCCGTGATGGCCAGCGGCTCCATGCCTTTGGTGGCACGCTTGAGCAAGGGCATGCTCAAGCCCGAGAACAGGCAACCGCCCACAGCCAGCACTGTGCCGCCCAGCACCTGGGGCGAGGGCTGAATGGGCCCCAGCTTGACCACCAGCGCCACGCCCGCAAAGGCTGCGATGCAGCCCACGATCTTGATCCAGGTCAGTGTGTCCTCTTTCATCCAGGCCGCGGCAAAGGCACCGAACAGCACCGAGGTCACGCCCACCACAGCGCTGTAGCCGGCGGGCAGGTAGAGCGAAGACCAGGCATACAGGAAGTGCGGGAGTGCGATTGCCAACGCTCCCAGAAGCAGCAGTTCACGCCATTGCCGCGAGGGCCAGGGCAGCTTCAGGTGCCACATGATCAGCGCCAGTGTGGCCGCCCCCAGGCCAATGCGGCAGGCGGCGGCCACACTGGGGCCGAGCACCGGGGTGGCGATGCGGGTGAGCAAAAACCCGGCCCCCCACAGCGCCGACAGCAGGATCAACTGGAAAAAGTACTTGCTCTTCATCCCGGTGGATGCGGCCAAGGTGCGCTGGCGCTTGCCGGGTCAGGACTCGCCAGACGGCTGCGGCTCGGCTGGCTGAGCCAATGCGTCGATCGCCTGGCGCGCGGCGGCCTTGTCGCCCGCACCTGCAAACTTGCTGTACCTGCCGAGCAGGCCCACCAACTGGCCATAAATGCGCGGCGAACCGGCGACGCACTCCTTTTGCTCCAGAAAATCGGCCTCGCCCGTGAAGTTGCCCACCAGACCCCCCGCCTCAGTCACCAGCAGCGAGCCGGCCGCGACATCCCAGGGTTGCAGGCCGGTTTCAAAAAAGCCGTCGGTGAAGCCGGCTGCGACGTAGGCCAGGTCCAGCGCGGCTGCGCCCGAGCGGCGCAGGCCTGCGGTGCGTTGCATCACATCGCCCATCATGCGCAGATAGGTGTTGAAGTCATCGCCCTCTCGAAACGGGAACCCGGTGGAAATCAGGCACTCCTGCAGCCGTATCCGCTTGGAAACCCGGATTCGCCGGTCGTTCAGAAAGGCGCCACGTCCGCGTGTGGCGGTAAACAGGTCATTGCGGGTGGGGTCGTAAATCACGGCCTGCTCCACCCGACCCTTGACCGCCAGCGCAATGCTGACGCAGTAGATCGGCAGGCCGTGGATGAAGTTGGTGGTGCCGTCGAGCGGGTCGATGATCCAGACGTAGTCGGAATCCTGGGCGCCGTGGGTGCGGCCGGATTCTTCTGCCCAGATGGCGTGGCCGGGGTAGGCTGCCAGCAGGGTTTCAATGATGGCCTGCTCGGCAGCCTGGTCGACTTCGGTCACGAAATCATTGACCTGTTTTTGCGACACGCGGACCGACTCCACGTCCAGTGCCGCCCGGTTGATGAGGTTGCCGGCGATGCGGGCCGCTTTGACGGCCACATTGATCATGGGATGCAGATTGGGGGAGGACATGGCTTTTTGGTGGTGGACCAGGGGCGGCAGGCGTCCAGGGGTCGTGAATGAAAGAGCAGGGCGGGCCGCCCGGTGATACAGGCGGCGACAATGCCCAATTTTACCCGGCCGACGTTTGGCTGGCATGAGTCGCGCATGCAGACCCGTTTCATCCTGATCAACACCAGCCACGCCGGCAATGTGGGTGCCACGGCCCGCGCCATGAAAACCATGGGCTTTGACGACCTGGTGTTGGTCGCGCCGCGCTGGCCCAATGTGCTGCGGCGCGAGGAGACGATCCAGCGCGCCAGTGGTGCGCTGGACGTGTTGGCTGCGGCGCGCATCGTCGATACGCTCGATGAGGCGCTGGACGGCATGACCCATTTGTGCGCCACCGCCATGACCCCCAGGGATTTCGGTCCGCCGACCGTCAGCCCCCGCGCCCACTTTGAATCGCTATCAAAAAAAGAGCATAACCGTGAGCAATCACAAGGCCTAGAGGCTCAAAAGGTGTCAGAGAGTGGGGTGGGATTCCTGTTCGGCTCGGAGCGTTTTGGCATGCGCAATGAGGACGTGTACCGCTGTCACGCCTGCCTGAGCATTCCCAGCAACCCGGCGTTCGGCTCTCTCAACCTGGCGGCTGCCGTGCAGGTGCTGGCCTACGAGTGGCGCCTGGCCTTGGGCGGATTTGCCGTGCAAGCTGCCGCCGTTGAGGCTGACCTGGCAGATGCCCGCCAGGTGGCCGGCATGCTGGCGCATCTGGAGTCGGCCTTGACCGCCATCGGTTTTCTGGACCCGCAGGCGCCCAAAAAACTGATGCCGCGCCTGAACCAGCTTTTTAACCGGTCGGCGATCACGCAGGAGGAAATTCACATTCTGCGTGGCATGGCCAAGGCGATGGCCCAACTCGCCGAAGGGGGGCGGCCGCCACACCAGGCGCCCTTGCCGCCCAGCCGCTAGACTCCGGCTCATGTTTGCCAGACTTCGTTCAGACATCCAGTGCATTCTGGAACGCGACCCTGCCGCGCGCACCGCCTGGGAGGTGATGACCTGCTACCCCGGCCTGCACGCCGTGATGATGCACCGCCTTGCCCATTGGTGCTGGACTCACGGCCTGAAATGGCTGGGCCGCTTTGTCTCGCACCTGGGCCGCTTCCTGACCGGCATTGAGATCCACCCCGGCGCACAGCTCGGCGAACGCGTGTTTTTCGACCATGCCATGGGTGTGGTGGTGGGCGAGACGGCCGAGATTGGCGACGGCTGCACCATTTACCAGGGCGTGACCCTGGGTGGAACCTCGCTCTACAAGGGCGCCAAGCGGCACCCCACCCTGGGCCGCAATGTGGTGGTGGGCGCTGGCGCCCAGGTGCTGGGCGGCTTCACCGTGGGGGATGGGGCCAAGATCGGCTCTAACGCGGTGGTCACCAAACCGGTGCCGGCCGGGGCTACCGCCGTCGGTAATCCAGCGCGCATCATCCAGGCCGACCTTGACGTCCGGCGGGAAGAGGCTGCCTCCAAAATGGGCTTCTCGGCCTACGGCGTGACCCACAACGACGACCCCTTGAGTCAGGCCTTGCGTGGCCTGATCGACAACGCCTCCGGCCATGAGCACCAAATTGCGCTGCTTTGGAAGGCCATCGAGACCCTGCAAGCACAGCGCGCCGGTGGCAGTTGTGTGCCGGGCGATGCCGCGTTGGCCGAGCAGTTTGAAGCGGACCGCCTCAACGAACTGGTGGGCCGCTAGGGCGTTCGGGGCTCAGGCGGTGCGCGCTGGCCGCTGCGCGGACTTGGGCCGGAACGCGGTGCACACGGCATCCACGGTTTCCAGGTAAGGCCCGCCGATCAGGTCCACACAGTAGGGCACGGCGGCAAAGATGCCCGGCATCACGCTCTGACCTTCTGCGTCGCGCAGGCCTTCGAGCGTCTCGCGGATCGATTTCGGCTGTCCGGGCAGGTTGATGATCAGGGCCTGGTCACGGACCACAGCCACCTGGCGCGACAGGATGGCAGTGGGAACAAACTTCAGGCTGATCTGGCGCATTTGTTCGCCAAAGCCCGGCATGTCCTTGTGCGCCACCGCCAGCGTGGCCTCGGGCGTCACGTCGCGCTTGGCCGGGCCGGTGCCGCCAGTGGTGAGCACGAGATTGCAGCCGGCCTCCACCAACTCAATCAGCGTGGCACTGATCAGCGCTTGTTCATCGGGAATCAGGCGCGCCTCAAAATCGATGGGGTTTTTGAGGGCGCGTGTCAGCCAGTCCTGCAGTGCTGGCAGGCCCTGATCCACATAGACGCCGCTGGAAGCGCGGTCACTGACCGAGACAATGCCAATGCGCACGCGCTCCGGGCTTGGGCTGGCATCCGGCTGGTTGTTGGCGCCGTGCGTCATGGTCTTTGATCCGCATCAAGCGGCAGGTCAGCTTCGGCCTCGGCATCGGGCACATGATCGAGTTGTTCACGCACGATCTGAAAAATATCCCGGTAGGCCCGACCATGGCGTAAGGCCGCGCCTGCCTTCTCGGGCTGCGCGTCTTTGCGGGCTTGGCGGATCAGGGCACGCAGTTGCTGTGCGTCAGTCTCCGCGTGCGTGCCTAGCCACTGGCCCAAGGCCTCATCTTCGGCGATGAGGCGGTCACGCCAGAGTTCGGCCTGGTGCAGCATCAGGTTCTCCTGGGCCGAGCCGCTGTGCTGCTCGGCCAGCATGGTGCGCACAGCCTCCAGCGCGGCCGGCTCCAACAAGCGCATCAGCTTGCCGATGAACTGCATCTGGCGCCGCTTGCCCTCGAAATTGGTGATCCGTTTGGCTTCCTGCACTGCATCGCGGAGCTTGTCCGACAGGTCCAGCCGCGCCATCAGTTCTGGCCGCAGCGTGAGCAGGTCCTCACCCAGTTTTTGCAGCTCGGTGCTTTCCCGTTTGAGCTCGGTGCGGCTTTGCTCGCTGGTGCCCTTGAGCTCGGCCTTGAGTTCGATGTCGCGTGCACTGCCTTCAGCAACAAACTCACCCCGGACGAAATAGCCTTTTTTCAGTTTGCGTGACATAGCCAAGTATCATAGCCGTCGATATGAAGAAATCCAATCCAACACCAGCCGCTGCCCAGGCGGCTGAAGGCTTCAGCTACAGCCGACCGTTTTTTGAAGAGCTGGTCGATACCGCGCTGGCGCATGCCAAGACGCTTGGCGCCAGTGATGCCGCCGCCGAGGCGTCCGAAGGCTGTGGCTTGAGCGTGTCTGTGCGCAAGGGTGAGCTTGAGAACGTGGAGCGCAACCGTGACAAGTCCTTGGGCGTGACGGTGTACCTCGGCCAACGCCGGGGCAATGCCAGCACCTCCGACTTCTCCCGTGCAGCGATTGAGCAGACCGTGCAGGCGGCTTATGACATTGCCCGGTTCACAGCGCAAGACCCTTTTGCCGCACTGCCCAACGCGCGCGACATCGCCCCGGCGTCGCGGCAGCGCACCGATCTGGATCTGTTTTACCCTTGGAGCCTGACGGCCGAAGAGGCCGCTGCGCTGGCCCTGCGCGGCGAGACGGCGGCATTGCAGACCGACCGGCGCATCACCAACAGCGAAGGCGCCGCAGTCTCGGCCCAGCAGTCGCATTTTTTCAGCGCCCACACCCGCGGCTTCCGCGGTGGCTATGCCAGCTCCCGGCACTCCATGTCGGTGTCACCGATCGCCGGCAAGGGCGACAACATGCAGCGCGACGCTTGGTACACCTCCATGCGCCATCCCGATGACCTTGCCGCGCCTGAGGCGATCGGCCGCTACGCCGCAGAGCGGGCCTTGAGTCGTCTCAAGTCACGCAAGATCGCCACCACAGAATGCCCGGTGCTGTTTGAGTCGCCGCTGGCGGCTGGCCTGCTGGGCTCCTTCGTGCAGGCCATCAGCGGTGGCGCCTTGTACCGCAAGAGCTCCTTCTTGCTTGATTCTTTGGGCAAGCGCGTGTTGCCTGCCCACATCGACATCTTTGAGGACCCCTTTGTCAAACGCGGCAAGGGCAGTTCGCCATTTGACGACGAAGGCGTGCGCGTCAAGGCGCGCCAAGTGGTGGAGGCGGGACGCGTGCAGGGCTACTTTTTGAGCAGCTATTCGGCGCGAAAACTGGGCATGAAGACCACCGGCAACGCTGGCGGTTCACACAACCTGACACTGCATTCGCGCCACACCCGTCCGGGTGATGATCTGGACGCGATGTTGCAAAAGCTCGGTACCGGCCTGTTTGTGACCGAGTTGATGGGCAGCGGTGTGAATTACGTCACCGGCGATTACTCGCGCGGCGCCAGCGGCTTCTGGGTGGAGCGCGGCCGCATTGCTTACCCGGTCCATGAAATCACCATTGCCGGCAACATGAAAGCCATGCTCAAAGGCATCGTTGCGGTGGGCGCCGATACCTACAACTACGGGGCCAAAGAGGTGGGCTCGGTGCTTGTCAACCGCATGAAGGTGGCGGGGAGCTGATGCTCGGGTTAGGTCTGTAGAGCAGCCTGGCTCACCCGGCCAGCGCTGCCTTGACCGCGGCCGACACCTGCCCCATGTCGGCCTTGCCAGCCAGCCGGGTTTTGACCGCGCCCATCACCTTGCCCATGTCACCCGGGCCTTTGGCGCCCAGTTCAGCCACGATGGCTTGCACGGCCGCTGCGACCTCATCGGCATTCAGGCGCTGCGGCAAATAGGCCTGCAGCACGGTGATCTCTGCCGACTCCTTGTCGGCCAGGTCTTGCCGTTGGGCCTGCAGGTAGGCGGCGACCGAGTCTTTGCGCTGTTTGATGAGTTTGTCGATGATCGCCACCATGGCCACATCATCCAGCACCACGCGCTCGTCCACCTCTTTTTGCTTGGCAGCGGCCAGCAGCAGCCGGATGGTGCCCAGGCGCTCGCTGTCGCGGGCGCGCATGGCGATTTTCATGTCTTCGGTGATCTGGTCTTTGAGTGACATGGCGGGGCTCCTGGCAAGGGCGTGGTGAAAAAGGGCGTGGTGAAAAAGGGCGTGGTGAAAAAGGGTGTAGCAGAAGGGGTTTGCAAAAAACTGGCTGGCATAAAAAAAGCCCGCCTGAGTTACCCCGGCGAGCTTTGATCAGGCACTAGGGGCCCCAGACCGGACGACCGGATCAGTACATCTTTTTCGGCAGCTGCATGGCGCGAATACGCTTGTAGTTGCGCTTGACGGCTGCTGCCTTCTTGCGCTTGCGCTCAGCGGTGGGCTTTTCGTAGAACTCGCGTGCGCGCAAGTCAGTCAACAGGCCCAGTTTTTCAATGGTGCGCTTGAAACGGCGCAGGGCCACGTCAAACGGCTCGTTCTCTTTTACACGGATGGTTGTCATTACGTCATATTATCCAAAAGGTGCAGTGCTCAGCCAATGGAAGATCGGGCCATGTGACGGATGTTCTGCGATGTTCCCCGCTTAAAAATTGGACAGGCAGCGGGGGTTTGCCAGCAAAGTCCAATATTATAACGCCCAGGAATGCGATATTCAGTTGCACAAAGCACAAGGACCGGCCCGTGTTGTTGTGATTTTGCAAGCCCGCGTGATTGCGGGTGCTAGGCGGCGCTGGCGCGCACCTGGTTGCGACCGGATTGCTTGGCGAGGTAGAGCGCCCGATCGGCCCGCTCCACCAGCGATCCAGGCGTGTCATTTGGCGTCGCGGATGCGACGCCAAAGCTGGCCGTCTTGGTGCCTACCTGGGCAAAACTGTGTTGAAGCAGTCGCTGTCGCAAACGTTCCGCCAACTCAACGGCCGCGTCCAGCGAAGAATCCACACAGATCACCAGAAATTCCTCGCCACCCCAGCGGCCAATCAAATCCTCCACCCGAACGCGCTGTTGCATCAGCCGCGCAACCCCCCGCAGCACGTCATCACCCGTGTTGTGGCCAAAAGTGTCGTTCACCTGTTTGAAGTGGTCGATGTCAACAATAATCAAGCAAAGGCCCTGGCCCTGTGCCAATTCGGCGATTTCTTGGCGCAGGAAATCCTCCACCCTGCGCCGGCTGGCCAGCCCGGTCAGTGCGTCCACATGCGCCATTTGAGCCAATCGATGTTCCGTGAGCAATGCCTGCACGCGCTGCCGGTTCAGCAGACCACCGCTGAAGTTTGCCGTCACGATCAGGGCCAAGAGTTCAATGCCCAGCACCAGGGTGCGCGTGGCGTCCTCCTGCATCAAGGAGAGTACCAGCAGCAGGCTGCCTAGGGCGGCAATGCTATTCAACGCCCAGCGCCAATACATGGGCACAAAAAAAACCAGATTGAACGAAATCAGGGCAAGCGCCATCACCACCAGAGAACCACGCTCCAGGATGCCCAGCAGCCCCATCAGCATGAGAGAGCCAGCCATCAACGCCAAATGCAGACGCGACCACCTGACGGGAACCTCGTGCGGCGAGCGGCGTTGAAGCCACCAAGTGACCAACGCCGATATCACGCTCAAACCGAACACCAGGTGCAGCACCGCCAAGGCAAGGTAAAGTTCTGATTGGGCGAACTTGCCCACGGACAGCCGGTCATAGTCGAAGACGAGCAGCAGGCAGAAGAAGGGCAATGAGAGCCAGCCCAGAACCACGGTGATGACCACGTTGCTGCGGCTCAGGCGGTCAGCCAGAACTGAACGCTCTACCGGGCCAGCCGTCACAAGCAATGATTTTTCGTTCAGGCTACTGAGCATGGTTGACTTGGCCGGCGTCAGCAGGCGTATTACTCGGACCCGGTACCGCGCGAAGGGCTTCAGTGTCCTGTTTGTGTTGCCAAGGCCTGCGCGCAGGCATAGGCGCTGGCCCATGCCCACTGGAAATTGTAGCCACCGAGCCAGCCGGTCACATCGACCACCTCGCCAATGAAATACAGGCCCGGCTGCCGTGACGCCATCGTCTGGCTTGACAGGGCGCGGGTGTCGACGCCGCCGGCTGTGACCTCTGCCTTGCGGTAACCCTCGGTACCCGTAGGCGTCAACGTCCAGTGACTCAACTGCTCAGCCAAAGCGGCCAGGGCCTTGTCCGACGCCTCGTTGATCGGGCGCTGCCAGTTGTGACCCAAGGCCTCACCCCGCGCCACCCAGGCCTCGGCCAGCCGGGTCGGTAACAGTGCGGCCAGTTCGTTGGCGACCAGTCGGCGCGATCCGGCCTTGGCCTGGGCCAGGCAGGTTGGCAACTCATGTTGTGGCGCCAGGTTGAGCCGGATGGGTGTACCCGGCTGCCAATAGCTCGACAGTTGCAGCACGCCAGGCCCGCTCAGGCCCCTGTGCGTGAACAGCAGGTCCTCGGCAAAACTGATGCGGGTTTTTTTGCTGCCGGTCTCAAGGCGAACGGGCAGTGCCAGACCGGCCAGATGGGCGTAGGGCGCCCAGTCCTCGGCGTCGAAGGTCAAGGGCACCAGGGCAGGGCGCGGCTCGACCACAGGCAGTTGAAATTGGCGGGCGATGCGGTAGCCCAGGTCGCTGGCGCCAATCTTCGGGATCGACAGGCCACCGGTGGCCACCACCACAGCCGCCGCCTGGATACAGCCTTGGTCGCTATCGAGTTCATAGCTGCCAGCTTTACTGCCGCAAGGGTTAGCGTCGGAAAATCGGATGCCCTGGACGTGACAAGGCTGCCAGCGGGTGACGCCACCCGCGTCGCACTCTGCCAGCAGCAGGCGGATGATGTCCTCGGCCGAGTGGTCACAAAACAGCTGGCCACGGTGCTTTTCATGCCAGGCCACGCCGTGTTTTTGCAGCAGGGTGATGAAGTCTTGCGGTGTGTAGCGCGCCAGCGCTGAGCGGCAAAAATTGGGGTTCTCGCCCAGAAAGTTGCTGGCACTGGTGTCGCGGTTGGTGAAGTTGCAGCGCCCGCCGCCAGAGATGCGGATTTTTTCAGCCACTTTCTCACTGTGGTCAATCACCAGCACCCTCAGGCCCAGTTGGCCGGCCACGCCAGCGCAAAACAGGCCGGCTGCACCGGCGCCGAGGATTACCACGTCAAAACTCTGCATGGCGGCAGTGTAGTGCGGCCCCTTTGGCTGAGTGCGAAAATTGAGCCCATGAACCGAACCCCAGAAGGCACTGCATGCTGCTGAGCAACCCGCAACTGCAGCGCGGTGACTATCCCGCGGCGCTGCGCCAACTGCTGAACATCGACGCCGCCCGCGAGAGCCGGCGCTGGCTTGCGGGCTGGCACGAGCAGTTCACCGGTCCGTCGCCGGTGTGGGCGCTGCCGGGCCTGGCCCGGCAACTCGGGGTGGCACACATTGATCTCAAAGACGAGGCCAGCCGTTCTCCCTTGGCCAGTTTCAAGGTGCTGGGCGCGCCGGTGGCGTTGTTGCGATTGATCTTGCGCCAATGGCCCGGCGCCGGCTTTTTGCCAGCCGATGTGTTGGCCGGCCGGCACGCGGCGCAGCTGAAAGATTGGGTGGTCATCAGCGCCACCGATGGCAACCACGGCCGGGCTCTGGCGGCGGCGGCGCAGAGCGTCGGCTGCCGATGCGTCATCGTGCTGCACGCCCAAGTCAGCCTTGAGCGCGAAGCGCCTATCGCCGCCCTGGGCGCCGAGATTGTGCGCATCACCGGCAATTACGATGCATCGGTGCATGAGGCCGCACGGCTCGCGGCGGCAAATGGGTGGCAGGTGGTGTCCGACACCTCCTACCCCGGCTATGAGGATGTGCCGCGCGATGTGATGCAGGGCTACGCCATCATTGCCGACGAGCTCTGGCCGGACGAGCGGCCCCAGGGCCCGACTTACAGCCACGTCATGCTGCAAGGTGGTGTGGGCGGGTTTGCCGCCGGGGTGATGAGCTATTTTTGGGAGCGCCTGGGCGCGCAGCGGCCGATGTTTGTGGTGGTGGAGCCGCAGCAGGCTGATTGCCTGTACCAGAGTGCGCTGCTCGGGCGGCCCGCGGCCACGGCCGGCACCGTCGATTCAGTGATGGCCGGGCTGGCTTGCGGCGAGGCCTCACCGCTGGCCTGGCGCGTCCTGCAGCCGGGTATTGACCACTTCATGACGGTCTCGGACGCCCAGGCGGTGCAGGCCATGGGGGTACTGGCGCGCGGCGATGCAGATGATGTGCCGGTACTCAGTGGCGAGTCAGGGGCCGCCGGGCTGGCCGGCCTGCAGGCGCTGGCCGCGTCGACGGCGTGGCGTGACCAGGTCGGGCTTGACGCCTCGTCGCGCGTGCTGCTGATCAGCACCGAAGGCGCCACCGCGCCCGCGCTCTACGCTGAGCTGACAGGCTACACGCCGGCGCAGGTGCTACGGGCGCAGGCCGACTGGTTGGCTGGACCGGCCTCCATTCGGACAACGCCGGGCTGAGGTTCAGGCGGCGCGGGATTGCGCCCCGGCCACGGCCAGCAAACCCTTGAGCACATCACCCACCACGATCACGCTGGGGCTGCCCAATTGCGCCGCCGTCAGGGTACGGTGCAGCTGCGCCAGCGTACATACCGCGTGGCGTTGCTCCGGCAAGCTGGCGTGCTGGATGATGGCCACCGGTGTGCTGTCGGGCAGGCCTTGCAGCAGGTCCTGTTGGATGCGCGCCGCGGCACTGACACCCATGTAGATCACCAGCGTCAGCCGCGCTTGGCGGGCCGCGGCGGCCAAGGCCGGCCAGTCGGTACCCGCATCGCCGGGTTTGGCGTGGCCCGTCACGAACACCACGCCGTGGGCGTGCTCGCGGTGCGTCAGCGGCACGCCCAGTGCTGTCACGGCCGCCAGTCCGGCGGTGATGCCGTTGACCACGCCCACAGGGATGCCGGCCGCCTGCAGATGCGCCATCTCTTCACCGCCACGGCCAAAGATGAAGGGGTCGCCTCCCTTGAGCCGCACCACCCGCTCGCCGTCCTGCACCGCGCTGACCATCAACTTTTCAATAAAAGCCTGCGGTGTTGACTGGCAGCCGCCGCGCTTGCCCACATAAATCACCCGGGCGCTGGGGGCGGCATAAGCCACGATGGCGTCGTCGACCAGGTCATCCACCAGCAGCAGGGTGGCGTCCTGTATCGCCTTGAGCGCCTTGAGTGTCAGCAACTCAGGGTCGCCCGGGCCGGCGCCGACCAGGGTGCAAGTGCCCATCGGGCGGGGAGGGGTGGGGTGGGTACTCATGACGTCCTTGACGAAGGCGGTGTCCGGGCCAGCCGCGCCAAATGGCTGACCTGCAGGGCAATGGGTTCGGGCACCGGCCGCTCGCCACTCAGCACCGATTCGATCCAGCGCCCGGTGCTGGCCGCGTCGGGGGCCGGCAGGTCTGGCAACTGCGCCAAGGGGCCGGTCTGCGGCTCTTGAATGCGCTGCACCTGGCCGTTGGCAAAGGCATCCATCGCGGGTGTGCGACGCGGGTCGGCCACCGGCTCGCCTTCGGTGCCGCGCAGCAGCAGTGCGCTGGCCTGCACCAGCTGCAGGGTGGCGGCCATCGATTCGGCGTACTCCGGGTGGGTGTAGCTGCCCACCACCAGTGCCGGGTGGCTACAGGGGTTCATGAGCTTCACCAGGCTGTGTGCCGGGTTGCGCAAGCCCACCACCCGGCGAACATCCAGCAGCCGCGCCAGCCCAGGGCACAGCAGGCCAGTCGGAAGGTAGTGGACGTTGCCAATTGCTATGGGTTCAATAGCTGACTGTGCATGTACACCAAGGGTTTCAAGCACATTTTGTGTTGATGTGCGGCTGGTTTCAGTGGCCATGCCATGCACCAACACAGCCAGCCCCTCGCGCGCCAGCAGCAGGGCCAGCAGGGGTGTGAGCACCGGCAACTTGCGCGCCCCGTTGTAACTGGGCAGCACCACGGTAGGCTGGTCCGCGTTGGGCACCAATTGCAGGCGCTGGTGCGTGGCATCCAGAAAACCGGCCATTTCCTGCGCTGTCTCGCCCTTGACGCGCATGGCCAGGCAGAACGCGCCCACCTCAAGGTCAGTCACTGCACCGTCCAGCACCTGGCCCATCAGGTCAGCCGCCTGCGCGCGATTCAGCGAGCGGGCACCTTCCTTGCCGCGGCCGATCTCCTTGATGTAGTTGCCGATACCCATGAACAGATTGTCCCTCTGGCCTGATGACTTGGGGCTATGAGCTTATGTTGGAGGCCAATCCCCTAAACTCTCAGGCTATGTTGAACCATGCCCTGGTGCTCGGGATCGAGTCGTCCTGTGACGAAACAGGGGTGGCATTGGTCCAGGTGCACGGTGAGCAGACGCCGGTGCTGCTGGCGCACGCACTGCACAGCCAAATCGAGATGCACCAAGCCTATGGCGGCGTGGTGCCTGAGCTGGCCAGTCGCGACCACATTCGCCGGGTGCTGCCGCTTGGGGCCCAGGTCCTGGCGCAGGCCGGGCGCACGCTCGCCGAGGTGGATGTGGTGGCCTTCACCCGGGGGCCTGGTCTCGCCGGGGCCCTGTTGGTGGGCGCCGGCGTGGCCTGCGCCTTGGGGGCAGCACTGGGCAAACCGGTGCTGGGCGTGCACCACCTGGAGGGGCATCTGTTGTCGCCGTTTTTGAGCGCGGATCCGCCCACCTTCCCTTTTGTCGCTCTGCTGGTGTCGGGCGGCCACACCCAGTTGATGCGGGTGGAGGGGGTAGGGCGCTACGCGCTGCTGGGCGAAACCATCGACGATGCTGCTGGTGAGGCGTTTGACAAATCGGCCAAGTTGCTGGGGCTTGATTACCCGGGTGGACCGGCCCTGTCACGTCTGGCTGAGCGCGGCAACCCGGCGGCTTTCAAACTGCCGCGCCCCCTGTTGAATCAGGCCAATCTCGATTTTTCATTTGCTGGCCTCAAGACGGCGGTGATGGTGCAGGCCAAGCGGTTAGCTGTTGAACACGCTGGCACGGTGGCCCACCTGCCGCACCAAGTGCTGGCTGATCTGGCAGCCTCGACAGAGGCCGCGATTGTGGAGGTGCTGGTGAAAAAATCTCTTGCCGCCTTGGCGCAAACCGGCTTTGACCGGCTGGTGGTGGCCGGCGGCGTGGGCGCCAACCGGCCATTGCGGGCGCAGCTCAACCAAGCCTGCCAGCGCCGAGGTGTACGAGCGCATTACCCCGAGCTGGATCTTTGCACCGACAACGGTGCCATGATCGCTATGGCCGCCGCGATGCGGCTGCAGTCTGGTGTTCAGGCGGCCAGCCTGGCTTACGCTTTTGACGTCAAACCCCGCTGGCCTCTCGATGCCCTGTGACGGGCCAGGCCATCAGTTGATGGCCAACTCTGCCACACGGGTGGCCGGCACCAATTTGCCAAGTTTGAGCGTCAGCACACCGTTTTCCAACCGGGCTTCGCTGCTGGCCACATCGATGTCTTGCGGCAACTCGTAGGCGACTTTGTAGGCACGTGACGCGCCCTCTTTGCTGACCAGTCGCACCACGTTGCCTTCGATGCCAATGCTCAGCTGGTCTTTGGCGATGCCAGGCATGTCGAATGTGAGTGTGTAAGACGTGTCATCCTGGCTGGTCACAGCGCTTGGCTGCCGGCCAGCGAGTTGGGCCTGATTCAGAAAGCGTTCGAGGGAGAGGCCTGCTGGCGAATAGATTTGGCGACGCAGGGCGGCAGGGGATGTAGCAAAAAACATGGTGTGGCTCCTAGTACACTGAGCGGGGTTCGACATGAACCATCGCATGACCTGAACGTGCGATTGAAGCGAGTGTTTTCAAGAGAATTTTCCAGATGTTTATTGTTGGCGGCAGGGTCTTGAAATGGCTGCTGTTGACGCTATGTCGCCCGGCGCACGCTGAGCAGACCAGCCGCTGCACCATGCAAAGGCCCGATTGACAGGGCCCTGGCAACCAGGAGTTTTTTGTGCGTGAAGTGATCCTTAACCTGGCCGAGTCCCGAATCCGTGAAGTGGCCAATGCCGGCATAGGACGCAGCGATGTCCTGGCGTTCTGGTTTGGCGAGAGCGACGAGGTCACCCCCGACGTCATTCGCCAGGCAGCCATCGATTCCTTGCAGAAGGGCGAGACGTTTTACGCGCATAACCTGGGGCTGCTCGAATTGCGCGAGGCGATTTCGCAGTACATGAGCGCGCGCCACGGCCCGATTGGGGTGGATCGCCTGGCGGTGACCAGCGGCGGTGTCAATGCGCTGATGTTGGCCAACCAGCAATTGGTCGATGCTGGCGACGAGGTGGTTGCGGTGACACCGGTCTGGCCCAACCTGACGGCGCAGCCGGCGATTCTGGGCGCACGGGTGCATTGCGTGCCGCTGACGGCCGGCGCTGGCCAGTGGCAGCTCGACATGGCTGCCCTGCTGGCTGCGGTCACGGCGCAGACCAAACTGCTCATCATCAATGCCCCCAACAACCCGACCGGCTGGACGCTCACGCGCGAGGAGCAGCAGCAGATCCTCGCCCATTGCCGCCGGACCGGCACCTGGGTGTTGGCCGACGAGGTGTACGAGCGCCTGTATTTCGAGCCCAGCGCCAACGGCTGCGCCCCGAGTTTTCTGGATGTGGCCGAGCCCGATGACCGGCTGGTGGTCGCGCACAGCTTTTCCAAAAGCTTTCTGATGACGGGCTGGCGCCTGGGCTGGCTGGTGATGCCGCCTGCCATGACACCGCACATGGGCAAGCTCATCGAGTTCAACACCTCATGCGCCAGCGTCTTCACGCAACGGGCTGGTATCGCTGCCTTGCATCACACCGATGCCATCACGCCCGGGGTGGTGGCGCACCTGAAACTCTGCCGGGATACGCTGATCCCGCTGCTGCAGGCGCTGCCTGGCGTTCAGGTGGCGCCGGCGCGCGGTGGGATGTATGCGTTTTTCAGGCTGAGCGGGCATGGTGACTCGCTGCAGACGGCCAAACGGCTGGTCACCGAGGCCGGGCTCGGGCTGGCGCCTGGGGAGGCCTTCGCACCCGAGGCGCAGGGTTGGCTGCGCTGGTGTTTTGCCTCGCGCGACCCCCAGCGCTTGGTGCAAGGGGTGGACCGACTGCGGCGGTGGCTGGCGGCCCAGGGCTGAGTTCGACCGCAAGCCGCTGAATTGCCACAAACCTGGACAAGGGTGGGTCAGCTATACTCTGCGGGCTGTGCATTTTGCACCGGCACACGTCAGGGGCAGTTCCAGCGCCTGTCGCAAGTTCAGTTCAAACAGGAAATGACATGATCGCATCCAGCATCAAAGCCGCTGTCGTCAAAGACAACGCACGCCAGGCCGGTGACACCGGTAGCCCCGAAGTTCAGGTTGCGCTGCTAACGGCACGCATCAACGAGCTCACCCCCCATTTCAAAACCCATGCCAAAGACCATCACGGTCGGCGTGGCCTGTTGCGCATGGTGAGCCGTCGCCGCAAGCTCCTGGACTACCTCAAGTCCAAGGATGCAGACCGCTACACCGCGCTCATCACCAAACTGGGTCTGCGCAAATAAACGGCTGATCAAATGACGAACGCCTGAGTTAGCTTTGCTGCTCAGGCGTTTTTTACTTCGGAGAAGGCAAAAACAGAGCGAAGCTGTGTCATTCCATGGAAATTTGAGCCCTTCGCTCGTGTTTCCCTGGAATGGCATCGTGTTCTGTTGGGCTGGATCCGGGCTCGGGTGAGGTGGCCTGCACCTCCCACATTGTGACCAGGAGAAATCAACATGAGCATGTTCAACAAAGTGACCAAGACCTTCCAGTGGGGCCAGCACACGGTCACCATGGAAACCGGAGAAATCGCCCGCCAATCCGGCGGCGCTGTGCTGCTGAGCATGGAGGGCACCGTGGTGTTGGCCACCGTGGTGGCGTCCAAGAGTGCCAAACCCGGGCAGGATTTTTTCCCGCTCACCGTGGACTACCTGGAAAAAACCTATGCCGCCGGCAAGATCCCCGGCAGCTTTTTCAAGCGCGAAGGCCGCCCCAGCGAGTTCGAAACCCTGACCAGCCGGCTGATCGATCGCCCGATCCGTCCGCTGTTCCCCGAAGGTTTTTTCAATGAAGTTCAGGTGGTGGTGCACACCCTGTCGCTGAACCCGGAAGTGGATGCCGACATTGCCGCGCTGATCGCGACCAGTGCCGCGCTGTCCATCAGCGGCATCCCTTTCTCCGGCCCGATTGGCGCTGCCCGCGTCGGCTATGTGAATGGTGAGTATGTTCTTAACCCAGGTCAGACCGCGCGCAAGGGCTCCATCATGGACTTGGTGGTGGCCGGCACTGAGGCTGCTGTCCTGATGGTGGAATCTGAAGCCCAGCAGCTCAGCGAAGAGATTATGCTGGGCGCCGTGGTGTTCGGCCACGAGCAGGGCAATGTGGCCATCAACGCCATCCATGAGCTGGTGCGCGATGCCGGCAAGCCGGCATGGGACTGGTCCGCGCCTGCCGAGGACGAGCCGCTGATCGCCCGTGTCACGGGTTTGGCCGAGGAGCGCCTGCGCGCGGCCTACCAAATTCGCAACAAGCAGGCCCGTACCCATGCCTGCCGCGAGGCCTATGCCGTGGTCATGGCCGACCTGAAGGCCGAGGGCGTTGCCTTTGACGGCGTCAAGGTGGAAGGCATGCTGTTTGACATCGAAGCACGTATTGTGCGCAGCCAGATCCTGGCTGGCGAGCCGCGCATCGACGGTCGAGACACCCGTACCGTGCGCCCCATCGAAATCCGCAACGGCGTGCTGCCCCGTACCCACGGCTCCGCCCTGTTCACCCGCGGTGAGACGCAGGCGCTGGTGGTCACCACGCTGGGCACTGAGCGCGATGCCCAGCGCATCGACGCCTTGGCTGGCGAGTACGAAGACCGTTTCATGCTGCACTACAACATGCCTCCGTTCGCCACCGGCGAAACCGGTCGTGTCGGCACGCCGAAGCGCCGCGAAATCGGCCACGGCCGTTTGGCCAAACGCGCCCTGGTCGCCTGCTTGCCCAGCAAGGAAGACTTCCCCTACACCATGCGCGTGGTCAGTGAAATCACCGAGTCCAACGGCTCCTCGTCCATGGCTTCGGTGTGTGGCGGTTGCCTGTCGCTGATGGACGCGGGCGTGCCGATGAAGGCGCACGTGGCCGGTATCGCCATGGGTCTGATCAAGGATGGCAACCGCTTTGCCGTGCTGACCGACATCCTGGGTGATGAAGATCACCTGGGCGACATGGACTTCAAGGTGGCCGGTACCACCAACGGCATCACCGCGCTGCAGATGGACATCAAGATCCAGGGCATCACGCGCGAAATCATGCAAGTAGCGCTGGCGCAGGCCAAGGAAGCCCGCATGCACATTTTGGGCAAGATGCAGGAAGCCATGGGCGCGGCCAAGACCGAGGTGTCCAATTTCGCGCCACGCCTGTTCACCATGAAGATCAACCCGGACAAGATCCGTGACGTGATCGGCAAGGGCGGCTCGGTGATCCGTGCCCTGACCGAAGAAACCGGCACCCAGATCAACATCGAGGAAGACGGCACCATCACCATCGCCTCGGCCGATCCGGCCAAGGCCGAAGAAGCCAAGCGCCGCATCGAGCAGATCACGGCCGAAGTCGAAATCGGCAAGATCTACGAAGGCCCGGTCACCAAGATCCTGGATTTCGGTGCGCTGATCAACCTGCTGCCCGGTAAAGACGGTCTGCTGCACATCAGCCAGATCGCTCACGAGCGGGTCGAGAAGGTCTCTGATTACCTGACCGAAGGTCAGATCGTCAAGGTCAAGGTCATGGAGACCGACGAGAAGGGCCGCATCAAGCTGTCGATGAAGGTGCTGCTGGACCGTCCGGCCCAGAACGGCGACCACGCCTGAGCGCCACCTGCTTTGATATGAAATTGATAGCGCCTAGTCCAATCAGGACAAGGGCTATCAGCTGAAAGAACCATGAAAGCAGTTGAGATTTCGACCTTTGGTGCGCCCTCGGTGCTGCGGCTGGGCGAGCGCCCGATCCCGGTGGCGGGTGCCGGCGAGGCGTTGATCCAGGTGGCTGCCAGCGGCGTCAATCGGCCCGATGTCTTACAGCGCACCGGTTTGTACCCGGTGCCGCCTGGCGCCTCCGACATTCCCGGCCTGGAGTTGGCGGGCGTGATTGTCCAGGGCGATGCGCAGGCGATGGCGCAAGCCGGACTGGCCGTGGGCGATCGTGTCTGCGCCCTGGTGGCTGGAGGCGGCTACGCCGAGTACTGTGTTGCGCCGGTGCTGCAATGCCTACCAGTGCCGGCAGGCCTGAGCGACATCGAGGCGGCATCCCTGCCCGAGACGTTTTTCACGGTCTGGAGCAATGTGTTTGACCGTGGCCGCCTGAAGGCCGGGGAAACCATCCTGATCCAGGGCGGCTCCAGCGGCATCGGGGTCACGGCCATCCAGATGGCCAAGGCATTCGGTGCCCACGTTCTGACTACCGCCGGCAGTGATGCCAAATGCCAGGCTTGCCTGGCGCTGGGCGCCGATCACGCCATCAATTACCGCAGCCATGACTTCCAGCGGGAGGCCCTGCGCCTGACTGATGGCGCTGGCGTTGATGTCATTCTGGACATGGTGGCGGGGGACTATGTGGCCAAGGAAATCGAATGCCTGCGTGAGGATGGCCGCCTGGTCCTGATTGCCGTGCAGGGCGGCATCAAGAGTGACTTCAATGCCGGGCTGTTGCTGCGTCGCCGACTCACGATCACGGGCTCCACGCTGAGGCCGCGCCCTATCGCGTTCAAGGCGGACATCGCTCGCGCCCTGCGCGACAAGGTTTGGCCATTGATCGACCAGGGCCGCATCAAGCCGGTCATCCACAGCACTTTTGCCGCCGCTGATGCGGCGCAGTCGCATGTGCTGATGGAGTCCAATGCGCACATTGGCAAACTCGTGCTGACCTGGGGTCAAGCATGAAACGCATGTTGGTCGCCGGCAACTGGAAGATGAACGGCAGCCTGGCTGACAACGAAGCTTTGATCAAGGCCTTGCTTTTGGGGCTGCCAGCGGACGTTCCCTGTCGGGTTGCGTTGTGCGTTCCGTTTGTGTATCTGGCTCAGGCGCAGGCCCTGCTGGCCGGCAGCGGCATCGACCTGGCGGCTCAGGATCTGTCGCCGCACGACAGCGGCGCCTACACTGGCGAGGTATCTGCCGCCATGCTGCGTGAGTTCGGGCTGCGTTATTGCATCGTCGGCCATTCCGAGCGCCGGCAGTACCAGGCTGAGAGTGACGCTTTGGTGGCGCGCAAAGCCCAGCAGGCTTTGGCCCATGGCATCACGCCGATTGTGTGTCTCGGTGAAACGCTGGCCGAGCGCGAGGCAGGCGTCACCGACGAGGTGGTCAAGCGGCAGTTGGCGGCTGTGGTGCATCTCAACGGCCACTGCATCAGTGAAATTGTGGTCGCTTACGAGCCTGTCTGGGCCATCGGCACCGGCAGGACCGCCAGTGCTGAGCAGGCGCAGGCGGTTCACGCCTTGTTGCGGGCTCAGTTGCATGCCGCAACACCCCATGCCGATCGTGTACCACTGCTGTACGGTGGCAGCATGAACGCCGGCAACGCTGCCGGTCTGTTGGCTCAGCCCGACGTTGATGGTGGGCTGGTCGGCGGCGCCTCGCTCAAGGCCTCGGATTTCTTGTCGATCATCGCCGCAGCCCAATGACGGCGGGCCTGAGATGCTATCTTTTTCGGAGTAAACCATGAACTTTTTATTGACGATTCTTCTGGTGGTCCAGATTTTGTCCGCGCTGGGCATGATGGGTTTGATCCTGGTGCAACATGGCAAAGGCGCTGACATGGGGGCCGCTTTTGGCAGTGGCGGATCTGGCAGCCTGTTCGGTGCCACGGGGAGTGCCAATTTCCTGTCACGCTCCACCGCCGTTCTGGCCACGGTGTTCTTCGTTTGCACACTGATGCTGGCCTATTTCGGTACCGCACGGCCCGCTGCCAAGTCAGGCAGCGTGCTGGAGGGTATGGCCGCCGCCGCACCTGCGGCAACCGCGTCAGCACCTGCGCTGCCGGCCTCGGGCGCGGCTCAAATTCCGTCCAAATGACAGGGTGTTAAATTGCTTGGTTGAGCCCCAAGAAGCAAGCCTTTTCAGGGTAAACTCTAAGGCTGTTGGAAAAGCGATAAAGCCCTCGGGCACCTCATGTTTTTCCGGCATCGGAGCGCCGTCGTGGTGAAATTGGTAGACACGCTATCTTGAGGGGGTAGTGGCGAAAGCTGTGCGAGTTCGAGTCTCGCCGACGGCACCAAACAAGGCTGGCTGATTGCCCTCGGGAGGTCAGCCTGAAACGTGATCAGTATCTCCAGATGAACCTCGAACACTACCTGCCAGTCCTCATGTTCATCCTGGTCGGCATCGGCGTAGGAATTGTTCCGCAGGTCCTCGGCTTCATTCTTGGCCCCAATCGGCCCGATCCTGCCAAGAACTCAGCCTATGAGTGCGGCTTTGAGGCCTTTGAAGACGCCCGCATGAAATTTGATGTGCGGTATTACCTGGTCGCCATCCTCTTCATCCTGTTCGATCTGGAAATCGCCTTTCTTTTTCCGTGGGCCGTGTCGCTCAAGGACATCGGTGCCTTAGGCTTTTGGTCTGTGATGGTTTTTCTGGCTATCCTGGTGGTGGGTTTCATCTACGAGTGGAAAAAAGGCGCCCTTGACTGGGAATAAGCGGGGAGCATGCAATGATCGAAGGTGTGTTGAAAGAAGGCTTTGTCACCACGAGCTATGACTCGGTGATGAACTGGGCCAAGACCGGTTCGGTCTGGCCCATGACCTTTGGTTTGGCCTGTTGTGCGGTCGAGATGATGCATGCAGCCGCCGCTCGCTACGACATCAGCCGCTTTGGTGCTGAAGTGTTCCGGGCCAGCCCGCGCCAGTCCGACCTCATGATTGTGGCCGGCACCCTGTGCAACAAGATGGCGCCAGCCCTGCGCAAGGTCTACGACCAGATGTCCGAGCCGCGCTGGGTGATCAGCATGGGGTCTTGTGCCAATGGCGGTGGCTATTACCACTACAGCTACTCTGTCGTTCGTGGGTGCGACCGGATTGTGCCCGTCGACGTCTATGTGCCGGGCTGTCCGCCGACGGCCGAGGCGCTGCTGTACGGCATCATGCAGTTGCAGCAGAAGATTCGCCGCACCCAAACCATTGCCCGTGTCTGAGGAAACTGCAATGACCGTTTTTGCTGTTGATCCTCAGGCCTTGCACGATACCGTGGCCCAGGTCGTGGGTGACAAAGTCCGTCACCTTGCTCTGGCCCGAGGTGAGGTGAACCTGGATGTGGATGCTGCCGATCTGCTGTCTGTCGCTTTGCTGTTGCGAGATACGCCTGGCTGCCAGTTTGAGCAGTTGATCGACCTCTGCGGCGTCGATTACTCGGATTACCAGGGTCGCGGCCGTGACGGCACACGCTTCGGCATCGTGATTCATTTGCTGTCGGTCAGCCTCAATCAGCGCTTGCGGGTGAGGGTGGCGGCGCCGGATGATGGTCTGCCAGTGCTCGCCTCGGTGACCGGCATCTGGAATTCCGCCAACTGGTTTGAGCGCGAGGCCTTCGATTTGTTTGGCATCGTATTTGAAGGACACAATGACCTGCGCCGTATCCTCACCGACTATGGTTTTATCGGTCATCCCTTCCGCAAGGATTTCCCGCTCAGCGGCCATGTCGAGATGCGGTACGACGCGGAAAACCGGCGTGTCATTTACCAGCCTGTGACGATTGAGCCGCGTGAGATCACGCCGCGCATCATCCGTGAAGACAACTACGGGGGCCTGCACTAGGCGTCATGGTTTATGGCTGAAATCAAAAACTACACGCTCAACTTCGGCCCCCAGCACCCGGCTGCGCATGGGGTGCTGCGTCTGGTGCTGGAGCTCGATGGCGAGGTGATCCAGCGCGCTGATCCCCACATCGGCTTGTTGCACCGGGCCACCGAAAAACTGGCCGAGAGCAAGACCTTCATTCAGTCGCTGCCCTACATGGACCGGCTCGACTACGTGTCGATGATGTGTAACGAGCATGCCTATTGCCTGGCCATTGAAAAGCTCTTGGGCATTGATGTGCCGGTGCGCGCCCAGTACATCCGGGTCATGTTCTCCGAGATCACACGCCTGCTCAACCACCTCATGTGGCTGGGCTCGCATGGCAACGACTGCGGCAGCTCCACCATCCTGATTTACGCCTTCCGCGAACGGGAAGACCTGTTTGACATGTACGAGGCGGTGAGTGGCGCGCGCATGCACGCCGCCTATTTCCGCCCGGGTGGGGTGTACCGGGATCTGCCCGACACCATGCCCCAGTACAAGGCGAACAAGGTGCGCAATGCGCGGGGTATTGCGCAACTCAACAGCAACCGTCAGGGCTCCTTGCTCGACTTCATTGATGACTTCACGCAGCGTTTCCCCACCTACCTCGGTGAGTACCACACGCTGCTGACCGAGAACCGCATCTGGAAGCAGCGCACCGTGGGCATTGGCGTGGTCACGCCAGAGCGGGCGCTCAACCTGGGCTTTACCGGCCCGATGCTGCGCGGTTCGGGCATTGCCTGGGACCTGCGCAAAAAGCAGCCCTATGACGTCTACGACCGCATGGATTTCGACATCCCGGTGGGGGTGACTGGCGACTGTTACGACCGCTACCTGGTGCGCATGGAGGAGATGAAGCAATCCAACCGCATCATCAAGCAGTGCGTCGATTGGCTTCGTGTCAACCCGGGGCCGGTGATCACCGACAACCACAAGGTGGCAGCACCCGACCGCGAGTCCATGAAGTCGAACATGGAAGAACTGATCCACCACTTCAAGCTCTTCACCGAGGGTTTTCATGTGCCCGAAGGCGAGGCTTATGCGGCTGTCGAGCATCCCAAGGGAGAGTTTGGCATCTACCTCATCAGCGATGGTGCCAACAAGCCTTACCGCCTGAAAATCCGGCCGCCCGGCTATGTGCATCTGGCCGCACTCAACGAGATGGCCGGTGGTCACATGATCGCCGACGCTGTTGCCGTGATTGGCACCATGGATATCGTGTTTGGAGAAATCGACCGATGAGCACTGCAGTTGTCTCCCCCGCGGCGCTGGCCAGGTTCGCCCGCGAGGTCGCCAAATACCCGCCCGATCAAAAGCAGTCTGCCGTGATGGCCTGTCTGGCCATCGTGCAGCAAGAAGCCGGTTTTGTCAGCGCCGACAGCGAACAGTTGGTCGCTGACTATCTGGGTATGGCACCGATCGCGGTGCGCGAGGTGACCACCTTCTACAACATGTACAACCAGCAACCGGTGGGCAGGTACAAGCTCAACGTCTGCACCAATTTACCCTGCCAGTTGCGGGACGGCGGCCGGGCGCTGCACCATCTGGAGAGCAAACTGGGCGTTCATCTGGGTGAAACCACGCCGGACGGATTGTTCACGCTGCAGCAGTCAGAGTGCCTGGGCGCTTGTGCTGATTCGCCGGTGGTGCTGGTCAATGACCGCACCATGTGCAGCTTCATGACCGATGAGAAGCTCGATCAGTTGGTCGATGGCCTGCGGGCGGCGGAGAACCAAGCATGAATGCTGAACAGATACTGGGCCAATTCCAGGCCACCGGCGTTCAGACGTGTTTCCACGACCGGCACATCAACCCGCAGATTTATGCTGGCCTCAACGGCAGCAACTGGCGGTTGGCAGACTACCAGGCGCGTGGCGGTTACGACGCACTGCGCAAGATACTGGGGCAAGACGGCGGAGAAGGCCTGACGCAAGACCAGGTGATTGCCACGGTCAAAGAGTCGGCCCTGCGCGGCCGTGGCGGCGCGGGCTTCCCAAGCGGATTGAAGTGGAGCTTCATGCCCCGTCAGTTCCCCGGCCAGAAGTACCTGGTCTGCAACTCCGATGAAGGCGAGCCCGGCACCTGCAAGGACAGGGACATCCTGCAGTTCAACCCGCACATCGTCATCGAAGGCATGATCATTGCCGCCTATGCCATGGGCATCACGGTTGGCTACAACTACATCCACGGCGAAATCTTCAAAAGCTACGAGCGCTTTGAAGAGGCGCTCGACGAAGCCCGCGCCGCCGGCCTGTTGGGCAACAACATTCTGGGCAGCAGTTTCAGCTTCCAGCTGCATGCCGCGCATGGCTTCGGCGCCTACATCTGTGGCGAAGAGACAGCGCTGCTGGAGTCTCTTGAGGGTAAAAAAGGCCAGCCTCGCTTCAAGCCGCCGTTTCCAGCCAGCTTTGGCCTGTACGGTAAGCCCACCACCATCAACAACACCGAGACCTTTGCCGCGGTGCCCTGGATCATCCGTCACGGCGGCGCGGCCTACCTGGCCTGTGGCAAGCCCAACAACGGCGGCACCAAGATTTACTCGGTCAGCGGCGATGTCGAGATGCCGGGCAATTACGAGGTGCCCATGGGCACGCCGTTTGCCAAACTGCTGGAAATCGCCGGTGGCGTGCGCCGTGGCCGCCAGCTCAAGGCTGTCATCCCCGGCGGCTCCTCCTCGCCGATCCTGCCCGGGGCCATCATGATGGACCTCACGATGGACTACGATGCCATCGCCAAGGCGGGCTCGATGCTGGGTTCGGGGGCCGTCATCGTGCTCGACGACTCACGTTGCATGGTCAAGAGCCTGCAGCGTCTGAGCTATTTCTACATGCACGAGTCGTGTGGGCAGTGCACGCCCTGCCGCGAAGGCACGGGTTGGCTGTCGCGCATGGTTGACCGGATCGAGACCGGCCACGGCCGGCCATCGGACATGGATTTGCTGAACTCGGTCGCGGACAACATTCAGGGCCGCACCATCTGCGCCCTGGGCGACGCTGCCGCCATGCCGGTGCGCGCCATGATCAAGCACTTCCGGCATGAATTTGAATACCACGTCGAGCACAAGACCTGCATGGTCCCGGCTTACGTCTGAGCGAGCCACGACATGATTGAAATTGAACTCGACGGCAAGAAGGTGGACATTGTTGAAGGCAGCATGATCATGCACGCCGCCGACAAGGCCGGCACCTACATTCCGCACTTTTGCTATCACAAGAAGCTCAGCATCGCGGCCAACTGCCGCATGTGCCTGGTTGACGTGGAAAAGATGCCCAAGCCTATGCCGGCCTGCGCGACACCGGTCACCCAAGGCATGGTCGTGCGGACCAGGAGTGACAAGGCGATCAAGGCGCAGAAGTCTGTGATGGAGTTCCTCCTGATCAACCATCCGCTGGACTGTCCGATCTGCGACCAGGGGGGCGAGTGCCAGCTGCAAGATCTCGCGGTGGGTTATGGCGGCTCGTCATCGCGCTATGAAGAAGAGAAGCGCGTGGTGGCCGTCAAGGACGTCGGCCCGCTGATCTCCATGCAGGAAATGAGCCGTTGCATTCACTGCACCCGTTGTGTGCGGTTTGGCCAGGAAGTGGCGGGTGTCATGGAACTGGGCATGTCGCACCGTGGTGAGCATGCCGAGATTGAAACCTTTGTCGGGCAGTCTGTCGACTCCGAACTGTCGGGCAACATGATCGACATTTGTCCAGTTGGCGCCCTCACCAGCAAGCCCTTCCGTTACAGCGCCCGCACCTGGGAGCTGTCGCGCCGAAAGTCAGTCAGTCCGCACGATTCCACTGGCGCCAACCTGGTGGTGCAGGTTAAGAACAACAAGGTGATGCGCGTCGTGCCGTTTGAGAACGAGGCCGTCAACGAATGTTGGATCGCCGACCGGGACCGTTTTTCCTACGAGTCTCTCAACAGCGACGAGCGCCTGACCAGTCCCATGATCAAACAGGGTGGGGTCTGGCAGCCGGTCGACTGGCAGACGGCACTGGAGTACGTGGCCAATGGCCTTAGCAAAATCAAGTCTGACCACGGTGCCAGCAGCCTCGGGGCGTTGGTGAGCCCGCATTGCACCCTTGAGGAATTGATGCTCGCAGGCGCGTTGATGCGTGGCCTGGGCAGTCACAACATCGACCACCGGTTGCGCCATGCCGAGTTCGTCCCGGCCGAAGGCGTGCGCTACCTGGGTATGCCGATTGCTGCTCTGTCTGACCTTCAGCGAGTCTTGGTGGTGGGGTCCGCTTTGCGCAAGGACCATCCCCTGTTTGCCCAACGCATCAGGCAGGCCGCGCGAAAGGGTGGGGTGATCAGTGCTGTGTCAGAACACCATGAGGATTGGGCCATGCCCGTGGCTCACACCCTGTTGCGGCCATCCGCCGGTTGGGTGCAGGCTTTGGCCGACGTGGCGGCTGCAGTGGCGGCCGAAAAAGGCATCAGCCCGCCGGTACCTGGCCAAGTGGATGAACAGGCCCGCGCCATTGCCCGGTCTTTGCTGGGTGGTGAACGCCGGGCGATCCTGCTCGGCAACGCCGCAGCCCACCATGGCCGGGCAGCCAGCCTGTTGGCATTGGCGAACTGGATTGGCGCGCAAACCGGTGCTGCGGTGGGCTACCTGACCGAGGCCGCCAATACCGTCGGTGCCCAGTACGCCTGTGCCTTGCCAGGGCCAGATGGCTTGAATGCTGCGCAGATGTTGGCTGGTGGTCTCAAGGCTGCGCTCTTGCTAAACCTGGAACCCGAGTTCGACACGGCAGCTGGTGCAAGGTC
>JBAXMQ010000016.1:0-41426 GCA_037134215.1 Betaproteobacteria bacterium
TGTCATCGTCGTCTCCTGGCTTGGGCCGACCAGGCTCAAGCACGCGGCAAAAAGAAGCGGAAAACCAGTTGGTTCGTCCCTTCAGCTTTGCGCTGGTCCGGACAGTGTCTCAAGCCAATGTCGATCGGAACATCAGACGGCGATTTTCCGGCGCGTCCAGTTCGGCGAAGTTGTAGTCCAGCGGCGCGTAATGCTGGGTGCAGCGGTTGTCCCAAAACAGGATATCGCCCTGCTGCCACCGGTGACGGTAGGTGTAGGCCGGATGCGTTGTCAGTGTGTACAGGTACTCGAGCAAAGGCTTGCTTTCCTCGATGGTCCAGCCTTCAAAATGGTCGACACATTGCTCATTGATGTACAAGGACTTCCTGCCGGTATCCGGGTGGATCAGCACCACAGGCTGAATGGCCCCCTCAACGCGGGTCAGTTCATCTGCGCCGAGTGGCTTGCGTCCCTTCATCACTTTGGAGCGGGTGCTGAACAGGCTGTGAAAGGCTTTCAGTGGCTCAAGGGTCGCCTTGAGTCCTTCAGACAGGTCTTCGTAGACCGCGTACATGTTGGCGAACATGGTGTCGCCACCGTACTGGGGCGCCAACTCACAGCGCAGCATGGAGGCCCGCGCCGGCACTCTCAGAAACGTTTGGTCTGAATGCCACTGTTGCGCGGCGTTCTCGGTTTCAGAGCGGGCACCGTCGGTCTTGATATTGGTCACTGTAAAAATATCCGGGTACCCCGGAGGCGCATAACGGCTGGTGAGACCGGTCACGGCGAGCGGGCCAAACCGCCGTGTGAAGGCCAGGTGCTGGTCGTGGTTCAAGCCTTGTTTACGGAACAGGAGGATGCCGCGCTGCCCGAGCAATTGCCACATTTGGCGGATGCTCTCATCCGAAATATCCTCGCTGCGCTTCAGGTCGAGTCCCATGATTTCAGTGCCCAGTCGCCAGGCGATGGGACGCGCCTCAAATTGAGAAGTGCCAGCAACGGTGTTTGATGTCGGGGTCTCTAGGATGGTTTCCATGGTGTGTTTCCTCGTTGGTTTGGACAGGATGGCGGGTCTGACTGCTAGTTGGCCAGGCCAGGGATAACGCGTTTGCCGTCGTAGGCGTCGACACCCTTGCGTTTGATCAGGTTCCAGGTCAGGTCCAAATAGTTGGCGCCACGTAACACGCTAGCCAGTTCCTCGCGCAGGGCTTCAGGCATCTCGGGCGTGTTGGCTGGCATGGTCACGTCCAGCCGCGCAGCATAGTCCAGCGTGACATGCAAAGCTGCGGCATCGCCGATGTCTTTGCCAATCGTGATGGCGCCGTGCCAGGGGATGATGATGGCGACATCGTCATCCGCCAGCGCCGGGCCGATGGCCGTGAAATCATCGCTGGGGCTGATGCAGGTGCGACCATGAAAATAGGTCGTGAGGTTGTGCAGCGTCCGCACCGGTCGTCCAAAAGCCGATTGCGCTGTCAGCCAGAAGCCGTGGGTATGCACAATGGCATTCACATCGTCCCGCTGTTTGTAAATGCCGTGGTGAAAGGTCAGCCCTGGGCTGACATGCGTTTCGCACTCAATGACCTTGCCATCGAAATCAAGCAGCGCAATGTCTTGTAGCCGCATTTCCTCAAAGGTCTTGTCGAAAGCGTTGATATAGAACTCACGCTTGCCAGGGACTCGGACCGAGACGTGGCCGCCAATATTGGGTCCAAGCCCATAAGCCGCAAGGCCACGAATGGCCTGCAGAACTTGTTCACGCTGAGAGAGTTCGATCATTGCTCAACTCCATGTTTCATGCCATCGACTTGGCCGAGTCCTGATTAGCCGCTTTATCGGATGCACTGGCTTGGCCGAGGTAATGCGCAATCACGTCCGGGTCCCGCGCAAGGGCCTCGCTCGGGCCTTGGTGGACGATCCGGCCCTGCTCAAGCACGAAGGCCTGCTGGGTGGCGCGCAAGGCTGCACGGGCATTTTGCTCGACCAGCAGGATAGTCAGGCCCTCCCGGTTGAGTTCGCGCAGCGCGTTCAAGACCACCTTGGCCAACAGCGGGGAAAGTCCCAAGCTGGGTTCGTCGAGCAGTAGCAGGCGCGGCCCGCCCATCAAGGCGCGGCCGATGGCAAGCATCTGCTGCTGCCCTCCCGAGAGCGAGCCGGCACGCTGCTGACTGCGCTCCTCAAGAATAGGGAACAGTGTGTACACCCGGCGCAGGTCGTGCGTGGGCTTGCGATGGTGGAGCGCGGTCACGCCAAGTTGAAGATTTTCGAGCACGCTCAGATCACCGAGGATCTGGCGACCTTCAGGTACCTGCAGCAGGCCTGAGCGGGAGATACGAAAGGCAGCCTCGCCGGTGATGTCGTGACCGTCCAGCCTGATGGTGCCACTGGTCACGCCCAGCAGGCCGCTGATGCAATTGAGCAGGGTGGACTTGCCGGCGCCATTGGGCCCGATGATCGCCACCATGTCGCCTCGCGCGACCGTGACAGACACGCCATGCAGAACTTCATTGCCGCTGTAGCCGGCGTGCAAGCCCGAAATCTCAAGCATCTTCGTCATCTCCCAGGTAGGCCGTGATGACAGCCGGGTCATTGACCACCTGCGCAGCCGTGCCCTGAGCGATCAAAACGCCACCATCGAGGACGTAGACATAGTCGCACAGATAGGTCACGAAGCGCATGTTGTGCTCAATCAGCAGCACGGCCATGCCCTCGCCCTCTGTCGCCAGGCTGCGGAAAATTTCGCCCAGCCGGGCGGCTTCCACTTCGTTGATACCGGCCACGGGTTCATCGAGCAGCAGCACTTCGGGTTTGAGCGCCAAGGCCCGCATCATCTCCACCCGGCGCTGGTCGCCGTAGGACAATGAACCTGCCGGGTAGTCGGCATATCGGGTCATGCCAAACCGATCGAGCAGGCGGAACACCTCGTCGCGAAAGCGTGCGGTTTCGGCACGCGAGGAGGGAAGGCCGAGCAGCTGGGACACCAGAGAAGTCTTTTGGTGCCTGTACATGCCAATCATCACATTGGCCACCACGGTCGCATCGGGCAGCAGCCGGATGGTCTGGTAGGTGCGTGCCAGACCGGCCCGTGTAACCTCGTGTCGTGGCGCTTCGGTGAGGTCAATATCGCCAAAACGGATGCTGCCTTGGCTGAGCTTGTAGACGCCTGTAATGAGGTTGACCACGGTGGTTTTGCCCGCACCGTTGGGCCCGATCAGGCCAGTGATCTTGCCGCGTGCGATTTCCATGTCGAACGGCGACACGGCCTGCAAGCCGCCGAAGCGTTTGCCGACACCCTGAAGGACCAGCGACGTCATGCCAGCGCCTTCGGCACCTTCGGCGCCAGCATGCCAGCTCGTGCCAGCTTGCGGTTGTGCAATTTCATAACGATGGTGTCGTAGACGCCAAACGGCAGGAACGCCATCACCACCACCAGCAGGAGGCCGTAGACGGCCTGGCGGTAATCCGCCAGCGGCCGGAAGATCTCCGGCAGCAGCACCAAGATGGTGGTTCCAATCAGCGGACCGAGCACCGCCCGGCGGCCGCCCAGCACCACGGCAGACAAGGTGCCGATCAGAATGCTGAAGCCGAACTGTTCCGCCGTCAGGCTGAAGTTACGCAGTGCGTCCAGACCACCGAACAGCCCGGCGATGGCGCCCGAAAGCGCAAACGACAGCACGTGGTACCGGGTTGGGTTGACGCCCAAGGAGGCCGCCACTGCCGGGTCCTGGCGCATGGCATCAAAAGCGCGCCCGATGCCACCCCGCCCCAGCAGGGTCAGCAGCACCATGGTGGCGAGCATGGCGAAGAACAGGACCCATGGCGTCACGACGCGCGGTATGTTGTGAAAGCCGAGAGGACCGCCGGTCAAGTCCTCAAAGTAGAGGATCAGGGCGACGAGAATTTCGACGAACGCCAGCGAAGCAATGGCCTGGTACACACCGCGCAGACGCGCCAGTGGAACCGACAACAGCAGCCCACACAAGAGGCCCAGCAACGTGCCGAGCCCCACAGCCGCTGCCGGGTGCAGCCCTTGCTTGACTGTGAGGATCGCCGCGGCGTAGGCTCCGAGGGCAGCGAAACCCGATGTGGCCACGGAGAATGTGCCGGCACGGAATACGATGGCTTGACTCAAAGCGTAACCGGTGCCAATGAAAATCAAGTCGAGCAACGGAAGGTGCGGGGTGATGAAACTCATCATGTTGGACAGGCCTCGGGCTTACACGCGCTTGGTCGGTGATTCGGTCACGCTCTGGGCGAAAAGTCCGTCGGGGCGGACCATCAGGATCACAAACAGCAGCAGGAATATCACGGCGTCTACCAGTAGGGCCGGCAAGTAGGCGCCCGACAGTGATTGCAGCAAACCCAGCACCAGGCCGCCGATCAGCGCACCTGGCACGCTGCCCAAACCACCGAGGATGATGGCGACAAAGGCCTTCAGCAGAAACGGCTCACCCATCAGGAACTGCACCGCGTTGAAAGCCAGGCCGACCATCACGCCAGCCGCCCCCGCGAGCGCACCAGACAGGAAGAAGGTCCGGTAAAAAATGGCATTGGGGTTGATCCCCAGCAGTTGTGCGGCGCGGTAGTTGCCGGCCACAGCGCGTATCTGCCGCCCCTGCGCCGTGCGGTAGAGGTAGTAGGCCAGCAGGGCCACCATCAGCACCGCCACGCCCAGCATCAGCAACTGCAGCATCGTGACACGCAGGCCGAACACCACAATCGCATCGACCGGCACCGTGCCGAACGGAAAACGCATGGTCTGGGTCTTGGACACGTACTGGCCGACGCTCAGGATGATCAGGCCGGCGCCAATGCTGGAGATCACCGAGGCCAGTTCCGCGTCGGCCAACGCCAGTTTGCGCAGTGGTTTGAAGGCAATCACCTCGACGAAGATGGAGATCAGGCCCGCGCCGAACATGGCAATTGGCAGCGCGGCCCAAATTGGCAAGCCGATGCGCACCATGTACAGGCCAATAAAGGCACCCGACATGAACACCGCACCATGCGCCATGTTCATGATGCGGTGGATGCCGAAAATCAGCGTGAAGCCGAGCGCAAACAGCGCATAGACGCCGCCCAGGACCAAACCGTTCAAAACCTGCTGTGCAATCATGGATATAGCCCGAAGGGACAGCGCCGGCTGCAACGCTACCGGCGCGCGCCTGGCAGTTGCTTACTGGGGGGCTGCGACGAACTTGCCGTCTTTGACCATCAGGAAGGTGGCCCCGTAGTTCGGAATCCGGTCCACATAACTGTATTTGCCCGATCCAACCACAACCGGCACATCCTTGGTCTTGGTCAGCGCGTCACGGATGGACTCGCGCGTCGGATTCGGGCCGGCTGCTTTGATTGCGGTGGCCACCACCGTCATGTAGCTGTAACCCAGGGCTGCCCAGTTGTCAGCTTCCTTGCCCGTCTTGGCTTTGTAGGCGGCGGCGAATGCCCTGCCAGCCGGTGAACTGCCGCCTGGCATCCAGTCCGACCCGAAGATCAGGCCTTCGACAGCGGCGCCGCCAATCTCGATCAGTTGTGGAGAGGAAAGCCCAGACTGCCCTAACATTTTGACACTGGGCGGCAGGCCGGCCTGCTTCAACTGGATGGCCATATTGGCTGCACTCGGCCCGAGCGTGAACAGCACCACGCACTCAGGCTTGGCCGCCACGATCCGGGTTGCGATGGTCGAGAAATCGGAATCCGCCTGTTTGATGCCGGTGCGCTCGACAATCTTCATGCCGCGTTTCTCGACGTACTCGACGAACACGCGCTCGAGATCGACATAGGCCTCATTGTCGGTAAAGCGCACCGTGGCACAGGACTTGACCTTGGCAACGTTCAGGGCGTAGTCGCCCAAGGGTGGCATGGTGACTGCGCCCGGCTGCGCTGAAATGAAACCCCAAGGGCCGGCGGCGAGCATTGCGACCGCATTGGTCATCGCTTTCAGGCCGATCTTGGCGTCGTTGGCGACGCCAGCCGATGGGATGGCCTCTGGCGCCGTTGTGGGGCCGAGGATGAAGAGGACGCTTGGGTCGGCGGCATAACGTGTCACTGCGGCCATGGCCTGGGGTCGGGCCGAGGCGCTGTCGGCAACCTCGAAAACGATCTTGTCGCCGCCCAGGAAATTGCGGGCATTCAGCTCGTCGGCGGCAAACTTCATGCCGTCGGAGGCCGGGACGCCCACGAATGCTGCGGCTCCGGTGAGCGCCTGCAAAATCACAATCTTGCGATCAGCAGCGAGAGCCGCCTGAGACGCCAGCGCCAGCCCCGCCGCCAAGGCGAGTGCTTTGAAAACTTTTTTCCTTGATGTCATGGGTGTGTCTCCTGTGTAGTTGGACCGAAAAAGTGTTTCTTTCATTATATTTTTTACGCACTATGCGTATATTTAGGGGTACTGTCAAGCGTGTTTACGAGTATTCCGATTGGAGCACCGGCCGTGGTGCACATGAGATGTACTCCGCCAGCACATCACCTTGAACCGTGACGTGGCCGCGCATCAACGCATAGGCTTCATCTGCCTTGCCGGCCGAGATCAGGCTCAGCAAGGCCTTGTGGTCGTCGTTATTGGCCTCCGGACGGCCCTTGGAGCGCAGCTGAAACATGCGATACGGGTTCAGGCGAACCGCCAAGTTGCGCGTGGTTTCAAACAGCACATCATTGTGGGTTGCGCGCCAGACTGCGACATGGAAACGGATGCCTTGGTGCCCGAACTCGTCCTCATCGCCCGCCTGCAAAGCCGCATCAGATGCGGCCTGAATAGCCACCAGTGTCGCGGTCTCCTGGGGTGTGATGCGTCGGGCAGCAAAGCGGGCGCAGACGGCCTCCAACTCGGACAGGGTTTCGAACATCTGAATCAGGCGACGGACATCGAGCGGCGCCACGACAGCCCGTTGCCGCGACGGTTTTTCAACCAGACCGGCTTCAATCAATTGCAGCAGCGCTTCGCGTACGGGGGTCCTGGACACCGAAAACCGTCGTGCAATGGCGTCTTCGTCGAGGGGCGCTTCCGGAGGGAGTAGACCGGCGAAAATTTCTTTCTCCAGAGCGCTACGGACAATTTCACATTGCGTCAGTTTTTTGTCATCTTGCTTTTTGTCGCGCCCGCGCGGCCGCCCCAGTTTTTGACTTTCGGAGCCTGTTTGTGCAGAAAAACGTGCGGGTCCCTGGTCCATCATTGATTATTCGATATATTGGTGACTACTTGATTTTATATATTTTTTCACTATGATCATGAAAACACCATTGTGAAACATTCGACATCATCGAGCAAGCCCTGCATGCTGACCTTCCCTCACTTTAAGCCTCACTTCGAGCGAGCCCAGTGGACGCTCCCGTTTGTGCTGGAGTACCAAGCCGTGCACCGCGCTCAGCGCCCGTTTCTGTCTTGGACGGACCAGGGACCTGCTCATTCCTTTGCCGACGTGAATGCCACCGTTAACCGTTTGGCACATGGATTGGCCGGTTTTGGCGTGCAGCGGGGTGATCGTGTGTGCCTGTTGCTGCCGAACTGTCTTGAGTTCATTTTGACCTGGTTCGCACTCAACAAGTTGGGCGCGGTAGAGGTTGCCATCAGCGATGCCTACAAAGGCAGCTTTCTGGCTCACCCCTTGCAACTCGCGCAGTCGCGAACTCTGGTCACCACACGGACGCTTGCACAGCGCCTGCTGGAGGTCGAAGAACAGATACCGATTGAACAAATCATTTTGGTGGATGAACCGGGTGGCGAGGGTGCGACTGTCGAACCAACGTTTCGACGCATCAGCGTGCATCGTTTCGCCGACATGATGTCTGACAACAGCGACAACCCGCCGACCGTGGTGACACCGCAGGATCCTGCGGCCGTTCTTCTGACCTCGGGCACCACAGGTCCGTCCAAGGGGGTGGTGATGCCGCACTCCCAGTTCTACTTCTTTGCCGAAGAGGATGTGCAGCTGATGCGCTTGACGCAGGACGACGTCTACATGACCGGCTTCCCCCTGTTCCACGGCAATGCCCAGTTCCTGACGGTCTACCCCTGCCTGATCGCGGGCGCCCACTGTGTTGTCTACCCTCGCTTCAGTGCGTCTGACTGGGCCGGCCGTGCGCGACGCAGTGGCGCGACTGTGACCAACCTGTTGGGTGCGACGCTGGCCTTTATCTGCGCCCAGCCGCCTTCGGACAATGACCGGGCTCACCGCCTACGTTGCATCTATGCAGCACCGCTGGCGACGGATCTTGCGGGTCCTTTTTCGGAACGTTTTGGCGTTCACGAGTTCGTCGATGGGTTTGGACAAACCGAAATCTCCAATGTGTTCATGACGCCGCCAGGCGAGCCGCGTCCTCCGGGAGCCAGCGGGGTCCTGGTGGATCAATGGTTCGAGATCAAACTGGTCGACCCCGAAACCGGCGACGAAGTAGCCCCTGGGCAGGCTGGCGAGTTGTTGGTGCGGCACAAACAGCCGGGGATTATTTCCACCGAGTACCTTGGCATGCCGGACAAGACCATTGAGTCCCGCCGCGACCTTTGGTTTCACACCGGTGACGCGCTCAAGAGGGACGATCAGGGCTGGTATTTCTTCGTCGACCGAGTCAAAGATGCGTTGCGCCGACGGGGTGAAAATATTTCCTCGTTTGAAGTCGAAGCGGTGTTGCGCAGCCACCCTGACGTGTCTGACTGCGCTGTGATCGGCGTCGCGGCTGACCAGGAAGCCGGTGAGGATGAGGTGATGGCCTTCATCGTCCAAAACCAAGGCATGAGCGTGAATTTTGCCGACTTAGCAGCCTGGTGCGATGCCCGAATGCCAGCATTCATGATCCCCCGCTATTTCGACACCTTGGCTGAGTTGCCGCGAACGCCCACAGAGAAGGTGCGCAAGAAGGCGTTGCGAGAGCGGGGCGTCGGCGCAAACACCTGGGACCGCACCCGCCAGGGCACGTTGGCCATGGAACCAAGCGGGATCACTTTGCCCGGGAGGGCATGATGCCAGACGCCACGACAAGCCAAAGTGAGTTCATCGTACTGAGTACCTATGACAAGGTCGCGCTCGTCACATTGAACCGGCCACAGGTTGGCAATGCATTCAATGAGGCCATTCGGCACGAGTTACCCCGCTTGTTGGATGCGCTCGATGGTGATGACGGTTGTGCAGCCATTGTCATGAATGGCGCCGGTGAGAGAGGGTTTTGTGTCGGCGCCGACATCAAGGAAAGCCGGGCCATCGGCAGTTCAGTACAGGAGCGTCGGCGTTTGAAAGACCACGCCTGGATTGACCGCATCGCCAGCCTGTCCAAGCCGGTTGTCGCCGCGATTCACGGCTACTGTCTGGGCGGCGGACTCGAGTTGGCGCTGGCCTGCGACCTTCGCATGGCGGCACCGGGCGCTGTGTTCGGCTTACCCGAAACTGGCCTGGGTTTGATCCCTGGCGGTGGTGGAACACAACGCTTGCCCCGCCTGATCGGCCTGGGACGCGCCTTGGATCTGCTCTTGACGGGTGATCGTGTTGGCACTGACGAAGCGCTGCGCGCAGGGTTGATCACCCGGATTGCGTCAAATCCCGAAAGCCTGCTGGCGGAGGCTTTGGCGGTTGCTGCCCGGATTGCGGCGCGGCCACCAACTGCCAGTGCGTATGCCAAGGAGGCTGCAAGAACCGGCTTGGACATGGATTTACAGGCAGGCCTCACACTGGAGAAGACGCTGTTCTCGCTACTGATGTCCACCGCTGACCGGGCTGAGGCGGCGGCGGCATTTCGGGACAAGCGAGAGCCAAGATTTACAGGAAACTGATCGGGAATATCGATGACTGACAAACATATTTTGGTTGTGGGCGCCGGGTTGATGGGAACCGGGATCTGCCACGCTTTTTTGGCGAGTAGCCACCATGTGACCTTGGTGGATTCGCAAGCAGCCGCGCTGGACAAGGCACGACAGTCCATCGAGAAGATTTTCAGCGACGGCGTTCGGCTCGGCAAGGTGTCGGACGTTGATGTCACCGATGCTTTGGCGCGCATGACATGTGCTGATCGCCTGCAGGCGGCGTCGGGCGATACGGCTCTGGTGATGGAGACCGTGACAGAAAACCTGGCAAGCAAGCAGGCGATCGTGCGCGAGGCGGAAGCCTGTTTCAAAACGGGTACGGTGATTGCCACCAACACCTCGGCACTGAGCATCACCGAGATCGCCTCAGTGGCCAAAGCGCCTTCTCAGGTGATCGGGATGCACTTCTTCAATCCGGTGCACAAGATGAAATTGGTGGAGATCGTGCGTGGACTCGAAACGTCGACGGAGACGGTAGCGCGGGCTCGCGCTTGGTGTACGGCGATTGGCAAGACCTCCATTGAAGTCAACGAAGCGCCAGGCTTCACAACCAGTCGAATCTCTGCGCTACTGGGCAATGAGGCGATGTACATGCTGTCCGAAGGTGTTGCCAGCGCCGAGGACATCGACACATCGCTGCGCATGGCTTTCAACCATCCCATGGGCCCGCTCGAACTCGGCGACCTGACCGGCTGGGATACCCGGCTGGCCGTGCTTCAGTATCTGCACCAGACACTGGGTGAAAAGTTCCGGCCCTGTCCCTTGATCCTTAAACTGGTCAAAGCCGGTCGCCATGGCCGAAAGACCGGTCGAGGCGTTTATGAGTACGATGACAAGGGCGTGAAGATCCCTAACTCCGGCGTGAGGCCATTCTGATGCGAGATGTTGTCATTGTCCAGGCGGTGCGCACGCCGGTCGGCCGCTTTCGCGGTGGGCTGAAGCAGGTCCGGGCGGACCATCTTGGTGCTGTCGTGCTCGGCGAGCTTGTCGACCGGGCCGGTATTCAGCCGACAGACGTCGAAGACGTGGTGTTTGGCTGCGTGTCGCAGGTGGGTGAGCAATGCGGCAATATTGCACGTACGGCGCTGCTGTCAGCCGGTTGGCCGGAGTCCATTCCAGGCATGACCGTGGACCGAAAATGCGGCTCGGCCGAGGCGGCGATGCATGTGGCATTTGGTCAGATCGCGTCGGGGGTCAGTGACTGCATGGTGGCCGGCGGTGCCGAGAGCATGACCCGTGTGCCCATGGGCGGCAATCGCGATGTCCACGGTGTGCCGTTTGGTTGGCGGCTGAATGAACGCTTTGCTTTGACATCCCAGGGGGAGGCGGCGGAGCGCCTGTGCGACCTCTGGAATCTCACGCGCGATCAACTGGATGACTACGCCATGACGAGTCAGTCACGCGCCGCACACGCAGCTGATGCAGGTCATTTCGACCGGGAGATTGTGCCCGTGGACATAGAACGCTGGTGCGAGCGTGGGGACTCTCTCACCGAGGCAGTATTGCGCACTGATGAGACCATTCGCCGCGATACCAGCCGTGATCGGCTGGCGTCTCTGAAGGCCAGTTTCCGGCCGGAGCGTGGCCGGGTGACGGCTGGCAATGCCTCGCAGATTTCGGATGGCGCGGCAGCCGTGTTGCTGATGGCCGCCGAGCGGGCGAAGGCGTTGGGCCTGCAGCCGAGAGCCCGAATTCGGGCGGTAGCGACCGTCGGTTCGGATCCGGTATTGATGCTGACTGGCCCCATCGCCGCCACCCGGAAAGTGCTGGAGCGTGCCGGACTGACATTGGATGACATCGATCTGTTCGAGGTCAATGAGGCGTTTGCGCCGGTGCCCATGATCTGGATGCAGGAATTCGGCGTCGGTCACGACCGTGTCAACGTCAATGGTGGTGCGATTGCGCTCGGTCATCCACTGGGTGCAAGCGGAGCCCGGATCATGACCACCATGCTCCATGAGCTAGAGCGCCGAAAGGGCCGCTTCGCACTGCAGACGATCTGCTGCGCTGGCGGCCTGGGCACGGCGACCATCATTGAACGGTTGGGTTGACCCTATGGACGCCATCAAGATTGGTAATTCTGATCTGACCAGTAGCGTGATTGGCTTGGGCTGCATGGGCATGTCCGAGTTTTACGGCGAGCGTGACGATGCGCAGTCTCTGCGGACCCTGGCGCGGGCGTTCGATTTGGGTGTGACCCATTACGACACATCGAACGTGTATGGGCGCGGTCACAACGAGTTGTTGCTGGCTCAATTTCTCAAGGGCAAGCGGTCTGGGGTGATGCTGGCCAGCAAGTTTGGCGTGGTTCGCGATCCCGATGGTCCACAAGGAAGTACCTATGACCGCGAGATCGACAATTCAGCCAGCTACATGCGCCAATGCTGCGAGGCCTCGTTGACGCGGTTGGGTGTAGAAGCGATTGACCTCTATTACGTGCACAGGACTGATCCCAAGACACCGATTGAAGACACCATGGGTGCCTTGTCCGATTTGGTGCGCCAAGGGAAAATTCGTGCCATCGGGCTTTCTGAAGTTTCCGCAGATGTCCTGCGCCGAGCCCATAAGGTCCATCCGGTGGCAGCGATCCAGTCTGAGTACTCCATCTGGACTCGGGAGCCAGAAACTGACGTCTTGCCCACCTGTCGCGAGCTGGGCATTACCTTCATCGCGTACAGCCCCTTGGGCCGTGGTTTCCTGACAGGCGCCATTGCGACCGCTGACAGCTTGGCCTCCGACGATTTCCGCCTTTCGTCACCGCGCTTTCGCGGCGACAATTTCGACAAGAATTTGGCGCTGATTGAGCAATTGCGTGTGTTGTGTGAAGCCAAGCACTGCACGCCCGGTCAGATCGCGCTGGCGTGGATCATGGGCCGGGAGCAGGGCATCATCCCTATACCGGGTACAAAGCGGATCAAGTACCTGGAGGAAAATGTGGGTGCTGCGGCGATCACTTTGACAGCTTTGGAGCGGGCCGCGCTGGAAAACCTGCTGCCGATAGGTGCTGCCGCTGGTACCCGATATGACGCCGATTTCAAAGGAGCGCCTCGCTCAACCACGACGTGAAAGATTGCATGCAAACACACCAATGGAGCCTATGGCCCTGGCCATTTTTCGATTCAACGCACGAAGCACTCGCTGAGCGTATCAGCGCTTGGAACACAGACAACCACGGCAAGGTTTACGCGACCATGCATGATGAGTGCAAAGCCATGGTACGAAGCCTGGGCGCCGCGGGCTTGCTTGACTACGCTGTGCCCCGTGGCGACGCTCCCTTTGATGTGCGTTCGGTCTGCTTGATTCGAGAGGGCCTGACCTACCAGCATGCCTTGGCCGATGCCATGTTTGCGATGCAGGGGATAGGGACGATGGCGATTCGCCGCTTCGGCACCGATGCCCAACGTGAGCAATACCTTGAACCATGCCGGACGGGTCAGCGCATTGCCGCGTTTGCACTGACCGAGCCGGAGACGGGTTCGGATGTGGCGTCGATGACCACCGAGGCCAGGTTAGAGGGTGACCACTATGTCCTGAACGGCGCGAAGACCTTGATCTCGAACGCTGGCATGGCGGACCACTATTTGGTGGTGGCCCGTACTGGCGAAGCGCCGGGCGCGCGTGGGCTCACGATGTTTCTGGTCGATGCTGAGACGCCCGGCCTTGACGTCAGTGATCCGATTGAATTTATCGCACCGCACCCTGCAGCCAGTCTCCGATTCGACGGTTGCAGAGTACCGGTCGCGAACCGGATCGGAGAACCTGGGCAAGGCTTCAAGGCGGCCATGGCCGCCTTTGATATTTTTCGGCCATCGGTCGGAGCGGCTGGGGTGGGGCTGGCACGTCGCGCCCTGCATGAGACGCTCGTGCATACGGATCAACGCCGCCTGTTTGGCAAGGCGATGCATGGGCTTGAGGGCGTGCAAATGGCGTTGGCAGACATGGCGACCGACCTTGAAGGGGCGGCCCTGCTGGTGTACCGGGCGGCATGGGCGCATGACGTGCGGGGAGAGCGCGGCGCCTATGAGGCCTGTATGGCAAAGCTGGCCGGCAGTGAGGCCGCTGGGCGCATCGTCGACCGTGCCGTTCAGTTGCTGGGTGGCAAAGGCGTGACGCGCGGCAATATCATCGAGCAGTTGTACCGTGAGGCTCGTCCCATGCGCATCTACGAGGGCGCCTCAGAGATTCAAAAGTTGGTCATCGCGCGCAACCTGATCAAGAGCCACGCGCAACTTGGCTGATCTGGTTTAGACATTCAGCATGCACAGTAATTACCTATGACATCTTTGCTGTGCCCTGGGCGTTTGCCGTGATCAGGGACAAGACGGCGATCGTTGGGCTTGGTGCGACGCCCTACTACAAGCGCGGTACGTCCACACCCCAGACGCTCGAGGAGTTGGTCGGTAAATCCATCCTCGCGGCCGTGCACGACGCCGGGTTGAAGGTTCGCGAGATTGATGGTTTTGCCTATTTTGCCGGTGGCTTTGATACGGCTCTCTTGACCGAGACCTTGGGTATCCCGGAAATCCGATTCTCTGCAACGCTAACAGGTACCGGCGGCGGATCGGCAGGCGCCATTGGACTGGCCAGTGCTGCCATTGTGAGCGGCCAGGCCGAGGTCGTGGTGTGCGTTGGCGCCAACCAGCAGGGCGCGCAGCGCTTCGGATCGATTACGGCGGCCTACCCAGCAACGCCGGAAAATGCGTTCTTTTCAGCTGCCGGCTTGGTTGGTCCGGGCCACATGTTCGCCTTGTTGGCTCGCAGGCATATGCACCTTTACGGGACGACCCGGGAGGATTTCGCCGAGGTCGCCATGTCGACGCGCGCCAATGCGGTGACCAACCCCAATGCGACGCTTCGTCAGCCGATGTCCCGCGAGGACTACTTCAAAGCACCGATGCTCGCCGATCCGCATTGCTTGTACGATTTTTGCCTGGAAAACGACGGCGCAGTGGCCGTGATCGTGACCTCCGCCCAGCGTGCCCGAGACTTGCGTCAAACGCCGGTCCGGATTCTTGCGGGCTGCCATGGTGGGTCCCGAGACTGGGGGCGTTCGATTTACTGGATGAACATGCCAGATGAAAGTTTTGCCTCATCGGGGCATGCGTCAGTTGCCAAGCGGCTCTATGCTGCCGCTGGTGTCGGCCCACGGGACATCGATGTTGCGCAAATCTACGACCACTTCACATCGCAAGTCATCATGCAATTGGAAGACTACGGGTTTTGTGGCAAGGGCGAAGGTGGCCCATTTGTTCGAAGCGGCGCCATCCGTCTGCATGGCGGTGAGTTGCCCGTCAATACAGACGGCGGCCAGCTCTCTTGCGGCTATGTCTGGGGCATGACTCATGTGAGGGAGGCTGTTGAGCAGTTGCGCGGTGTTGCCGCCAACCAGGTCGCAGGCGCACGACTCGCCCTTGTCACCGGGGGGCCTTCGATCATTCCCGTGAGTGGTTTGATACTGGCGAATTGACATGGCGATCGCTAAACGCCCCCCGCCGGAGTTGTTCAAGCTGGCGACCAACGCCTGGACCAAGCCCTTCTGGGATGCGGCCGCCCTTCACAGGCTGCTGGTCGCACAATGCGCAGCGTGCGGTGAATGTCGGATGCCACCCACGCCGTTTTGTCCTGCATGCCAGTCACAGCACATCAACTGGCAAACGCTGACCGGTTTGGGCGAGGTTTACACCTACACGGTTGTGGACCGCGCCATTCTGCCCGGTATGACGGACCACCTGCCTTACGTACCGGCTGTCATTACCCTTGATGGCGGGGGCGGTGTTCGCTTGATCAGCAATGTGGTGGACGTTGAACTGTCCGATCTCTTCGTCGGCATGAAGGTGACGGTCGTTTGGGATCATCTCTCTGAAGGTGTCGCAGTGCCCAGATTCACCCCTTTGGCCGGCTGACTTTCAGCGGTCTTGGCCTGCGGACTTAGGTTTAGGTTTCGCACACCTGGTCGACCAGCGTCCCACTGTTGGTGAGGATCTGCTTGCCGATGATCTGGTTCCAATGGTCTTCTGCCCCATAGCTCATACGCCAGTCGTGCAGTCGGCGCGTCAGCAGACCCAGGTCGTATTCGTCCGTCATGCCTATCGCCCCATGCACCGCGTGTGCCGTTGCCGCGACCAGACTGGCTGCCTCACTGGTGCGTGACTTCGCAATGGCGCCAGCGAGCGGATCGGGTGCCAGTCCATTGGATCGGAAGGCACATTCTGCTGCGATAGCGCCGGCCAGGACATGCTCAGCCATGACGCTCAGTTGCTGCTGCAGGGCCTGGAACTTTCCAATCGACTTGCCAAACTGCACACGGGTGTTGCAGTAGGCCAGGGCCATATCGAATACGCGCTGCATGGCGCCGCTCAACAAGGCTGCGGCCATGGCGGTCGTGAATGCTGTCAGACTTTGTTCGCTCCCTCTTAGGCGCAGAACCGGCGCGACGTTTCGCCAAGAGAGTGTGGCGGTTGAATTTCTGGGGTCGCCAACGCTTGTGCGCTTGGCCGCGCTGCATGACATGAGCACCATGGATTCACCGTCATGGCTGAGCACATAATCAGCCAACAACCCATAGGGCGTTCGCACGCAAACGTGCTCACCGCCGGCTGTCTGCTGCAACCGGTTAGCCAGAGTCACCAAACCAACTGGCACAGGGGCCTGTACGCCAAAAAGTGCGCGCGCCACAATCGATTGGGCAATCGGCAAGGCCACCCCATGCCGGCCCAGGCACTCCAAGATGGGGAACAGCTCTGGCAACTGCAGAGCGGCACCTCCGGCCTCTTCTGAAAGCAACAGGTCCAAAAATCCGGCTTGCTCAATCGTGTGCCATAGCGTGCCCACCGCACCGCCGGCTTCAATTTGACGCACAGCAGCGCTGCTGCCCTGGTCTTCCAGAACTCTTTCCAGTGATTCGAGGATCATGCGTAGGACTCCATGGCTAGGTCTTCATTCATAAGTTCAATCGGCAGGGTCGGCGTGGGCTGGGGATGCCCGCCATCATCGAAGGCCAAGTCCGCGTGCAATCATGCCGCGCAAGATTTCGCGGGTTCCGCCTCTGAGCGAGTAACTGGGTGCCATTTGGCTGACATAGGCCAGTGTGCGATGGAGTTCGGCCTCCAACTCGCCCTGGGGCTCGACGCCCATGCTGGCTTCGATCAGTTGGGGAACCATTTGCTCGAATTCCGTGCCGAGGTCCTTGACCAGCGCGGCTTCAACCACCGGGCTCTCACCCTGGGCCAGCTTGGCTGTGACGGTGATCGACATGTTGCGCAGGGCGGCCAGGTGGGCAGCAAGACGACCCACCTTGGCTGCATGGGCTTGGCCCACCGGGCTCTGGCGCAGGAGTCGAATCCAGAGTTCCAGCAGGACGATGCTGGAATAAATCCGCTCTGGCCCGCTTCGCTCGAAGGCCAACTCGGCGTTCACCTGCGTCCAACCGCTGCCTTCGGCACCCACCAGAGCATCACCGGCCAATTGAACATTGTCAAAAAAAACTTCAGAAAAATGGGCATCCCCACTCAAGTCACGGATCGGGCGCACCGTTACGCCGGGGAGTGACAGATCGATAATGAATTGCGACAAGCCAGCTTGGCGATCTTCTCGCTCTCCCGAGCTGCGCACCAGAGCGATCATGTACTGACAATGGTGTGCATTGGTTGTCCATATTTTCTGACCATTAAGAACCCAGCCGCCATCCTTGGGCTTTGCCCGTGTGCTGACGCTGGCGAGGTCCGATCCGGCTCCGGGTTCGCTCATGCCGATGCAAAAAAACAGCTCAGCTCGGCAGATACGAGGGAGAAAAAAGGCTTTCTGAGCGGCCGTGCCAAACTTCAGGATCAACGGTCCGCTTTGTCGATCGGCAATCCAGTGGGCTGCGACAGGCGCACCGGCCGCAAGCAGTTCTTCCACCAGGACATAACGGGAAAAAGCGTCCAGGTTTGAGCCACCATATTCAGTGGGCAGTGTCACGCCCACCCACCCGCGGCTGGCCAGCGCTTGACTGAAGCCGGCGTCAAAGCCCATCCAGGACCGTGCACGCACTTCTGCGCTGGCCGGTCCGAGTGTGGATGCAAGAAATGTCTTGACTTCAGCCCGAAGGGCCTGGGCGCTAGCGGGTAAGGACGCCAGCCGTAACTGCCTCAATAAACTGCTCACGAATCTCTCCGAAGTGATGTGCTGTTCCAGCCCCTGAATGCTGGTGAACCAAAACGTCTAATGCATCGCGATAGCATATAGACTTTGCCTTCAAAGCGGACAACCGCATAGGATAACCACATGTCAGACTTTCTTCTAATTGAGCAGGACGAGCACATCGTTACTTTGACGATGAATGAGCCGGACCGGCGTAATCCGCTGACGGGCAACACCGCCGTCCCGGAGTTTCTGGCAGCGATCGACAGGATCCACGAAGACCAGCGTGTCAGAGCAGTCATCCTGACAGGCGCCGGCACTGCTTTTTCTTCGGGTGGTGATGTCCGCAACATGCTGCGTCAGACCCATGGTGAGGTGAGTGGTATGCAGACCAGGCAAGAGTACCGCACCGGCATCCAGAGACTGCCCCTCGCGCTGTTTAATCTCGAGGTGCCCGTGATCGCGGCAGTCAACGGCGCCGCCATTGGCGCGGGACTGGACCTGGCCTGTATGTGCGACATCCGCATCGCATCCGACAAGGCGAAATTTGCCGAAAGTTTTGTCAAACTCGGCATCATTCCGGGGGACGGCGGCGCCTGGCTCCTGCCACGCATCATCGGGATGTCTCGCGCGGCTGAAATGATGTACACGGGCGATTTGATCTCCGCCGCTGTGGCGGAACAATGGGGCCTGGTGTCGCGCGTGGTAGCAGCCGATGAGTTGATGATCACCGCACGCAGCCTGGCGCAGCGTATTGCGTCGAATCCAAGCCATGCTGTCCGACTGGCGAAGCGGCTGCACCGGGAGGGGATGCACACGCGCCTAGATACCCATCTTGAAATGGCGGCCGGTTTCCAGGCCTTGTCGCACCAGACCCAGAGCCATCGGGAGGCTGTCAATGCCTTTCTTGAAAAGCGGCCGCCCGACTTCACATCGCTTGACAACGGTTGACCAGGCAAAGAGCGGCCGCCTTGGCTGTCATGCCGACGTTCACCCCACAGCTGAGAGCCAAGGCGTTGGCTGCACTCACGATGCCGTCTTCATAGGTGCTCATGCCGTCGCCCATACGGGCAAGCCTGGCGTCTACTGTTGCGCCTGCGATGCCGGCGTCATTGGTCAGCGCCAGACCCGCCATACCGGAGTCGTTGCGGCCACGGCCGCCGTCTGAACAAATGAAACCAAACGGATGGACATTGATGATGTGGCGCGCGCCGCTTCGGCCCGTGTGTCCGGCTGTGACCAGCACGTTGGCCTTGTCGGCTTCGGTTCCGAAAATGATGGAGTCGGTGACCACGACCTGCCGCCCTGCGGTATTCTGATGAACAAGCTGCCGGTTGGTGACCTGATAGGCAGTGGGTTTGCCTGGTTCATGAGTCAGCATCTGATGCGCGGCCTCTCGGGCTGCCATGCCTTTGACCACCCCGCAGTCTGCAGCCGGGCGGTTGACGAAACTGACGCGTCCGTTGTGATAGACATCGACGCCATCGCCCAGGATGATGCTCATGACATCAACCGCCGCCGCAGGAATATTCAGCGCCTCGTAGTACCAGAGGCCGGCGATGTTCGCGCCTTGCGGACCAACACCTCCGTCGAACCCGATCACAGCGCGCGGCAACTGATCGTGGACCAGACGCGCAGGCAGCACGCCGATATAAGAAGCCGTCACCAGCACATCTCGTCCCCGGTTGCGTGGCATCACGTCAGCCGCGCTGTCCAATGCGACGATGTCACCGCGATCCGATTCAAAAAGGATGGTTTGAAGGTCAATCATTGCAGTCCGTCGCTGTTCATCAGTCGTCCCTTGTCAGGACACCGGGTCCAGCAGAATCGGGTAATAGCCCCAATTGGGGCGCTGGGTGTGGCTGGCAGTCAGTGCCTGGTCACTCGGATCGCGGCGCGCATTGCGCTTGAGGAGTTCTTGTACCAACAGCGGGACGATGCCATATTGGTGGGTGAGCGGGTCGGTGTCGGCCCGTGGTTGCAAGCCGCCGTCGAGATCACGCCCCAGGCAAGTGTGCACGCCGATGCCAAAAGTCAAACCCCAGGGCGGCGTCCCTTCGCGCAATGTTCGATGCGGGTTGAAGGCCTCGGCGTCTGGGCCGAAGATCGAGGGGTCGCGATTGGCAGATGCCAAGTCAATCACCACCCGGTCATTGGTATCTGCATCGGCGCCAGTCGCCAGTGCCATGGGGCAGGTTGACCGGCGCCAAGCGACGGGACTGGCGGGGTGGAGTCGAAGGCTTTCATGCACGCAGCGTTGGAGGAACAGGGGGTCCGTGTGAACTCGGTGCTGGTCGTCAGGGTGGCTGTCGCACCAGGTGATGACGTCATGGAAGGCATGGGTTGTGGCATTGGCGGTACTGTGTGAGCCCGCCTGCAGATAAAAAGCAATTTCCCGCATCATCAGATCGGGGGCCATCTCCACCCGTTCATCGTTTTTCAACAGTACCGTCAGGACATCGCGTGGCACATCCTCTTCTGCGATCTTCCCGGCCGCAAAGTCAGCCAGCCTCAGTTGCCGCCTAGTCAGTGAGGGTTCATAAAAAGTCGTTTTGAATTCTGTAAGGGCAGCCCGTACCTCATGGCGAACGGTTTCTTTGTCACGAGTGGAGTGCACCAGCGTCGCTCCCTCGCTAAACACCATCACTTGCCGCCGCAGGCGTTCGGTTTCTTCAGCATTACGTTGCGGTCGGTCGATGCCAGCAAAATCTGCTGTGAGGTTCATGGTGAGCCGGTAACTCAGTTCCATCAAGTCGGCACGGCCAGTGACCTCATAGGGCGCAATCGTTTGCTTCAGGGTGGCTGGAAAAACGTCGTGTTCATAGAACCGAAAGAAATCCCGCCGAAAAACCCGCAGTTCCAACAAGCGCCGCGCTCGATGTTCCGCGCCATGCAGCACCAGGAGCACATCGGCCATGATGACTGCCCCTTCGTCGTACAGGGACTGGGCAAGCCGCTGATCCCGAAGCGTGTCTGATGCGGCATCGTAGCCACTGATCGTGATGGTTTTCATCAGGGCATGCGGTCAGATGTCCAACAGGATGGGGTAGCTGGCCCAGTTGTTGCGAATGGTCGAGCGATCTACAACTCCAGCTTGGTCGGGGTCCGGCCTGGCGCCGTGCCCGATCAATTCCCGAGCGATCAGCGTCACCGTGCCGAATTGATGCTCTGACACCACGCTGTCGGCTTTTGGCAGGGTTCCAGCGGCCAGATTCAGCCCGATGCACGCATGCATGCCGGTGCCGAAGGACAAGCCGTAAGGGCTGATGCCGCGAGGCGTTTCCCGGTGCGGGCAGTATTCCGCAGCGTCGGCGCCGAACACCTTTGGATCGCGATTGGCCGACAGCAGGTCGACATTGACTTGATCCTCTGGCGTTGCCTGATCACCCGTGGGCAATTGCACAGGGCAGACCGGACGTCGTCCCGCAGTTGGACTTGAGGGATGCAGGCGCATGCTTTCGTGTATGGCCTTTTGCAGGAACAGCGGATCTTGCCGGTAGCGCTGCGCGTCTTCTGGATGAGCCGCACGCCAGCAAAAGATCTCGTGCATCGCGTGGGTAAAAGTGTGGATCGACGTGAATGCGCCTGCCAACAGGAAGAAGCCGATTTCCTTCATCAGGGCATCGGTCGCTATGGGTACCTCGGACCGATGGCGAAGCAGTTCCATCAGCACGTCGCGAGGCAGATCATCCTCACCGATCTCGCCGCGTTCAAGTTGTGCCAGCAAGCCTTGCCGACGCTGCAAAGAGGCTTGAAAGAAATCCGTGTCAAATTCGACCAAGGCCTGACTGATCTCGGCGCGAATGGCGTCTCGGTTCCCCAGGGCCTGGCCTAGCGTCGCGGCTTTGCCGAAGGTACGCAGGATAAGCAACAATTGTCCCGTTTCCTCGGCAGTCCGCTGGCGCCGATCCACGCCCGCAAAGTCGGCCGTCAGATTCATCATGACCCGAAATCCAAAATCAACGAGGTCGAGCTTGCCGGCACTCAAATAGGGGCGCAGTGTCTCATTCAAGGTAGCGGGGAAAACCTCGCGCTCGTACCAGTGAAAAAAATCACGCCGAAAAACCTTGGCTTCGACATTGCGCCTGGAGCGATGCTCGGCGCCATGCAGGTTGACCAGCACCTTTTCCATCAGTATGGCGCCCTCGTCGTAAAGCGACTGTCGAAGGTCGCTCAGACGAAGGGTGTCGCCGGCCAACTTGTAGTCGCTCACGGTGATGGTAGCCACGTCTTCTCCTTGTCGGTTGGTTCTTCAGCTCAGGCTTATGCAGCGCGTTGTGACGGTCATCAAGTCAACTTGGGTTCGCAACTCAGCGCCCGCAGAGCGCTTAAAACTTTGACACACCGAGCCCCAAGCCACCGTCCACCTCCAGCGCAACACCGGTGACCCATTCTGCGCGGGCCAGGTATTCGATGGCTTCGGCAACCTCTGCTACCGTACCGATTCGGGCCAGAGCGTGGTCAGGCGCGATGGCTGCATATCGCTCGTCCGCTTGGGCTGCTGTGAACAGTCCAGCGCGCAGGTTGATCTCCGTGCTCACCGCGCCCGGCAGCACGCAGGCCACCCGGATGTGACGTCGCCCAAGCTCTGCCGCCATGACGCGTGACAGGCCCTCGACAGCCGCCTTGGTCGTGGCGTAAGGCGATGCACCCGGATAGGCTCGCCGGTTATGAATAGAGCCCAGGAAGACAATGGCACCCCTGGTTTTCTCAAGATGAGGCACCGCCATGCTCGACAGCATCATCCCCGCGATGACATTGGTGTTGAAGGCGTCTTGCAGCACCTGCTCGGTGTACTCTGTAATCGCTTGCCTGTACATGTTGGCGGCATTGTTCACGAGCAAATCCAGCTTACCCCCGTGCTCAACCGCAGCCACCAGCATGGCCTCGCGATCCGCTTGAACTGTCACATCACCCACGACTGCCCGACAGGCTGGCCCAATTGAGGCCGCGACGGCCTCAATTTTGTCGCGCCGCCTGCCGCTGACCGTCACCCTGGCCCCGCGCGCGGCAAACAGCCGGGCAGTGCCCTCGCCAATGCCAGATCCACCGCCCGTGATCAGCACCGACATGTCTTTCACTTCACGCATCAGATGGTTTCCCCAATCAAGTCGGTGTGAGCTCTCAGCAGCCGAAATTACCGTGTCGCCATGCAGGAACTCAGGTCGGACTACTTGTCTTCAACAAACTTGCCGCCTTGGATCTTCATGACCGCATAGCCAAAGCTGGGGACACGGGTTGCAGGATCGGTGATCGACCAAGTGCCACGCCCAATGACCACGGGCAGATTCTTGGTCGACAGCATTGCGGCCCGGACTTTATCGCGTGTCGGGTTGGGGCCGGCTGCCTTGATGGCGTTCGCAGCGATTAGACCCATGGAGTAGCCCACCATCGCCCAGGAGTCCGGGGCCACGTTGTAGCGTTTGGTGTAGTTCACGATGAAGGTCTTGGCCATGTCATTCACGCCGGTGGGCACCGATTCGGCAGAGAACAGGGTTCCTTCAACAGCTGTACCACCTGCTTTCACGAAGTTGACCGAACCCATGCCTGTGTTCCCAACCAGCAGTGTGCTGGCCGCCATGCCCGCCTGCCTTGCCTGCAGGATGATGTTGGCACCCTGCTCGGGTGGGGTTGAAAGGAACAGGCAGTCGGCTTTGGCATTGGCGATTTTTGTCGCCAGGGCGGTGAAATCGGTGTCGGCCGACAGGATGGACTCCTCTGCTGCTATCGCTACGCCACCTTTCTTGATGGTGTCGCGAAACACGTTGTTTTGAAGAATGTAGCCTTCATTGTCGCGAATCGTGATGTTGAAGCAACTTTTGGGCTTGCGCTTTTGCGCAACATGTTCCCCCAGCAGAGTCATGTACTGGTCTGCCGTCTCTGTCACCTTGAAGACCCACGGTCCGGGTGCCAGAACGGCCGGCGACGTGGCGGTGGTAAAGATCGGGATCTTGAGTTCATTGGCGACTGGAGCGGCCGCCATGGCTTCGCCTGTGGCGACAGGACCGATCACCATCACGGCGTTATCCCGGGTGGCCATCCGGGTCAAAAGGGCCAACGCTTCCTGGGTGTTGGAACGGTTGTCCTCTATCATCAGGCTGACCTTGGTTGCCCCAAAGTAGTTGCTGGCTTGCATTTCGTCGAACGCCATCCGGATGGCGTTGATGACGGGAGTCCCGACAAAGGCATAGGTGCCAGTATTGGACATCACCACGCCCAACTTGACGTCCTGAGCCTGAACTGATGAGACGGTGGCGAGCATGGCAACGCTGGTCGCAGCCAGCAGTGAGATCATTGGTTTCATAAAAAGTCTCCTGTAAAAAAATGTTTGTTGAGAATCAATCGGTCGAGCCGCCCTGACCCAAATAGTGCGCTTCGATCTCCGGGTCGTTGGCCAACTCGCTGCTTGGGCCGGCATGGACGATACGCCCCTGCTCGATCACATAGGCCCGACTGGTGACCTCGAGCGCCTGTTTGGCATTTTGTTCGATCAGCAAAATGGTCAAGCCGCCTTCATTGAGCGCGCGCAGTGTGGCAAAAACCTGTTTGACCACCAGCGGCGCCAGTCCCAGACTAGGTTCATCGAGCAGCAGCAGTCGGGGTCCGCCCATCAGTGCCCGCCCAATCGCCAACATTTGTTGCTGACCGCCCGACAGGGAGCCCGCCAACTGCTGGCGGCGCTCGTCGAGAATTGGAAACAGCTCCAGCACACGCTTGAGCGGGTAAGTGGCAGCCCGCGCGCGCAACGCGGTCCCGCCCAGCTGCAGGTTTTCCAGGACGGTCATTTCTGCAAATACCTGACGGCCCTCTGGCACCTGCAGCAGGCCGGATCGTGACACCGCCCAAGCGTTCTGGCCGATCATCTCCCTGCCGTCGAGCTTGATCGATCCGCCGGCCGGTTGGACCTGCGCGCTGACGCAGTTGAGCAGGGTGGACTTGCCAGCGCCATTGGGGCCGATCAGCGCCACCATTTCCCCCTGCTTGACCGACAAGCTGACGCCGCGCAGTGCCTGAATGCCACTGTAATTGGCTGTGAGATCCGTGATTTCCAGCATGGTGCTTCTTTGCTCAGGCGCCCAAGTACGCGGCAACGACCGCCGGGTCAGCGATGACCTTTTTGGGTTCGCCCTCGGCGATCAGGCGGCCGCCATCCAGAACATAGACGTGCTCGCACAGGCGTGTGACAAACCGCATGTTGTGCTCAATCAGCAAGACAGCCATGCCGTCGGCCGCGAGTTGTTTGAAAATGACCCCTAACTCGTTGGCCTCGACATCGTTCATGCCAGCGACGGGCTCGTCGAGCAGCAAGACGGTCGGTTTGGAGGCCAGTGCGCGCATGAACTCGACCCGCCTTTGGTGACCGTAAGCAAGGCCCCCAGCCGGAAAACTGGCGTAGCGTGTCATGTTGAAGCGTTCCAGCAGTTCGCTTGCCTGCGCCCGAATACGACGCGTTTCGGCCCGGGCCGAGGGCAGCGCCAAAATACTGGCCAAGAGAGAGCTGTCTTCGTGTCGGTGAAAGCCGCCCATCACATTGTCGATGGCCGGCGCCTCCTTGAAGAGGCGAATATTCTGGAAGGTCCGCGCCAGGCCGGCACGGCTGATCTCGTGGGGTGAGGTGGTGGTCAGGTCGCGGTCACCCAAGCGGACCGTCCCGGCCGTGAGTGACATCATGCCGGTGATGAGGTTGACGATGGTCGATTTACCAGCGCCGTTGGGCCCGATCAGGCCTGTGATGCGTCCCGGCGGGATCTGCATGGAGACCTTGTCAGCAGCCACCACGCCGCCAAAATGCTTGGACACCTGATCCAGGACAAGCGTGCTCATGGGGCACCCCGTTGAGAATTGGCCATGGCTGCGCGGTCCATGCGGGCAATGCGGCGGCGGTAGAGAAATTCGACAAACGTGTCGTAAACGCCGCGCGGCAAATAGCCCATGACCAACACCATGATCAGGCCGTAGACAAGCGTTCGGTAGTCGGCCAATGGCCGGGCCAGCTCGGGCAAGGCCAGCAGAACGGCGGTGCCCACCACGGGCCCCCAGATGGAGCGGCGCCCGCCCAACACCACGTACGACAGGATGGCCACGACGAATTCAAAGCCGAAGCGGCTGGGTTCGATGGAATACGAATGGAAGGCCTCCAAACCGCCGTAGAACCCGGCAATGCCGCCTGACAGTGCGAAGGCCACGGTCTGATAGTAACGAACCGAGGTGCCCAAAGAAGCAGCGACGGTCTCGTCCTGGCGGATCGCGTCGAAGGCGCGCCCGAGCCGGGTCTGGTTGATCGCCCAGACAATGTAGAGCGTGCAAGCCAGCGCCATCAGAAGTGTCCATGTCGACACCACTTTGGGTATGCCATTCATGCCCATGGCGCCGCCCGTCAGACTCTCTGAATAGACATTGAGTGACAGGACCACCTGCACGAAGGCGAGCGTGGCGATGGCCTGATAGACGCCCCGCAATCGTGCCAGCGGCAAGGACAGCAGCATCGACACCAGTGTGCCGGCCAACGCGCCCAGCACCATGGCCAGTGCGGGATGCAGGCCGGCCTTGAGCGTGAGGCCAGCGGCCAGGTAGGCGCCAATGGCCGTCAGCCCGGCGTTGGCGATCGAGAACACGCCTGCCCGTAGCACCAGGTATTGCGCCAACGCCAATCCCGAGTGCAACAGGAATAGGTCAATCAGCGGCTGATAGGCCATAAAGAGTTGCAGCATCAGCGTCCCCGCATGGCACCAGCCTCAGGCTTGCCGAGCAGGCCGTGGGGCCGGAACAGCAGAATCAGGAAGAGCAAGGAAAAAATGATGGTGTCGGTCAGGCCCGAGGGCAGGAAGGCCACCGTGAGGGTTTGCATCATGCCCAGCAAAAGACCGGCCAGCAGAGCACCAGGAATGCTCCCCAAGCCTCCGAGAATCACCACAACGAAGCCGCGAAGAAGGTAGGGCTCGCCCATGACGAAATGGATGCTGTTGAAGGCCAGGCCCACCAGGACTCCGGCTGCGCCGGCCAATGCACCGGACATGAAGAAGGTCTGGAAATACACGAAATTCGGGTTGACCCCCACCAGTGTCGCCGCCCGTTCATTACCAGCCACCGCCCGTACCTGCCGCCCGAATGGTGTGCGGTACAGATAAGCGGTCAGCCCCACAACCAGGATGGCAGCACAGGCGGCCATGACCAATTGCAGCGCCGAAACACGCAACCCGAAAAATTCGAATATCACCACCGGCATGGTCTCGAAAGGAAAGCGCATGATTTGGGTGTTTGACACCTTTTGTGCCACGGCCATGATGGCCAGCCCGGCTCCGATGGAGGTGATGATGGCGCCGAACTCAAGCTCCAGCGGACCGCTCTTGCGCAGCTTGCGAAACGCACCGAACTCGATCAGGACCGACAACAATCCGCTGCCCAGCATGGCCAGCAGGAAGCCTGCCCACAGCGGCCAGCCGCCCAGCACCGCGTAAAGCGCAATGAATGCGCCTGTCATGAAGACAGCGCCATGGGCCAGGTTCAGCACCTGATGGATACCAAAGACCAGTGTGAAGCCGATGGCGAACAAGGCGTAAACACCGCCGACGATGAGACCATTCAGCAGTTGTTGAGTGATCATCCGGCACTCCTGGCGAGACGGGGTGTCACGTCAATCAACGCGTCCCGGGTGGCAAGCCTCATGACCCTGGCGCCTCCCGCGGCAGCAGGGCGAGCAAGGCGCGCGAGGCGCCGCCATCCACGATCAGCTCATGGCCGTTGACATAGCTGGCTGCGTCCGAAGCCAGAAACATCACCGCATCCGCGATGTCCTCGGATCGCCCTAGGCGCCGGGTGGGCACCGCTTTTTCCCGCAGGTTGCGAACGGCCTGATTCGCAAAAAAAGGCGCTGACAGTCCCGCGTCAATGAAGCCGGGTGCCACGGCATTGATGCGCAGTCCCAGCGGCCCCCATTCCACAGCCATCAGTTCGGTCAGTTTCGCCAGTCCTGATTTCGACGCAGGGTAGGCGCCACTGTTCGGTGCCGGTGTGACGCCATTGATAGAGGTGATGTTGACAATGCAGCCTGAGCCCCGTTGTGCCATACGGCGTGCCGCTGCCCGGCCGACAATGAAACCACTGACCAGGTTGACGTCCAGAACCCGGCGAAAGTCGGCCAGCGACTGGTCCATCAAGGGTGCGAACTTTGCAATGCCCGCGCAGTTGACGATCAGATCGGGAGCCCCGCCAAAAGTACTTGCGGCGACGTCAAGCGCAGCCTCGACAGACGCCTCATCGGTCACATCGCAGGCCAATCCGATGGCGCCATTCAACAGGGCAGCCTGTTGCTTCGCGCGGCCCCCGTCTTGGTCGACCAGTACCACTTGGTAGCCAGCCGCGATGGCCCGGGCGCCAATTGCTGCGCCAATGTCGCCGCCGCCGCCGGTCACAAATGCATGCTTCATCAGGGTGCTTTCAAGGTGATGGCTTGATCAGGAAAAGTCAGGTCGCGCCGCTCTGGCAATTGGCGGGCCTATTGACGAGCCTATTGACTGGGGGTTCTGGCACGGGTACATTCAACGAAACCGATCCAATTTTTTTTGATATAAATTAAATCGTATCACCGCCTGATTTTCTGCACAAGGGTGGTTGTCCGGGTTTGTTTGGCATCGGTCGCTACTTTTGATGCGAAGGGATAAAAAAATGAAGAAGGCAGGACTGTCGGACGCCAAGGTGGTGGATCTGCATGCGCACATCGTGCTGGAGAGGACCATAGGCGCTGCAGGTGATTACGGTCCCTTCATGGGCAGTAACCCTGATGGCTCACCATTCTTCCAGGTCGGGAAAAGTTACCGACTCAATGGTGTCAAGTACGTTGGGAGTCCCTTCATGGATGTCGACGTCCGGCTGCGTCGCATGGCGGAGCGGGGTATTGATTTCCAGGTGGTATCGCCCAACCCACTGACCTATCTGCACTTCATTCCGGCCGAGCAGGCTGTTCGGTTTTGTCAGGTTCACAATGACGCTTTGGCTGCTGTCGTTCAGCAGCACCCTGACAAGTTGGCGGGGCTTGCTGCCCTGCCTCTGCAATCGCCTGTAGAGGCCGCGCGTGAATTGCGACGTGCTGTGACTGAGCTCGGTTTGGTTGGCGCCTCATTCGGTACTGATGCCCCGCAGCCCTTGGATGATTCGGCCATGGACTTGCTTTACGCCGAGGCGGTGCGGCTGAATGTGCCCATGTTCATTCACCCCGGACCCGCTGGGATCGACGGCCCGGCCGGCGATCCGGCACTCAAACGTTTCGAGTTGGACATCATCGCCGGTTTCGCGGCGCAGGAAACTTTGGCAGTGGCCACCCTGATTTATGGTGGCGTGCTCGATCGGCATCCGGGTCTCGATGTCTGTGTGAGCCATGGCGGCGGGGGTACCGCACTGCTGGTTGGGCGCATGGCCAAAGGGGCTCGGAAACGGCCATGGTCTCCCCCAGCCCTGAGGGTTGAAGGCGCTTTCGAGCAGCGGCTCAAGCGGCTTTGGTTTGATACCCATGTGGATCACCCGCAGATCATGCCCTTGCTGACGGCGGTGGTCGGGGGTGAGCACCTCGTGTATGGCACCAATTTTGCCGGATGGGACGAGCCGGACGCGGACAAGGCGCATGGGGCGGCTTCAATTGCGCCCGAACTGGCTGCCAATGCCCGAAAATTGTTGAGAGCGTGACACCATGAATCAGGCGATTCTTCTCGACAACGCACAGGTCATTGACGGCAATGGGCGCGCGCCATTTTCAGCGGCGGTGCTGATCGAGGGCGACCAGATTGCTGCCCTGGGTGTGGACGCCTTGCAACGGGTGGGTCATCTCCAGCACGCCAGGCGGATCGACCTGGCAGGAAAGACCGTGATGCCAGGGCTGATTGACGCGCACTGTCACCTGTCTTTTGACGATGCCGCCTCCAACCCAGAGATTTTCTACCAGCGGCGCAACGCACTGTCGGCTCTGGTGGCCGCGTACAACGCCAAGAAGCTGCTTCGGGCTGGCGTGACCGGCATTCTCGACCCTGACTCGGTGTTTGAGAACATGGTTGATGTGCGTGACGCGGCGGAGGCGGGCGTCATCGAAGCGCCCCGGATTTCCTGTGGCTGTTATGCCCTGATCACAGCAGTGGGCGGCACAGCCGGCCGACTGATCAATGACACCGGCATCACCGGTTACTACAAGTCGGTGCAGGGCAAAGACGAGATCGTGGCCGAGGTGCGGCGCCAGGTCAAGGTCGGAGCGGACTGGATCAAGGTGCATGTTTCTGGCGTCGTTCCGCGCTATGCCCACTTGGGCGAACGGTGCAGTTGGACGCAGGAAGAGTTGAACCTGATTTGTGAGCTGGCGCACGATCTGGGTGTGCCGGTGATGGGCCATTGCCGCGGCAGTCAGTCGACCTACCGCGCCGCCAAGGCAGGGGTCGATCTGATCTTTCATGGCACCGGCATGGATGAGCAAGCCCTGGACCTCGTGATCGACAAGAAAATCCCGGTCTGTCCGGCGTTCACTTTTCAGGCCAATATGGTTGACTACGGCCACCGGCTGGGCACTGATCCCGCACTCATCAGCTTGTTTGCGCGTGAAATCACCGACTCTGCAGAGAGCATGCGGCGCTTGGTCGCCGGTGGCGTGCCACTGTTAACCGGCAGCGAGGCGGGTTTTTCCATGGTCCCCTACGGCCATTGGCATTACCGGGAGATGGAGGTCTTCATGCGCTACTTCGGCATGAGCAGTCTTCAGGCTATCCACTGTGCAACGGGTGCCAGCGCCTTCGCTCTCAAGATGGCCGGCCAAACCGGTGTGGTGGCGCCAGGCATGAAGGCTGATTTGCTCGTTGTCGATGGCGATCCGTCGCAAGATGTGGCAATTTTGGGTGAGCCGGGTCGCATCGTCCAGGTCTTTGTGGGCGGTCAATCGGTGGATCTGTCACCCCCCCGCGAACGCAAGGCCCTGGCGGGCTGGCGCATGCCTTCGATGGGCCAGCAGTTGACGCGGGAATTTGCCCTCAGCGGGGCGGGCCAAACGCCGCATTCACAACCAGAAGAACTTTGAACCTACCGGAGATACCCATGGTGAACTTAGAAGACCTGCTGCGACGCGTGTCCATGCTGGAGGCGCGCGCCGAGATTGCGGAATTGGTGAGCGCTTACGCCATCGCCTGTGATGAGCACGACATTGAGCGCCTGAGGACAATGTTCTCTGAGGATGCCGTGATGGACTCCCCCAGCAAGTTGCTGGCAGCCGCCGGCCGTGATGAGATCATCGCGATGTACGTTCGTGTTTTCAAGATCCGGGGGCCTGGCTACCACTGGACCCATGACCATTTCGTAACCTTCGATCCCACCAACCCTGATCGAGCGACGGGTCTGGTGCTGAGTCACGCCGAGACCTGCCCCAACAAGGAGGTCAGTCTTTCCGCGATGCGCTATGAAGATGAATACTGCAAGCTGGACGGCCGCTGGGTGTTTCAAAAGCGGATCCTGAAATTTCTCTACTATGTGCCAGCCAAGGATTACACCCACGTGTTCAACAGCACGACCCGCGTGACCATGGGCGGCAACCAGTTGCCAGCAGACTTTCCGGAGTCGCTGCCGGCTTGGCAAGCGTTTGAGCGTGAGCATGGTCATGGTGTGTGACGCGGCGAGAACAGCGGATTGAGCGAGACAACCCAGGGGAACCCATATGGCAATTGGCAGTGATTCGATGACCCTGGTCAGGCGGGCGCTCGCCCACCTCAACACCAAGGGGACCGACCAAGCTCAAGACACCTTGACCCAGCCGATCGAGTCGTACATTGACCCGGGCCAATACAAAAGGGAGGTCGACCGACTGTTCAAGCACTTGCCGCTGGCGCTGGCTCTGAGTCTGGAGTTGCCAGAGCCAAAAAGCTACCGGGCCATGACAGTCATGGAGGTGCCACTGATTCTGGTGCGTGGCGCCGACGGCGTGGCACGGGCTTTTCTGAATGCCTGCCGGCATCGCGGAGCCCAAATTTGCAAGCACGGCGCTGGCACGGCCGAACGCTTTGTCTGTCCTTACCATGCTTGGCAATACGACATTCAAGGCAAGCTGACCGGCCTCTACGGTGCCTCAACCTTTGGCGAGGTCAGTGCCGAGACCCACTCGCTGACCGAACTGGCTTGTGCCGAGCGCGCCGGACTCATCTGGGTGAAGTTGACGCCCGGCGAGACCTTCCAGATTGACGACTGGTTGGGCGATTTTTCTGAGCAGTTGGACACCCTCAACCTGGACCGCTGGTATCTTTACGACCAGCGCGACATTCCCGGACCGAGCTGGAAGGTGGCTTGGGAGGGTTACCTGGAGTCATACCACCACAACACGGTGCACGTGAACACGGTTGGCAAATTCACCATTGGTAACCTCACGCTGCACGACACCTATGGCCCGCACCAACGGATTGTGTTCGGGCGGCGCAGCCTGGCTGACTTGGCCGGCATACCGGAGGCCCAGTGGGAGCCCGAAACCCACATTCGCCGCATCCACCTGGGCTTTCCCAATTTAGCCATATCGGGTGTGTTGGGCGACCATTGCCTGGTCAGCCAGGTCTTCCCCGGACCAACGCCCGATACCACAGTGACCCGGCAGTCTGTGCTGGCGGCCAAACGACCGGTGACCGAGCAGGAAAAGCAGGCCACCGAAGCCTTCAGCCAGATCGTGCTGCAGGCTGTGCGCGATGAGGACTACGTGATCGGTGCTGGCGTTCAGGCCGGACTGAAGTCGGGCGCCAACACCGCGTTCACGATTGGCCGTAACGAGCCTGCGGTCCAGCATTTCCACAAGACGGTCGCCGGGTTCATGGCGCTGTCGGGTGGCCCGGACCAGCCGGCCTGACCATGGCCACTAGGACGCCTTCAACGACAAAATCTACCCCAGCCGAGCTGGCGGTTGGGGCCGATGGTGCGAACAGCACCGCTGCGTCAGCAGGCGACTCGCTGCCCCCGGTAGCCTTGGCCGATCGGCTGACTTTTCTGGTGCACGTGGCCAGTGCGCGTGTCGCCACCATCGGCAACCGGCATTTTCGCGAACATGACCTGAATCATTTTTCAGCCCGGATCCTGGTCATGCTGCTGGAAAAAAAAGAATTACGCACGGGCGAGTTGGGTGAACTGATGGTCTTGCCGCAGTCCACCATCTCAAGCCAGTTGCAGGGCCTGCACAAGAAGCGACTGATCAGACGGCGGCGTTCTAGGCAGGACAACAGGACGGTGCTGGTCACCCTGACGCCAGCCGGTTTGGAACTTGCCCGCGATTGCAATGAATTGAGTTTGCGGGTTCACGAGGCCATGTTGCGCGACATTCCGGCGCGTGAGCAGGCGGTGGCGTTCGGCTTCTTTCGCAAAATCAACGACCGCCTCTTGGCACTTGAGTCGCAGGATTTGTACCCCTTTCACGGCCCGGAGCAGCTGCAGCAACTCAGCAGCGATGAACCACCCGTGCGTGTCAGGAAGCGATTGAGTTCTTAGAGCCGTCAGTGACGCGTGGTGTGTGGCGCACAAGGTGCGCTGTTTGAGAAGCAGAAGGGGATATCAGGCATGGATTTGGGAATAGCGGGCCGGTGGGCCCTGGTCTGCGGTGCCAGCAAGGGTTTGGGCTACGGCTGTGCGGCGGCGCTGGTGCGCGAGGGCGTCAGCGTGATGGTGGTTGCGCGGACCGAGGCGCCTCTGCAGTTGGCCGTGCAAAACCTGCAGGCGCTGCGAGTTGATCCTGTCGCACAACAGGTGATTGGTGTGGCCGCCGATATCACCTCGGCCGGCGGGCGCGCTGCTGTTTTCGCCCAACCGGGGGGACCGGGCACTGATTTCGACATCGTGATCACCAATGCTGGCGGGCCGCCACCGGGCGACTTTCGCCAGTGGCAGCGCGCGGACTGGGTTGCTGCGGTGGATGCCAACATGCTGACGCCCATTGAGCTGATCAAGGCCACTGTGGATGGCATGGCGGCTCGCCGGTTTGGCAGGATCATCAACATCACATCCACCACGGTCAAAGCGCCCATTGACAACTTGGGCCTGAGCAGTGGCGCTCGCAGCGGATTAACCGGGTTCGTGGCCGGGCTGGCCCGCAGTCCCCTGGCCCAAGCCAACGTCACCATCAACAACCTGCTGCCAGGTGCCTTTGATACCGATCGCCTCAGGAAAACAGTCGAAGCCGCGGCCCAGCAGCCAGGCCAGACCATTGATCTGGTGTTGGAGCGACGGCGTCAATCCATTCCGGCCGGCCGCCTGGGTACGCCGGATGAGTTTGGTGCCATTTGCGCCTTCATCTGTGGCCAGCAGGCGAGTTACATCACCGGCCAGAACATCCTGGCTGACGGCGGGGCCTATCCGGGCAGTTTCTAACCAAGGACAAGGGACCATGATCAAACACATTGTTTTTTGGCGCTTGAAGGACTCGGCGCACGGCAATGACAAGGCGACCAATGCCCGGCTGATCAAAGCCAAGGTGGAGAGTTTGCGTGGCCAAATTCCAGGGTTATTGCATATTGAGCTCGGCATCAATGTGGTGGTGACCGACAGCAGCAGCGATATCGCCCTGTGCGCCGAGTTTGCCAGCCTGGAGGCGCTGAAGGTTTATCAGGTGCACCCGCTGCACCAGGCCATCGTGCCCTTTGTGGCTGAGGCCCAGTTGGAGCGCCGTGTGGTCGATTTCGAGGCCTAATCCGCCGGTCACGATCAAGTCCAGGGCCCAGCCGGCAGTGCCAGGCTGCCAGCAGCGCCATTCGCGCCGGGCAGCACGCCATGCGACACAATTCAGGCATGACCGCCGACGCGTCGTCCCCTAGCCCAGCCCGGCCGCTAACCGGCCCGCAAAAAGCCCTGCTCAAGCTCGGCTTGCGGCGAGATATTGACCTCGCGTTGCACCTGCCGCTGCGCTACGAGGACCAGACCCAAGTCACCCGCCTGAGTGAGGTGCAGGACGGCGATGTGGCTCAGATCGAGGCCACAGTGACGGCCAGTGAGGTCACCCTGCGACCACGCCGCCAACTGCTGGTGACGGTGGACGACGGCTCGGACACCTGCACCCTGCGGTTTTTCAGCTTCTACCCCTCGCAGCAGCAGGCGCTGGCGGTGGGCAAGCGCATCCGGGCCCGCGGCGAGTTGCGCGGTGGTTTTTTGGGCCGGCAGATGTTGCACCCGTCGTTTCAGACCGCGGGCGGCGAGCTGCCGAAATCGCTGACGCCGGTCTACCCGACTTCGGCCGGCCTGCCCCAAGCTTATCTTCGGCGCGCGGTCCAAAGCGGGCTAAGCCGGGCCGAACTGGCGGACACCATTCCCGCTGAGTATTTGAAGAAAATCGGGCTCCAGCCCATGTGGGGATTGAAGAGTTCGCTATCATTTTTACATCATCCTGCGCCTGATGTGGCACTGACCACGTTGGAAGACCGCAGCCACCCGGCTTGGCAGCGGCTCAAGGCCGAGGAGCTGTTGGCGCAGCAACTGTCCCAGTTGCAGGCGCGCCGCGCCCGTGCCGATTTGCGCGCGCCCTTACTGTCGCCCCAGCCGGGGCCGGGAGCAGCCTTGGCTGACCGACTGCAGGCGGCGCTGCCGTTTCGCTTGACTGGGGCGCAGCGCCGTGTCCAGGCCGAAATTGCCCAGGACTTGGGCCGGCCAGTTCCGATGCATCGGCTGTTACAGGGGGACGTGGGCGCGGGTAAAACCGTGGTGGCGGCGCTGGCGGCGGCACTGTGCATGGACGCGGGCTGGCAGTGCGCCCTGATGGCACCGACCGAAATCCTGGCCGAGCAGCATTTCGCCAAATTGGTCGGCTGGCTGGAGCCGCTGGGTGTCAAAACGGCCTGGCTCACCGGCAGTCAGAAACCCAAGGAGCGCCGCGCCATGCTGGCGCTGATTGCCAGCGGCGAGGCGGCACTGGTGGTGGGCACGCACGCCGTGATACAGGACAAGGTGTTGTTTCACCGGCTGGCGCTGGCCATCATCGACGAACAGCACCGCTTTGGCGTGGCCCAGCGGCTGGCCTTGCGCGCCAAGCTCGGTGCCGAGGCCCAGGAGCCGCATTTGCTGATGATGACGGCCACGCCCATCCCACGCACCCTGGCCATGAGTTACTACGCTGACCTGGATGTGTCCACCCTGGACGAGCTGCCGCCCGGGCGCACACCCATCGTGACCAAGGTCGTGAACGAGGCCCGGCGTGACGAGGTGACCGAGCGTATCCGTGGCCAACTCGCGCTCGGGCGACAAATCTACTGGGTCTGCCCTCTGATCGAGGACAGCGAGGCGCTCGACCTGCGCAACGCCACCCAAACCCACGCCGAGCTCAGCGCTGCTTTGCCCGGCGTGATGGTCGGGCTGCTGCACTCACGCATGCCAGTGACCGAGAAAAAGGCGGTGATGTCATTGTTCAGCGGCGGCCAAATGGGCGTGTTGGTCAGCACCACGGTGATCGAGGTGGGTGTGGACGTGCCCAACGCCTCGCTGATGGTGATCGAACATGCCGAGCGCTTTGGGCTGTCGCAGCTGCACCAGCTGAGAGGCCGGGTCGGGCGCGGTGCGGCGGCCTCGGCCTGCGTGCTCCTTTACAGCACTGGCGATGCGCCCCGTCTGGGCGAGACCGCGCGGGAACGGCTCAAGGCCATGGTGGACACCGGGGACGGTTTCGAGATCGCCCGGCGCGACCTGGAGATCAGGGGGCCAGGCGAGTTCTTGGGCGCCCGCCAGTCGGGTGCTGCGCTGCTGCGCTTTGCCGATCTGGCGACCGACAATCAGCTGCTGGCCTGGGCCCGTGAGCTTGCCCCGGTGCTGCTGGATCGGCATCCGGCGCTGGCCGAACGGCATGTGATGCGTTGGCTGGGTACCAAATCCGAATACCTCAAAGCCTGAGGCGCCAGCCTCGACTGGGAGGACAATAGTGCCATGACACTGACCGAACTCAAGTACATCGTTGCCGTGGCCCGCGAGCGCCACTTTGGCCGAGCCGCAGACGCCTGTTTTGTATCGCAGCCGACCCTGTCAGTGGCCGTCAAGAAACTGGAGGAGGAGCTTGACGTCAAATTGTTCGAGCGCAGCGCCAATGAGGTCTCGGTCACCCATCTGGGCGAGGAAATCGTGCGTCAGGCGCAGAGCGTGCTGGAACAGGCGGCCAACATCCGTGAAATTGCCAAGCGCGGTAAAGACCCGCTCGCCGGGCCGCTGACGCTGGGCGTGATCTATACCATTGGTCCCTATTTGTTGCCGGATTTGGTGCGGCAGGTCATTGCGCGCACACCCCAGATGCCGCTGATGTTGCAGGAAAATTTCACTGTCAAGCTGCTGGAAATGCTGCGCACCGGCGAGATTGACTGCGCCATTCTGGCTGAACCCTTCCCCGACGCCGGCCTGGCCATCGCGCCCCTGTACGACGAGCCTTTTTTGGCGGCCGTGCCGACCAACCACGCCCTGGCCGCCCGCAGCAGCGTCAGTACCGACGATCTCAAGCTTGAGACCATGCTGCTGCTCGGCAGCGGCCACTGTTTTCGAGACCATGTGCTGGAAGTCTGCCCCGAGTTTGCCCGCTTTTCCAGCCATACCGAGGGTATTCGCAAAAGCTTTGAGGGCTCCTCGCTGGAGACCATCAAGCACATGGTGGCCGCGGGTATGGGGGTCACCCTGGTGCCTCGACTGGGCGTGCCCAAGGAGGCGATGGCCTCGAGCCCACGTCGAAAGCGCAATGAAGACCCCTACATCAAGTACCTGCCTTTCGAGGGTGAAGCACCCACCCGCCGCGTGGTGCTGGCCTGGCGCCGGAGTTACACCCGGTACGAGGCTATTGCCGCGTTGCGCAACGCGATCTACGCCTGCGAGCTGCCGGGCGTCAAACGCCTGTCCTGAGGGCTGCGCCGATTGCGAACGATAGACATGAGCCGTGTTGCCCAGCGCTTGCCCTTGTATCTGAACCTGATCCGCTGGGACCGGCCAGCGGGCTGGCTCTTGCTGCTTTGGCCGACCCTAAGCGCACTCTGGATCGCAGCGCGTGGCTTCCCTGGCTGGCATCTGCTGCTGGTTTTTACCTTGGGCACCATCCTGATGCGCAGCGCCGGCTGCTGTGTCAACGACGTCGCTGACCGCGACTTTGACCGCCACGTCAAACGCACCGCGCAGCGGCCGGTGACCCGTGGTGCCGTGTCGGTGCGCGAGGCCTTATGGCTTGGGGCAGCGCTGGCGATACTGGCTTTTGGGTTGGTGCTGAGCACCAATGCCACCACCGTCGTTTGGTCGGTTGTGGCGCTGGCCGTGACGCTGGTTTACCCCTACGCCAAACGGTTTGTGTCCATGCCTCAAGCCGTTCTCGGGGTGGCTTTCAGCTTCGGCATTCCGCTGGCTTTTTCAGCCGTGCAGGGCGGGCCCCTTCATACTTTGGCCACCAGTGCGCCGCCACTGGCATGGGTGTTGCTTTTGGGCAACCTGTTCTGGGTGCTGGCCTATGACACCGAGTACGCCATGGTGGACCGTGACGACGATCTGCGTTTGGGCATGAAAACCTCGGCCATCACGCTGGGCGACAAGGACGTATCCGTGGTGATGGCCTGTTACTCGATTTTTCTGGCAATTTGGTGCCTGGCCCTTGCCTGGCATGGGATTTCAGCTATTTTTTTTATAGCATTGGTGCCGGCGCTGGCCCAAGTGGCATGGCATTACCGCTTGGTGCGTGATCGCAGCCGGGACGGCTGCTTCAAAGCCTTTCGCCTCAACCATTGGCTCGGATTTACCGTATTTGTGGGCGTGGTGGTGGCCTACAGTTCGCGCTGACCCCAACCTTTTGGCCAGGTGCGTGTCTGCTCAGGGGGTCGCTTTGGCGGGCGCGCTGCTTGGCTTCTTGGCCTTCTTGGTAGAGGATTTCTTAGACTTGCCTTTGGTCTTGGCCTTTGTCTTTGTCTTTGTGCCAGTCTGACCGTCCTGCGCTTGCGCAGTGGTTTTGGCGTGGGCCGGCACGGCAACCAGGGCCAATGGCAGGGCCAGGAAGCTGACACTGATCAGTGCGGTAAGAAATTTTTTCATGGATAGTTCCCTGCGGTGAAGTCAAAGGTCCGGTGTTGTCCGCGCCGGGCAGACGCGATCTGAACGGTCAAGCTTGAACTGTAACCTGCTTGCCGTACACCGGATGGTCAGATTGCGCCAAATTCGTCGCCCATGGCGGTTGCCCGGTTGCGCGCCGCATGCATTGCCTGAACGAGCTGGGATTTCATTCCGGCCTGCTCCATCAGGCTGATGGCCGCATGCGTGGTGCCGCCGGGCGACGTTACGCGCTGGCGCAGGACTTCGGGCGACGCCGTCGAAGCCCGCGCAAGCTCGCCAGCGCCAATACAAGTGGCCACCGCCAATTGGTAAGCCTGATCAGCGGGTAAACCCATTTCAGTGCCGGCAGTGCGCATCGCCTCCAGCAAGTAGAAGATGTAGGCAGGTCCGGAGCCTGAGAGGGCGGTAACGGCATCAAGATGCTGTTCGGCCTCCAGCCAGAGCATGTCGCCGGTACTGGCAATGATCTCGCTGACACGCTTTCGCTCCAGTGGGGTGACCGCTGAGCGGGCAAACAGCGCCGTGATGCCCTTCCCGATGAGTGCTGGCGTGTTGGGCATGGCCCTGACCACGCGTTCACTCCCCAGCCAAGCCGCAATGCTGTCACTGCGGATACCGGCGGCCACGCTCAGGTGCAAGGCTTGCCCAGTGTGCAGGTGGACCGCTTGTGCGGCTTGATGGAACACCTGGGGCTTCACCGCCCAGACCACCAACCCCGCCGCGGCCAGGAACGCGCCGGCCTCAGGCAACGCCAACACGCCATGCTGGCGCTGCATGGCGCTGCGCGCGTCAGCGAACGGCTCGACCACATCGATCGTTTCGGGCGGCGTGCCCTGGCGAATGAGTCCGCCAATGAGGGCGCTGGCCATATTGCCGCCGCCGATAAATGCTATTCGCTCAGTCATGGTGTCGTGTGCTCCGGTCCGCCCGCTGTCGGGCCCACCCCTCAGTCTACCCATGCCCGGCCCGAACAGTCTGTTGGGGTGCTGAAGTTCGGCAGCGGCCTGTCGCCCATCTAGCGCCTGCCAAGCCTGGCTTTTGTCGCCTGCGCCCAAGTTATTGCAAGTTTAGGTAGAAAACCGCTTGACGGTGTTCGATTAAGTCCTCATAATAGAGGGCTTCGCTGTTAAACCCAGTGAAGTATCTGCCCAGCGAAAGCGGCGTGAGTGGTTCATGCTGAAAGACGACGGGCCCAAGACTGATCAGAAAAGAGGGTGCCAGTGGCCTTAGCCACCGACCCCGGCCGATCTGATGCAAGTTGGGAATAATTGAAATGATCCAAACTGAATCTCGACTCGAAGTCGCCGACAACACGGGCGCGAAATCCGTGCTGTGCATCAAGGTGCTTGGCGGGTCCAAGCGGCGGTACGCCAGCGTTGGCGATGTCATCAAGGTGAGCATCAAGGAAGCAGCGCCACGCGGACGCGTCAAAAAGGGCGAGGTTTACAGTGCTGTCGTGGTGCGAACCGCCAAAGGCATTCGCCGCAGCGACGGCTCACTTGTCAAGTTCGATGGCAATGCCGCTGTGCTGCTCAATGCCAAGCTTGAGCCTATCGGTACACGCATTTTTGGCCCAGTGACACGAGAACTTCGGACTGAAAAGTTCATGAAGATCGTGTCATTGGCTCCTGAAGTTTTGTAAGGACGCATCATGAACAAGATTCGCAAGGGCGATGAAGTCATTGTGATTGCCGGGCGCGACAAGGGTAAGCGCGGCAAGATTACGCTGCGCACCGACGATTCCCATGTGTTGGTTGAGGGCATCAATTTGGTCAAAAAGCATACCAAGCCCAATCCCATGAAGGGTTCGACCGGCGGCATCGTCGAGAAATCAATGCCCATCCACCAGTCCAATGTCGCGATCTTCAACGTCGTGGCTGGCAAGGGGGACAGGGTTGGCATCAAGCAGTTGGCCGACGGTAAGCGCGTACGCGTTTACAAGTCTACCGGTGAAGAAATCAAGGGGGCATGAGCATGGCTCGTTTGCAGCAACATTACCGCGACAAGGTCGCGCCGGACCTGATGGCCAAGTTTGGCTACACCTCCGTGATGCAAGTACCGCGGCTAACAAAAATCACCTTGAACATGGGTGTGAGTGAGGCCGTCGCCGACAAGAAGGTGATGGATCATGCAGTCAGCGACATGACCAAGATCGCCGGCCAAAAACCGGTCGTGACCAAGTCCAAGAAAGCCATTGCAGGATTCAAGATCCGCGAGGACCAGGCCATCGGATGCATGGTCACCCTGCGCGGCGTGCAAATGTTTGAATTCCTCGACCGCTTTGTGACCGTGGCTCTGCCTCGGGTCCGCGACTTTCGCGGCATTTCTGGCCGTGCCTTTGATGGCCGTGGAAACTACAACATCGGCGTGAAAGAGCAAATCATTTTCCCTGAAATCGAGTACGACAAGGTGGATGCCTTGCGCGGTCTCAATATCAGTATCACCACAACGGCAAAAACCGACGAAGAGTGCAAGGCGCTGCTCGCGGGTTTCCGTTTCCCCTTCAAGA